>NZ_DALZPU010000003.1:0-328253 GCF_032017465.1 Moraxella sp. CTOTU47616
AGGTGGCCGTACTGTAGGTGCGGGTGTTGTTGCTAAAGTTAACGACTAATCGTTAGCGAGCATACAAAAGAGTCACTTCGGTGGCTCTTTTTTTATGCTTAAGCTTTTGTTAACCGGTTAATTTGCCACTAAAATTTACTATTGGTTCAGGTGGTTTTAGGCAATAAAAAAGCCAAGTGCTAAGCTTGGCTAAATGATATATCGCTAAATACTAATGTAGACCGCTGATATAGTCAGACAATACTTTGATATCATTATCTGATAATTTTGATGCCACGATTTGCATCATGCCTTTATCGCCTTTTTTAGCTGCATCATTCATACGCATTTGTGAAGGGTCGGTTACATCGTCTTCACGACCCGCCGCACGGAACAGTTTTAATTGGGTTGCGATATAAGCTGAATGCTGACCGCCAATACGTGGGAAAGCGGCTAAATCATTACCATTGGCTTTACCACCGTGACAGCCTGCACAAGGAATCACACCGCGTGTGCTATTACCACCATAATACAATTTTTGCGCTGTTGCTGCGTAAGCAGGATTAGCATAACCTACCCCCCAACGAGGTTGACTTGCAAAATAACCTGCCACATTCGCCATGTCTTGGTCATTTAATTTTGCCACTTGCGCTGACATAATAGGATTGACACGCGCGCCTGATTTGAATTCGGTTAGCTGTTTATAGAGATACTTAACGTTTTGTCCGCCAAGGTTAGGCTGTGCAGGAACAGTACTAACACCATTGACGCCATGACAAGCACCACAAACTGATTCAGCAATAACCTTACCTTTGGCAATGTCATATTTTGGTACGGTAACAGCTGCAGAACCGCTTACGCTGGCAATTAAAAGGCTTGCGGCAGTGAGTATTTTTTTCATCGGTAACAATTCCTACTAAAGCGTGTTGGTTATGACTCACAATGAGCTAGCGACAAAGGCATTACTTACAATATCAAAGCAACACCCAGTTATCATCATATATATTTATTGCTTTAACACTGGTGAATGTATCTACTAAGTTACAATATTATAGCAAGACAACCATGCGCTTGTCTGCAAAATTTGTAGGCTACCCTATTAATGAACGCTAATCATATGGCTAATACGGCATTTAAGTTAGCTAAATGATTTTAAAACACCGAGGGTTTTGTCGATTACAGTGACAGTCATGATTAAAACCATAATCGAATAATTGATATGGCTGATTATTATGCCATAACTCGATAATCATGTAAAAGTCATTTGCAGGTTGGCAAGCGGGTTTCACTACAAAAAATATCTCACAAAACAGCGGTAGCAAGTGCTCAAAATTTTGGGTTATGGGTATTTGCTGATACAATAGCGCTTTAACATTAAGATTATGTGCTGATGATGGATTTTACTAACACCCTTGCGCCGACTGCGATTACTGACGATAGTGATGCGGCAAAACGCTGGTTGCATCAAACCCAATTTATGCTGTCTGCCCCTACCTTCAAACTGTGTCCTGCCGATACGGGTCGCGAAGTTGCTTTTGCTGGCCGCTCAAATGCTGGTAAGTCCTCTTGCATTAATGCATTGACCCAGCAGCGCCAGTTAGCCCGCTCCTCCAAAACCCCAGGTCGCACCCAAATGATTAACTTTTTTAATATGGGCAATTTGGATCAGCGGTTGGTGGATTTGCCAGGGTATGGCTATGCCGCCGTGCCCGAGGTGATGAAAAAAGAATGGCAGTCAGAGCTGGAAAAATACCTAATTTCGCGTAAAAGCCTCGCAGGTTTAGTGCTGCTCACAGACATTCGCCATCCACTAAAATTCTTTGATGAGCAAATGCTACACTGGGCAAAAGACGGTGAGCTTGAGGTTCATGTGCTATTAACCAAAGCCGATAAGCTCAAATATGGTGCTGCCAAAAACACGTTACAGCAAACCCGCAATCAGCTTAATAAATTAAAATTGCCGTTTAGTATTCAATTATTTTCTGCCCAAGATAGAATTGGTCTCGAAGAACTGTCACTGAAACTTGCCAGTTGGTTGGCGCTACCGGAGCAGGATGAGCCAACGGATAATGAACCTACGTTAGCCGTCTAATCGTTAAGATGGTTTAAACTGATTGGCGTCTTGTACTTGGTTGATTTGCTGATTCAGCAGTGCTAGCAAAGATTGGTTACTAGGTAGCTGCTTTGCTAACGATTTGGCTTGGGTGAGTGATGTCACCGCGTCTTTTAGCTCATTGCGCCATAACTCGCTATACGCGCGATAGCGTAACGTATTGATGCGATGAATCAGTTGCTCATCGCCGCTACGATGTTTTGCAAGTAGTTGACTGGCTTGTTGTAATCGATCCCACACCATGACGTCACGGGGATTTTGCTTGGATAAGGGTTGAAGCAGCGCTAATACTTTTTGACCACTTTCTGCAGTAGGTCGATATTTTAAATAAATGTCACTTAGATAGCGTGGCACATCTGTGCGCTCAGGATACACAGAAGCGAGTTGCTGCAATTTAGCGATTGCCACATCGACATTGCCTTGCTGCGCCGCTAACTGGCTAAATGTCACGACTGCTAGGGGATTGGCGAGCGTATTGATGTCCTTGTCAAAATCCTGCATTAAGCTTTGTGCCGCTTTGGGTTGTCCGTTATCAAGATAATAATTAATCAGCGCAAGCTTGGCACCTTCACTGGTTTTCGCCCCTTGTTCCAAATCGGCTTTGTTTACTAGATAGCCATAGTAGCGAGCACGCCACTGGATTTGTTCAAACAGTTGCGCACGCTGCTGTTGAATAGATTGATAACGGTTTGATGCCATATTAGCTTGGCTATCACGCTTGTAAGTTGCGACTCGCGCCCTTGCTTCACTGATTCTATCTGCGGTGAGCGGATGGCTTAAAATAAAACTGGGAATCAAGGTGTTACTTTTGACAGGGTTTTGTTGGTCTAGGGTGGCAAAGAAACTGGGCATGGCATTGACGTCATAGCCCGCTTGGTTCATGATTTGCATGCCAATACGGTCGGCTTCTCGCTCTTGACCGCGGCTATAGGAAGCAGCAGCGTTGGCAGACATCGCCTGAGAGCCTAGCATGACAGCGGCAGCGGCATCACCATCCCCGACTTTGGATGCTGCGACGCCCGCCAAAAGACCGCCTGCCTGCATCAGTAGCTGTTTGGTTTTTTCATCATTGCGATGTTGATAATGGCGCTGGCTGACATGAGCAATCTCATGCGCGACGACGCTCACTATTTCATCCAGACTTTTAGCTTTATCCAACAAACCGACATTGATGCCGATAAGCCCAGACGGTACTGCAAAGGCATTGATTTGCTTGTCATTGATAATCACTAGCCCCATGGGTGCGTTGAGACCTGCTACCGCATTGATTTGCCACACAATTTGTTCAAGCGATTGCTGCAACCAAGGGTCTTTTATCAGCGCTGCATTGCCGTTGATTTGTCGAAGCGCCCACTCACCGACTTGGCGATTTTGCTCGGTATCGATGAGCGCTTGTCCATTGTCCATAGAGGCTAATTGGCTATTCACCTTGGTAGGCTCAGCACTTGCAATCATGACTGGATTAAAAGCAGGCGCACTTTGATAGGAGAAGTTATCTAACGCAAAAACCGCTGTTGATAGGGTACTTAATATAGCTACTATGAGCGTTTTTCTTAATAAATAACTAGCAGATAAATAACCAGCAAATGGATTGATGGGCATGCGCGACCTTTGACAGCGAATTAGCTTAGAATGGTGGTTAAAAAATGGTGTTTAAAAAAAAGGCAAATGCTAAATAATACTGCTCAATATACAAATTTCAGCAGCTTTAAAAAGCCAAATTTTGTAATGATATCTTGCTGCAATCTACCGACCACTAAGTACAGGATAAAGGTTAGATTTTCAAAAATATAATGCTAACTTTGATTTATCTCAATCGTCTACACTTGTAATTTAGCCTATAATAACCACCTAACACACTTTAAATTTTCCAGTAGCGATTTTATTACCATGACGGATTCTTCTCAGATTACGCTAAATCCTGCCTTACTCTCAGATGACGCCTTTTGCCAAGATTGGGGATTGTTTCGCTCAGGCGAACATAACAATCTCAACATCAATGCTCAAATTGAGCACTATGTAAATGGTAAAGGACTCGCCTGCCCGATGCCGCTGCTTAAACTTAAAATGGCACTAAAAAAGACCGCGTTGGGTCATGCGGTGTATGTGACCGCAACCGACCCTAACAGCAAGCGTGACATCGCAGCTTTTTGTCAGCATGCCGGATATACACTCGTACAGCACACATCAATCATACCGTCTGAAAATACAACAGACACAATCTTTCACTCGATCATAACCAAAAATTGCTAAACGCCTCTTACAAAAAAGCTGGCTTTAAGGCATACTAAATAACAGAAATTAAAGGACAATTGACAGGCTATTTCATGGCTACAAAGACCAAAACAACGACAATAAAAAAGACTGCCAACGCAAAAAAATCGACCAAGCTTGACGCTAAGCTGGGTGACGATCCACACGCTGCATTTGATGACATCGATGACGACGAACTCGATGAATTTGACGAGCCAGACTTTGATAGCTTAGGCGACGACGATATTGACCTTGCACAGCTCCCTGATAGTTATGATGACTATGATGAGTTGGTGGACGAGGATGATGACGACTATGACGATGAGTTTGCTGAAAAACCACGTAAGACTGCATCGCGATCCCGTCAAAAGAAAGCCATGACCAATGCCCTTGTTCCTACCATGCCGACTGCGCTATCTGCGCCTGGGGTAAATTTAGGCGCGTATATCAACGCGGTTCATCAAATTCCTATTTTGACGGCAGAGCAAGAACAGGAGCTAGCGCATCGCTATACTGACGAAGGGGATGTAGAAGCAGCACGGCTGCTGGTTATGTCGCATCTGCGATTTGTGATTCACATTGCGCGCAGCTACTCTGGCTATGGCTTGCCACAAGGCGATTTGATTCAAGAAGGCAATGTCGGTTTGATGAAAGCAGTGAAACGTTTTGACCCAAACAAAGGTGTGCGTTTGGTGTCTTTTGCCGTGCATTGGATCAAAGCTGAAATCCATGAATTTGTGATTCGTAACTGGCGTATCGTCAAAGTCGCAACCACCAAAGCGCACCGCAAGCTATTTTTTAACTTGCGCTCACTGAAAAAAACCAACAACCAGTTAACGCTCGAAGAAGCCGAAGCGATTGCCAAAGACTTAAATGTTACCGTCAAACAAGTGCTAGAGATGGAAAGCCGTCTGACTTCGTATGATGCATCGTTTGAAGCACAAAGTGATGATGAAGACGAAGGTCGCTATGCACCGCAGTATTTTTTGGAAGATGCGGCTGACCCTGCCGATATGGTAGAAGATGCTGATTGGGAAGAAAATAACAATTCAGCCTTGATGGAAGCGATGGAAGACTTAGACGATCGCTCGCGGGATATCGTACAGCAGCGCTGGCTCAATGAGCAAAAAGCGACCTTGCACGAGTTGGCGGCAGAGTACAATATCTCCGCAGAAAGGGTACGTCAAATTGAAAAAAATGCCATGGATAAAATCAAAGAAGCCATGTTAGCCAATACCCATTTGCAGTTGGATTAACTGTCATGAATTGGCTAAGTATTGGCGCGATAAATATGGCAGTGGCGGTCGCCTGTGGGGCTTTTGCGGCACATGGGCTTAAACCGCGTTTATCAGCCGAGCAGATGGCTTGGTGGCAGACGGGTACGCAGTACTTTTTTTATCACGCGCTTGGGTTGTTGATTGTTGGTATGTTATTGCGTATAAACCTCGCATCGCCTATTATCGCGTGGGTGATGCAACTGGGTATTGTGCTTTTTACAGGTTCACTATATTTGATGGCTTTGGGTATGCCGCGCTGGTTAGGCGCCATTACCCCGATTGGCGGCACGCTGTTTATTATTGCATGGGTTTGGCTTGCGATCAGTGTTGCTAAGCACACTTCATCAGTTTAACCCTATTTAACCATCACAGAAAGCGTAACAAAACAGGAAGCGAAATAATGCCACAAGTGACTTTAAATGGTGACGTCAAACAAACGTTACATCAAAATCTTTTACAACTATTGGATGAAATGGGGCAAACCCAAGGTCGTTTTGCTGTTGAAATCAACGGTGAATTGATTCCAAAAAGCCAATTGGCAAATGTCACCTTGCAAGATGGTATGAACATTGAAGTGGTGCAAGCGGTGGGTGGTGGCTAATCATATCAGCGTAAAAAAAGCGGGTAACTTACCCGCTTTTTTATTTTTGCATTACACTAATTTTTGGTCATGGCTAATAAGCGATTGGCGGTTAGCCCATGTAAAAACACCGACATTGCAATCGTTACCACACAAATCACCCAAATTTTTAGCGCTTCATCACTGGTAAATACGCCTTTATTCATCGCATAGGCGATATAATACAATGTACCAATCCCGCGAATGCCCAGTCCTGCCGTTACCCAGCGTTCATTGCGACTCATCCCCAGTTTACCTAGACTAAAATAACCCACGATGGGACGTATCAAAAATATAAACGCCAAACATACCACATACACTTGCCAGCTAAGGGTAACATCACTCGCTAATGCTTGACCCACTAGCAGTCCCAAAAATACCATCACAAGCGACATCAACAAACCTTCAATTTGCTCAGCAAAATCATGCAAGCCTTGATGATATTCATGTTCACATTCCGAGCGCCGAAGGGTTAACGCGGCGACAAATACGGCAATAAAACCATAACCATGCACGAACTCAGTGATGCTATAAGACACTAACATCAAGGCTAACACCATATAACTCTGCTCGACTTTATCGGGATATGCCTTAGTAAATAGCCAATTTGCCAAAAACTTACCGACACAGTAACCCGCCACCACCCCTGCAATGATTCGCCATAACACATCATAGCCCAACCAATGCAGCCAATCCTCTGCACCAAAACCCTGATTGAGTGAGGCAGCCGTAGCAATGGCTATCGCTAAATACACGAACGGAAATGCCAGTCCATCATTGAGACCCGCCTCAGAGGTGAGGGTAAATCGGGTCACATCTTCCTGTCGTTCGGAGTTGGGTGGACCGACTTGGATGCTTGCCGCTAATACAGGGTCGGTTGGCGCTAGCACCGCACCGAGCAAAATAGCCGCCGCCATACTGAGTCCAAAAATGTAATGCCCCATCAATGCCATCGCGGCGATACCCACTGGCATTACAATCACTAATAGCCTTAAGGTCGGTTGCCAAGTTTTCCAATTGAGCGGAGTATCG
Source organism: Moraxella sp. CTOTU47616 (assembly GCF_032017465.1). NCBI lineage: Bacteria > Pseudomonadati > Pseudomonadota > Gammaproteobacteria > Moraxellales > Moraxellaceae > Moraxella > Moraxella sp. CTOTU47616. Next base: position 7,274 of record NZ_DALZPU010000003.1, read on the forward strand.
AGCTTGATACCACAACCGACCAACGAAATCAGCACCACCACTTCTGTAACTTTTTCGATAGGAACGCCATAATTAAGCGGATTAATTCTAGGCAGCCCCATAAAAAAATACCCTAGCAGTGCGCCAAAGGTAATTTGTATCATAGGTAGGGATATCGAAAGCTTGCGCGGTAGCACAGGAAAGAATGCCCCGATTAAAAACGCCAACCCCAAAAAAAGTAAAATCAAATTATAGTGTTCAAGCATCAAGCATACCCGTGTACCAAGATAAGTTGCTAAAAGAGCCATGTTACTGCGTAAAAGGTTTATCCCTTATGAATCCATTATGCAAAAAGGTGGGCATGCCATCAACCATTGGTGTTTAGGAAAATACCAAGAGATTTGTTAACAGTTCGAGAGTTGAGTTAAATTTGAAAATTCAGTTAAATTTAAAAGCTGCGTTATATTTGAAAATTTAGTTATATTTGACGGCTTAGTTAAATTTGAGAATTCAGCTAGAAAAGATTTTGACTGACCCTCTAATCACAACATTGCGGTCAAAACCGCACTTTACGCTGCGTGGAAGAACCGATGTTCATACCCTCTCGGTATTTGGTCACGGTACGACGGGCAATATCAATACCTTTACCTTGCAAATGCTTCATAATACTACTATCAGATAGCGGTTTTTTGGGGTCTTCTGCCTCTATCATTTGCTTGATCATCGCGCTGATAGCGGTCGAAGAAACGCCCTCACCCTCATCACTACTGACTTGACTTGAAAAGAAATATTTTAGGCTAAATAGCCCTTTGGGGGTAACGATGGTTTTGCTAGTAGTGATACGAGAAACGGTTGACTCATGTAAGCCGACTTCATCTGCCACATCTTTAAGTACCATCGGCTGCATTGCCATGACGCCTTGCTCAAAAAAAGCCTGCTGACGTTTGACGATACAGGTTGCAACTTTTAGTAGATTTTGATTACGCTCTTCGATACTACGGATAAACAGCCGCGCATCATACAGCTGCTCTTTTAGATAAACGCCTTGTTCACTGTTGTCATTGCGATTGACAAGCTTGGCATACACTTGGTTAATACGCAGTTTTGGCAAGGTTTCTGGGTTTAGGCTGACTTCCCAATGCTGTCCACGCTGCACCACAATGACATCAGGAATGTCGTAGCTTTCAATGCCTTTATCTAGCTGGCGCTGTGATTTTTCATAAGACAGTGCAGGATTGGGGTTTAATGTGCGCAATAAGGCAAGGGCAGGCTGAATCTCAGAGACATCAAGATTGGATGATTTAAGCAGTGCATTGATGTTATTGTTGGCAAAAAACTCTGAATGCATCAAAATTTGCTTGGCTGCTTGCCAAGAGGGGGTATCACTCGGCAATTTATTGAGCTGAATCAGCAAGCATTCTGCCAAATTTCTTGCACCAACGCCCAGTGGCTCGCAGTTTTGTATTTGCTTAACCACAAGTTCAATGTCTTCAAGCGCCAAGTCCACGTTTTCAACTTGATAAAATGACAACATGGTATCAAAACTTTGAAATAGCTCATCATTCGATAGCGTGATAAAACCGCGCTCGTCCATGCTATCAATCAGATACTCCGCCATCAGCATATCGATGGTGGAGAGCCGTCTTAAATTCAGTTGCCAACGCACATAATCTTGAATATTTCCTTGCGTGGCAAGCTTATAATCATCCTGACTGTCTTCGCTATCAATGCCAGTGGCTGCCGCAGATTCATAGCTATAGATATCATCCCACTGTGCATCCACCGGCATATCGATTTGCTGGCTGCTAAGATGCTCGCTACTATCAATGCCGTCTAAGCCAAATTCCTCATCATAGCGATAATCGCTGTCTGCATAACTGTCACTATAACTATCACTTGCATACTCATGCACTGCCGAGGGTTCACTGTGCTCGGGATAATCTTGGCTAGCAGAAGCAGGATAAAAATCATCCGACGCTAGATAATCTTCCAACACCTCAGTTTCATGGCGGTTATAGTCATCCAAATCAGCTTCAGACAACTCAACACCTTCTACTTGATAGTCATCATCGTCATAGTCATAGTCGTTATCCATGTCTTGTTTTGGATAGTTTTCGCCATCGGGTAGGTTATCGGCGTCGTCATAAGACGTCTCCCACTCTTCTTCACGCTCAAGCAGGGGGTTGCTATCGAGTTTAAGCTGCACTTCTTGTTCAAGCTCAAGACTCGATAATTGCAGCAAGCGAATTGCCTGCTGCATTTGCGGGGTGAGTGTCATCCCCGTCGTTAGCTTTGCCCCAATACCAATTTTCATAACGCGTTTTTTTAAGCCTTACTCTAATGAGGTTAGTTTAGATGGTGTGTCTATGGTGTGTCTATGCTCTGCTAGGTTGCTAGTTTAGTATTGTTTCAACAAGATATGCTAGTATTTTTTGACATTCAGCCGTATATTAATTATCTGCACTTAGCTTAACTATGCTTAGCTGCAGCATCCACAAATTTTCCTAAATTTTTTGCTTACGAAATCACACCATGACAAAACTGAAAAAATTTGCGATTGTTGAACTCAATAGCCAGACCGATATCTTAGCAAATCTTCAATCTATTGAATTAGGTATTAAAATTGCCAGTGAACGCGGCACCCGCATGGTGATTCTACCAGAAAACGCTTTTTGTTTTGGCAAACAAGGTTTTGCCAGTCAATATTTTGATGCCTTAAAAGCTTGGTCGGCACAGGCTGCCCGCCACTATGGTGTGTATCTGCTGGCAGGTACCTTGCCCTGCCCGTATCGACCTGACGGTACGCCTGTCGCTGACGGCAAACTTCGGCAAAGCTCACTATTATTTGACCCTGCTGGCGACTGCTTAGCGCGCTATGACAAAATTCATTTGTTCAAAGCCACCGTCAATGATAGCACAGGCAACTATGATGAAGGTAGAACCTTCGAAGCCGGTAATGAGCTCATTGTGGCGGATACCGAGTTTGGCAAAGTCGGCATGATGGTATGTTTTGATATTCGTTTCCCCACCCTTGCGGTCAAACTACGCGAACTAGGCGCAGATATATTGACAGCGCCTTCGGCGTTTACTTACCAAACAGGTAAAGCACATTGGCATGCCCTACTCACCGCAAGGGCGCTCGATAGTCAATGCATGGTCATTGGCGCAGGTCAGACGGGTGACCATGTGGTCAATCCCTCAGCGCCTAGCAATGTTCGCAGCACTTGGGGGCATAGCGAATTTATCAGCAGTGATGGCGAGAACGTTTTCACACAAAAAATCAATGCAGCAAACAAAACAGCAAACCATGCAGCAAATCTAGATTTTGACATCACTAACAATTTAGCGCATTTACCTTTATCTGCCAAAGCAGCAAGCTGGCTGCCTAAGCCAGATGGTCGCCCAGAGCTTGACCAAACTGCTGATAAGACAACCTTTTACCAAAAAGCCCCGAGCGTGATTTTTGCCGACTTTGATGCGGATGCGCAGCAAATAACTCGGCAGAATATTGCGTTGCTCGAATGTCAAAAATTGACTATCATAGCAAATAATATCTAACGACCTTTAAGCGAAAAATGGATAATCCACTTTTTGAATATTTAAAGAATAGCCCAATTTTTAGCCGTCTTGATCCTTATATGTTTCAAGTGGTCGAAAACTCATTGCATTTTAAACAGTTGAGTCCGCAAGAAGTGTTATTTACGGAAGGCGAGCATGGCGATTTTATGGCTTTTTTGCTGATTGGGGAGCTATCAGTCATTAAATACAGCCCTTCAGGGGCAGAAATTAAAGTCGGTGAAATTCGGGCGGGCGAAAGTACGGGTGAAATGGCACTGTTAGATTTATTAACTCGCTCCGCTACCATTAAAGCCGCCAGCCTATGTGCGCTTGTCACCTTGTCCCGCGCTGACTTTGAGCGACTGTTGTCAGATTATCCTCGTATCGGTGTTGAGATGCTGCGTGGCTTAGCGATTATCTTGAGCCTAAATCTTCGCCGTACTTCTGAGCATTTGACCCGCGCGGTAAATGCTTAAGATGGCTAAGGCTGATGTGGCTAGGCTTAAGCTTAATATTTTTTTCATGTTTAATATCACTGCTTAACCTGCCTATTATTGTGCGCTATCGTCGTGAGCGGGGATGCGCTTTGTCATACACTTGCGATAAATGCCCAAAATCCAAATGGGTATAAATCTGTGTGGTACTGATATCACTGTGTCCTAGCAATTCTTGAACGCCACGCAAATCACCACTATCACTTAAAATATGTGAGGCAAAACAGTGTCTAAGTAGATGCGGGTATAAGTCTTGCGCGACGCCGGCTCGTTTGGCGTGTAGCTTGATACGTAGCTGCACGGTGCGCGTTGAAATACGCGTGCCATAACGCTCACTGACAAATACCGCAGGGTCTTGCTCTTCCACCCACAGCGAGCGATGCGGCAAATAGTTGATGAGTGCCTGCCAGGCTTTTTCGCCAATCGGTACGATGCGCGTTTTTCCGCCTTTACCCAATACTCGTAACAGCCGCTGTGATTTGTCGATGTCAGACATATTGAGTCCCACGAGCTCGCCAACCCGCAAACCACTGCCATACAGTAATTCTAGCATGGCTTTATCGCGAATCCATAACCGTGCTTCATGGCTATCTTCTGGCGCAGCTTGGTCTAATAACTGGGATAATACATCGATATCAAGTAGCGTGGGCAAAGGTCTCGGGGCGCGTTTAAGACGTATAGTTGTGGTGGGATTTAGTGTCATCAGCTGCTGAACAATCAACCATTTATAAAGTTGACGCAACACGGTCAGTTCATATTGACTACTGGATTTGGATATTTTATCGACATCCAATCGGCGAATTAGGAAGTCTGATAATTGCTGGCGGGTGATGTGACAAAGCTCGGTATGTTGCTCATAGCAATACGCCAAAAAAGGCTGTAGCGCTTGGCGGTAGCTTTTGATGGTCGCTGCGCTATAACGCTTATTGCTTAGCTCAGCCAGCCAGCGATTTACCAAAGCTTGGTCATCGGTATTGAGCACAGTTTCTGCCGCATGCGGCGTTAAGTGCGTGGGCAAATCATCGTTTGCTGATTTGCCTACACGGTTGCCCTTTTTCCCTTGACTATTTTTCCCTTGACTTAGGCTACGGCTAGTTGTCATAGTGTCGGTTAGCGAGGTTGGGTGCTATTCATGATAAGGATGTCCCTCATCTGAGCGATGTTCCTCACTTGATTGTGCCGGCGCAAATTTCAGCCCCGCACCTGCCATCAAACCCTCAGGACTAAACACCCCTTCGTACACAAAGGTCGCAGGACCGGTCATATAAACAGGATAGCCTTCTTGCCAACGAATCGCCAAACTGCCGCCATACAACTGGGCTCGAATATCCACGCCTTCATCTAGCCAGCCTTCACGCACCCCTGTAGCAACGGCAGCACACGCGCCCGTACCACAAGCTTGCGTTTCGCCGACACCGCGCTCATAGACGCGTAGCCGGATATGGCGATTATTCATCACCTGCATAAACCCGACATTGACGCGCTCCGGAAATGCAGGGTGGCTCTCAATCGCTTTACCGAGTTTTTCCACCTCAGCGGTCAATACATCATCTACTTTGATAATGGCATGGGGATTGCCCATATTTGCCACATAGAGTGTCACAGGCGTACCATCCACATTTAGCCGGTATGAGTTTTGAACTTTAGTAATGGTTTTGGGGGTAAAAGGAATCTCATCAGGCTCAAATTTTGGTTTGCCCATATCCACTTTTACCCAGCCATAATCATCGGTGCTAAGGGTAATAATACCGCTGGCGGTTTCTACCCGAATACGTTGTTTAAATGACAATTTGCGCGCCTGCACAAAACGGGCAAAACATCTAGCGCCATTGCCGCATTGCTGCACTTCACTGCCATCTTTGTTAAAAATACGATAGCGAAAATCGACATCAGGGCGGCTTGGCGGCTCAACAATCAACAACTGGTCAAAGCCAATCCCTAAGTGTCTATCCCCTAACAACGCTACCAACTCTTTGGTCAAGTGAAGTCGCTGTGTGACCAGGTCAATGACCATAAAGTCATTCCCCAGTCCATGCATTTTGGTAAATTCAATTAACATTGTTATTCCTTAAAATTATTTTGATTTATGCACGCTATCTTATCATGATAGCTGATTTTTTATAAGGTAATTGGGGAACAAAAAAACCTTAGCAAGTCAAGCAATTTGGGCTCGGTTACTAAGGTTTTGGTTTCAGTTGCTAAGGTTTTGGGCTCAGCGGGACAAATAAGGCTTAGCGTTGCCAGCAAAGCCAGCAAACCTTATAGGATAGATTTAATCTACCAATTTTTCTTTTTGCCAAAGGCTCTCAACCGTTTCACGCTCGCGAATCACATGAGCGTGACCATCTTTGACCAAGATTTCACAAGCACGAGGGCGGCTATTGTAATTGCTCGACATTACAAACCCATACGCCCCTGCGCCTGTGATGGCTAGGATATCATTGTCAGCCAACGCTAACACACGGTTTTTTGCCAAAAAGTCGCCCGTCTCACAAATCGCCCCGACCATATCCCATACTTTGGGTTCAACCGGTGAGTTCAACTGTGTGGGGATGACCGCCATCTCTGACTGATAAAGTGCCGGACGAATCAAATCATTCATCGCGGCATCGACAATGGCAAAATTTTTGTGTTCGGTAGGTTTTAAAATATCCACGCGGGTCAACAATACACCTGCATTGGCAACGATGCTACGACCTGGCTCTAAATAGAGTGTTAAGCCTAAAGTTTTCAGTTTTGGTAACAGTAACTGCGCAAATTCTTCAATACTTGCAACGTCTTCGTCAATATACTGCACACCCAAGCCACCCCCCAAATCAATATGCTCAAGCGCAATACCTTGCTTGGCAAGTGCGTGAATCATCTCAATGACTTTATCCAATGCATCCATAAAAGGCTGAACTTGGGTCAACTGCGAGCCAATATGACAATCAATACCGACGACTTTTAAGTGCGGTAAGTCATGGGCAATTTGGTAGATACGGGGCGCATCTTCATGGGTAATGCCGAATTTATTTTCTTTGAGCCCTGTGGAGATATATGGATGGGTTTGCGCGTCGACATTGGGATTGACGCGTAGCGAAATTGGCGCTTGCTGCTGTAGTTTGCCTGCCACTGCATTGATACGGTACAGCTCAGCTTCTGACTCGACATTAAAGCAAGCAATCCCTACTTCAAGGGCAGTGCGGATATCTTCAGCGGTTTTGCCAAGTCCTGAAAATACGATTTTTTTGGGGTCGCCGCCCGCAGCCAAAACTCGCGCAAGCTCGCCCCCTGTAACAATATCAAACCCTGCCCCTGCTTTGGCAAGTTCGTTTAATACCGCAAGGTTACTATTGGCTTTTACCGCATAACAAATCTGATGCTCAATCTCAGTAAAACTATCATCATAAGCTTTATAGGCTGCCAAAATCGACTGCTGACTATATACATAGGTCGGTGTGCCGAAGGTCTTTGCGATATCCGCAAGACTGACGCCATCCATCATCAAGGCAGTGCCATCATAACTCAGACCATTGATTGACTTGACGTGTTCGGTCGGATTGATTGCTAAACTTGCGGCTGCATCATTAGTAATCATTTTTACCTCCAACCGATGGCACAGATGGCACCGATGGCGTGGTCGCTGAGTGAGGCGCTGATTGCGGCGTTGGCGTTGCGTTATTGTCGATCATGACGTTGGGATCTTGGGTGTTGACATCGACTTTGGCATCAGAGGCATTCGCAGTGGTGCTGGTCGGTTTGGCGGCAGCATCGACTACTTGTTGGCTATGGTTGCTCGGTAGGTACAATGCCCCTTTTTGCCCACATCCTGTCAGCACATTGGTTGCCAACATCACCGTCAGCACGGTCAGCACGGTCAGCACGGTCATTGTTGAGGATAGTTTTGAAATTTGCATGAATGCCCTTAATTTTAAGAATAAAATAAGTGTAAAAATAAAATTTGTGATGGGGTTATTGTAGCTGTTTTTGCGTTTTATAAGCAATTATCTCACCTTATTAAAGATGAGCGTTAAATCGATGATTTTTGTTAATTTTTCATTTTGTTGACACCAGCATTGTTGTGGTATGCTTTTTCGCTATAGTGATGACAACAAAAATTTGGCAAAAAATTACCACAATACATTTTTTTTAATCTACAATAAATTACTTAAGACAAGGATAGCTTAAAATTTAATCCAGTTAGGAAGGGGCTTGTTGCAAGGAATGCACAAGATCTTGTCTAAAGGAACAGCCATGCAAAATCCGATCTTAGTACTTAATTGTGGGTCTTCGTCAATCAAATACGCGTTATTAAGCAATGACAGCAGCGAGCGCGTTGCCGGTCTTGCGGAAAACTTGGGCTTAGATACGGCACGTATCAAACACACCGACCTCAATGGGGAAAAAGTCGAAATCTCTTTGGCAGGCGCTAATCACCAATGGGCGCTGCAAAAAATATTAGGTTTATTAGCCGCTTACAAACCCGTTGCCGTGGGTCACCGTGTGGTGCATGGCGGACGTGAGTTTTCTCATGCCGAAAAAGTCAACGACCATGTCTTGGCGGAAGTCAAACGGCTAAAAGTATTGGCGCCCCTGCACAACCCTGCCCATGCCTTAGGTATTGAGGCGGTGGAAAAAATCTACCCAGATTTGCCGCAAGTGGTCGTGTTTGATACCGCCTTTCACCAAACCATGCCCGCCAAAGCCTACCGCTATGCCATTCCAAAAGATTTGTACAATGAGCATTATATCCGTCGCTATGGTTTTCATGGTAGCTCGCACGCCTATGTTAGCCACCGCGCTGATAGCCTAGCCCCTCATCACCAAGCCAATGGTTGGATTACGGTGCATTTAGGTAATGGTTGCTCGTTAACCGCCGTGTATGATGGCAAAAGCTTGGACACCAGCATGGGTCTGACCCCGCTAGAAGGCGTGGTCATGGGTACGCGCAGTGGTGATGTTGACCCAAGTTTGCATATTCACTTACACCGTATTTTGGGCTATAGCCTTGACCAAATTGATACAATTTTAAATAAACAAAGCGGGTTGTTGGGCATTTCAGGTATCTCAAGCGACATGCGCACGGTGGAGCAAGCCGCCAATGAAGGCAACGAAGATGCCAAACTTGCCATCGAAATTTTCTGTTATAAAGCAGCCCGTTATATCGCTTCACTCAGCTGTGCATTACCGACTTTTACTGGCTTGGTATTTACCGGTGGTATCGGTGAAAACAGCGCCTCAATTCGCCAAAAAATCTTACAAAACTTGCCGCATTTTGGCATCAAAGCGAATCTTGAAAAAAATGCTGAACTCTCTCGCGGCGTAGAAGGTAGCTTCCACCAAGCCGACAGCCTACTGCAATTGTGGGTGATTCCGACCGATGAAGAATACCAAATCGCCAAAGAAACCAAAGAAGTCTTAGGTTTATAAACCCTCTCACCCTGATGACCCATCAGGGTTTTTAGTTTGAATAAAATAACAAATAGGAACTATCATGCAAACTATTTTATTTGTGCCTACCAGTAGCGGCATTGGCTTGACCTCAGCTTGTTTGGGTTTTATCCGTGCACTTGATTATATCGGGCTAAAAGCCGGATTTTTAAAACCCTTTAGCCAAAATATCACTGCCAATCATGAGAGTGATGACAGCTCAAGTGTGCTTGCAAAACATGCCTTTAACTTAAACCCGCCACCCTCCATTGACCGCAGCCGCTTAGAGCGCGTGATTGGGGATGGTCAGTTAGATGACTTGATGGAAGAAGTGGTTGCCAAACACCAAGCATTGGCTGAGCAATATGACGTTATCGTCTGTGAGGGTCTGGCTGCTGACAATGATTCAAGTTATGCAGAATTGGTGAATTTAGCCATCGTCAATGCGCTAGATGCCAAAGTTATCTTGGTCAGTAGTGGTGATATTGCAAACCCTGATAGTTTGGTAGACAAGCTAGATATTTTTGCCCGTGATTTTGGCGGTATGGCAAGCGAGCGTACGTTAGGCACGATTTTGATGCGCGTCAAAAACGTGGACAACCACTATGATGAAGCACCCGTCGCGCCTGGTAAAGCCAAAGTTGATTTGGCAGCGGAGCAGTTACAGGCGATTAAATCCCACTCGCCTTATTTTGACTCCGATAAATTTCGCTTGATTGGCGTAGTGCCTTTTAGCAATACCTTAAGTGTGCCCCGTACCTGGGACGTGGCTCGTGAGCTTGATGCCAAATGGCTCAATGAAGGCGACGCCAAAAACCGCCGTGTGCTCAATACTTTACTGGTTGCGCGTACCGTTGCCAATATTGAAGATTCTTTCACCCGTGGTAACTTACTGGTGACGGCAGGCGACCGAGACGATTTGATTTTGGCGACTGCGCTTAGCACCATGAATGGTGTACCGCTAGCAGGTCTTATTCTGACAGGCGGTATCGTGCCGAACCAAAAAATTATCAATCTGTGTCGCCCCGCTCTAAAAACAGGGATTCCTGTGATGCTGGTTGACACTGACAGCTTTGATACTGTTACCAAACTTAACCACATCAGCCATGAAATCCCCGCAGATGATACCACTCGCGCCAGTGAAGTCACCGATTTTGTCGCCGCGCATTTGGATTTGGACTGGATCAAAACCACTTTTAGTCAAGGCAACAACAACCGCAAACTCTCGCCTTCGGCTTTTCGTCATACCTTGGTCAAAAAAGCCCAAGCCGCCAAAAAAACCATCGTATTGCCTGAGGGCAATGAGCCACGTACGGTTGAAGCGGCGGTCATCTGTCAGACTCGTGGTATTGCCCATTGTATCTTACTTGCCAAACGCAGTGAAGTCGAAGAGGTTGCCAAGAACTTGGGGCTCACCCTACCTGAAGGCCTGCAGATTCTTGACCCAGAAAGCTTGATTGACAAGTACGTCAAGCCTATGGTTGAGCGCCGTAAAGGCAAACTCGATGAACTACAAGCCCGTGAGCAGCTCAAAGACACCGTCGTACTGGGTACCATGATGCTGCACTTGGGTGAAGTCGATGGTCTGGTATCTGGCGCCGTACATACCACCGCCAATACTGTCCGCCCGGCGTTTCAGTTAATTAAAACAGCGCCGCAGTATTCACTGGTTTCGTCTATTTTCTTTATGCTACTGCCTGAGCAAGTGGTGGTGTATGGTGACTGTGCCATCAACCCAGACCCTACCGCAGAACAGTTGGCTGAAATCGCCCTACAATCCGCCCAATCTGCCAAAGCGTTTGGTATCGAACCCAAAGTTGCCATGATTAGTTACTCGACAGGGTCATCAGGTGAAGGCGCAGACGTGGATAAAGTGCGTCAAGCCACCGAAATCGCCAAAGCCAAAGCGCCTGATTTGCTCATTGATGGTCCGTTACAATATGACGCTGCCAGTGTCGCAAGCGTGGCAAAATCAAAAGCGCCAAATTCGCTGGTGGCAGGTCAAGCCAATGTGTTTATCTTCCCAGATTTGAACACTGGCAATACCACCTATAAAGCGGTGCAGCGCTCTGCCAACGTGGTGAGCGTCGGTCCTATGCTCCAAGGTCTCAACAAGCCTGTGAATGACTTGTCGCGTGGCGCCTTAGTTGAAGATATTGTCTATACCATTGCGCTCACAGCCGTTCAAGCCGATAGCGGTGAGTTTTAAGCGTTTATATTTAAAAAAAGGTGAGTTTGACACTCACCTTTTTGTTGTCTGTCACAATTGCCTGTCACACAGGATATCAGCTTAAATGCAATGCAAGGCTACTGTGCAACCACTCGCCTATTTTTCGCTGAATAGGCTATTTTCCCACCACTAGGCTAGTGCGCCACAATCTGTTATGCCCAAAAATTGCTTTATGGTAAAATGTCGCTCAACCACATCTAACTTTATCGCTGGGTGACCAACATGGCACATTCGCAGAACTATTCAACGAGCGTTGACGCCCGACTTGCCGTATTGATTGATGCTGACAATGCGTCAGTCAATCATCTTGATGCGCTGTTGTCTGAAATTGCCACGCTCGGGATTAGTAGCGTTCGACGCGCGTATGGTGATTGGACGCGCCCACAATTAAACAGCTGGAAAAATGTGTTACTGAGCTACTCTATTCAGCCGATCCAGCAATTTAGCTACACCACGGGTAAAAATGCTACCGATGCAAGCTTAATCATTGATGCGATGGATTTGTTGTATACCGAGCGTTTTGATGGGTTTTGTTTGGTGTCGTCTGACAGCGACTTTACCCGACTTGCCCAGCGTATTCGTGAGCAAGGGTTATTGGTGTATGGTTTTGGTCGTAGCACCACGCCCAAGCCTTTTGTGCAAGCCTGTGACCGTTTTACTTATCTTGAGTTTTTTGAAGAAAACCAAACCCCTTCGACGGTAGATTTTTATGACTCTGCTGATATGCTGTTCTCCACTAAAGGTAATCAGATGAAGCCTGTGGATGTCGCCATCACTTTGGTCAAGCTTGCCATCTCAAGTATGGCGGATGACCAAGGCTGGGCAAATATCGCACCTGTCAAAAACTATCTGCTAAAAGTCGAGCCCGATTTTGATGCGCGCTTGTTTAACTTTAACAAATTCAGTGATTTTCTACGTGCCTATCCGCGCTATTTTGAGGTACAAGAGCGCTACCCCAATGACAATCAGCATAAAGTAATTTTTGTGCGCAATGTACCAACCGATGAACCGCCAAACCAACCGTAAGATGCTGTAGTGATGATGAAGGATTTTAGTTTTCTTTGCCCTAAACTTGTGTTGGGCTTGTGGTTATGACAATGCCTCGCTGTATTCGTGTCTGGTTGGGTGGCTCATTTGATCCGGTACATTTGGCGCATTTACAGATGATTACGCATGTGTACCATGAGCTCATGCGCGCTTTCCCCAACGTTGATATCATCGCCAAATTACTGCCCACGGCGGGTTCACCCTTAAAAACCAAGCCAACTTCCAACCAGCAGCGCCTTGAGATGCTTGCACTTGCGATTGACGATATGGCTTTTTTGTCGATTGATGAGACTGAGCTGCAGTGTCAGCCACCTGTGTATAGCTTTCATACCTTGAGTGAATTTAAACAGCGTTACCCTAATGACCTACTGATTTTTGTCCTCGGACAAGACAGTGTTGAACAACTTGATAAATGGTATCGCGGCTTTGAGCTGCTTTCGCTGACCAATCTATGGGTGCTACCCCGTCCTGCCTTGGGCAGTCTTAGCCCCAGTTTAAACCACACTTTAAGCCAGAATTTGAAACAAAATTTAAATCAAAATGCTTTAGCCAATACGGATAAACCCCCTAGTATAAATATTGATAATCGGCTAGTGCCTTTTATCATTCATTCGCCAAAAGACTTGATAAATCAAACCACTACCCATATCTATATTGATAAGTTTGTCGTGCCTGATATTGCCAGTCGTGATATCAGGGCTTGGATATACAGCACAGAAGCTGAGCAACGACAGCAAGCGCGGCTAAGTTTACCGAGTCAAGTTTATCGGTATATTGTTGAGCATCAGTTATATGCCCCACATGTAGCCTGATATTGATTTACATTTTTTGATAACCTGTGTGTTAGATTTTTGTTAAAATAGCGCACTTTTTTTAGGATTGTCATGATCCTATTTTAAGCTACTCTTATAACCTAATCATTATGACCCAATCCATGGAACCCACGCATTTATGACCGATACCCAATTTGCTAGTTTAGTCAATCAACACCCTGCCCACCAACAGTTAACCACTTGCCTTGACATCGTTCAAGATGCCTTGGATGATCTAAAAGCCAAAAACATTACCGTACTCGATGTTGCTGATATGACTGAAGTCATGGAGCGTATCGTGATTGCCGAAGGGACATCTACCCGCCACCTTAAAGCGGTTGCCGACCATGTCGCGATGAAAGCGAAGCAAGCAGGATTTAATCCGATTGGTGTGGAAGGTCAAGGCACCAGTGATTGGACCTTGATTGATTTGGGCGCTGTGGTGGTGCATGTGATGATGCCACAAGCCCGCACGTTTTATGACCTAGAAGGCTTATGGCAAGGTCAATCGCAGCGCGAGCGTATGGAAAAAACGGCGTAGTGTAGTCTATAGCCTAGTTTAGGCTACACTATTATATAAACTATGGCTATACAAGCTATGCGTTATAAACTAAGCGCTACAACCAAATGGGTAAACAAGTTTTACCCATTTTTTTATGGCGTTAATTATCTTTGATTAAAGGTTATGCCAATGCAGCCGTTTGCTGACGTTGATGGTTTTTCATCCAAAGATTGATGGCGATTACAATAATAACATAGCCGATTTGTGCCAAAAATGTCTGTAGCGTCGGGTAAAATCCCAACGATTCAATGGCGGGCAAGCGGCTCATGGCGGTCATTGGTAGATACCCTGTCAATTGCAGCGCGTGTAGACTGACACCTAAAATCTTAAAGCCCAATAGGTAAATCACCCAAGTTAAGACTTTAAACAACTGTGGAATCGGTAATTTAACCGAGGTTCTTAGCATCACCCAAGCTACTGCTGCCAGTGCTACAAGCGCCAAACCAATCCCGGTTAAAAAATTACTCATGCTGATATTGGGTAATATACCGACATAGAACAATATGGTCTCTGCGCCTTCTCGAAACACGGATAAAAAGCTCAATCCAAATAACGACACAAAGCTACCTGCCGTCATGGCTTGTCCCATATGACGCTTGATATAAGCGTTCCATGATTGGACGGATGATTTGCTATGCAGCCACGCCCCAATGCCGATCATCATAATGACCGCAACGATGCCTATCACCCCTTCAAACATCTCACGATTGGCGGCAGAAGTCACCGCAGGGAATAATAGCTGTAATGCCATCGCGCCTACGATACTGGCAAGTAAGCCAATAGCGACACCAGCATACACCCATTTTTTGGCTTTGACTTGTTTGGCAGCGGTTAAAGCCGATAACAGCGAGATGACAATCAATAAGGCTTCCAACCCTTCTCGAAGCAGAATCAGCATTGAGTCAACCGCGGTATATTGGGCTGTTGGATTGATTGCCGCCAATTCATTGATAATCGATTGCAGTGTTTGCTGCTGTTTAGGGTCTTGACCCTTCGCCATGGCTAGCGGAATTTGACTTTCCACCCGATTATATAAACTGGGGTTACGGGTGCTGACATCGCCTTCGACCGTTGGCCATATACTAATAAACTCGCCTAACTTGGCTTGACCAGTTGCTGCGTCGTTTGTTTTAAACGCCTGTAAACCATCGCGCAGTAGCTGGATACTATCTGCTAGAGTGACGGTTTGTGTGGTTTGTACAGCAGCTACGTCACCCTTGTTATAACTGTCGATGGCATCTTTTAGCGCAGCAGATTGGGTTTTGATTTGCGCCATATTGATGGGTTGGGTTTCAATCGCCACTCGCATCAGCGCCATGGATGTTTCGATTTTGCCGTAGTGCCCCATACTGGTATTGCGCACGACCCGCTCATTACCTAGCCAAACTGCATTAAACTGGTTGTAAGCCCCCCGTAACGCTTCGACATCTGTCGCTGCTGCATGTTGTATGACTTGATTAAGATTGTCATACGCCGGTACCATTTTTTTGGCAAACTCTTTTCGCTTACCGCTGTAATCTACAGGATTTTGTTCTTTTTCAAAGGCATATAATGCATTTGACACGGCGGATAAATTGACTTCTGTGGGGTTGCTGATGGCTTGCTCAATCGCTTGGCTTGTCTGTTGCCCAAGCGTGGAATTTTTTGCCGTTGCATCTATGGCATCAAAGGCTGTTTGAATTTGCACAAGGGTGTCCTTGGCTTTCGGGGTATCATTGACTTTAATCGCTGCCATCGCGTCTGATAGCTTGATAAAAATAGGGCTTAAATTCAGCTTTTTGCTGGCTGATTGACTGGCTTGCGTCGCTATCTGGGCGCTTGCAGGCGTTGTTTGCTGGGCTTGTAAGCCTTGACTGGTGATGAGCAGCGAACTTGCTAGACCAAAACTTAGCAAGGTTTTTTGGGTGATGTTTATCATGAGTAACTTTTTAACCGTCTATTTTTAAGCGTGTGTTTTGAACCGTCTATTTTAAGTGATGGATGTTGCATTTGAACCTTAAGCTTCAAATAATGCTTGTCCAATATAGCCACCCTGCGGAATACCACCGAAGCAAGCAAATAAGCCACTGCCAATGTGGGTGGTGTATTCATTCATTTTATCAAGACGACCTAGGGCATTTTGGATGATGGTAAATTGCTCGGGCGATTTCTGAAATGAAATAAACAGCAGCCCTGAATCAAACTGCCCCGTGGCTGGGTTAATGCCGCTACTGTAAGAATACGAACGGCGTAGCATCTCCACGCCTGTGCTTTTTGCCAGTCCCATGTGGGAAATTTCAGGTATCACTGCTTTACCCTGCGCGTCTTTGGCGTGCACATCAAAGGTGTCAAATTCGCCTTTTTGTCCAATCGCCGCGCCGCTATCACGATGTCGACCAAAGGTATCTTCTTGACCTTTAAGCGAGGTGCGATCCCAAGTTTCAAGATGCATCTGAATGACGCGGGTGACCAAATAAGTGCCGCCTTTCATCCAATCAGGCGCGTCCGCCCATAAGTTTTTGTCCGCAGCTTTGATGGTGCTTTGGTTGGCAGTGCCGTCTTTAAAACCGAATAAATTACGGGGCGTATGGTCACCGGTATCAAACCCAACAAAACCTGACTGACTCCAACGCATGGTAATATTAGAACGCGCTTGGCGAACCAGTTGCCGTACCGCGTGGAACGCCACTTGGGCATCTTCGGCGCAGGCTTGAATACAGATATCACCCCCCGTCAAATTTTCTCGTAATTGATCGCGCGGGAACTTGGGCAAGTCTTGGAATTCTTTGTGCTGCTTATGGGTAAGTCCCATTTTTTTTAGAAAACTTGGGCTAATCCCAAAGGTCAACGTCAATCCGTACGCGCCCATACTGTCTGCTTCGCCTGTGTCGGTTGGGGGCACAAACGGGTTTTTTTCGTACGCTTTGATGTTTTTACCTTGCGTCAAATTGGCCGCATAGGTTGTCCAGTCTTTGAACATCTGTTTGACATCATCAAGCTTATCGGTATGTAAATCCATCACCAAAAAATAAATATTACGCTGTGACGGCGTGGTAATGCCTGCTTGGTGTTCGCCATAAAAATCATATTTGACATCCGCAAAACTATTTTTGGTAGTATTGGCATCACTACCAGCATGTTTAGGATTTTCGTTTTTATCGCTATCTTTGGACTGATTACTATCCAAAGCTTGCAAGTTAGGTAAGTTTTCGCTTGGTTTTTGCTGACAGGCCGACACGGCTAAACCTGCGCCTGCGACACTGAGCGCACCAAATTGGCGTAAAAAACTGCGACGATTTGACGTTTTTAATCCCACCCCTGTTTCTTGCGCTTGCTTATCTAATTCACTATGTTTCATACTGCCCCTAACTTGCTACTGACCTTTTTATTCCACCCTAAAACCGTAAAGTGAAGCAATTTTTTGCTTCACCTTTCACTTATTGCAATACAATGCCCATCTGCGCTAAGGGTTCACCGAGTTTATTCACTGCTTCGGCTAGCGCTTTGGTATCTGCAGGGGTTAGCTCTTTGTAAGATTTATAGTCTTGTTGCCCGACTTGGTGTTTGGCAAGTAGTTGGTTGACTGCGTCAAATTTTTGCTCAAGCTCCGTGACTAACGCCGGGTTTTTGGCTTGGATTTTTGGTTTTAAAATGGCAAATATTTTCTCTGCGCCTTCAATATTGGCTTTAAAATCATACAAGTCTGTGTGCGAGAAAATTTCTTCTTCGCCGGTGATTTTGCTTGTTGATACTTCATTGAGCAAATCTACTGAACCTTGTACCATCAAGTCGCCTGTGACCTCTGCCGTTGGAATTTTGGCGTGCAATTCTTTGACATCTGCAATCAGTTGTTTACCCAGTTTTTCAGTGCCTTTGGTGGTATTTTGTGTCCACAAGATTTTTTCAATCGCATGGAACCCTGTCCATACTTCATTGGGCTCAAGGTCGGCTTCACGGTTGTCGATACGCGGGTCAAGGTCGCCAAAACTTTCAGCAATCGGCTCTGAGCGCTCATAATACATGCGTACTTTTGGGTATAACGCCTTCGCCTCTTCTAATTTACCCGCTTCGAGCAGTGCGACAAATTTTTGGGTATCGGCGAGCAAGCTATCAATTTGGGTTTGTACCCAAGCTTTGTATTCCGCCGTTTCTTTACTCAAATCAACTGAGCTCTGCGCCGACGCTGTGACTGCAGAAGCGTTAGTCGTTGCACTTGCAGCAGGTGCTACGTCGGTTTTTTGTTCGGTTTTTTGGCAAGCCGTCAATAGTAATGCAGATATCGCTAGAGGTAATATTGATAAGGTAAAAGTACGGCTCAACATAAAACATCCTTAAAAGTAAAAAGTGATAAAAAATAAAAAAATAATGACAATTGGCGAATTATAGGGTAAATGAGAATCGTTATCAATATTTATTTTGCTCTGATTGAGCTTAGAAGTTTAAGCAAAAAAATACCCCGCACCAGCGAGGTAGCGAGGTATTGTGATTGATTAAATGACGCGCAGATCGCCTAATAACAAAATAGCCTAGCCGAATTTACCGGTGATGTATTCTTCAGTTTCTTTACGGTCTGGGTTGGTGAACATTTTATCGGTATCCCCCATTTCCATCATTTCGCCCAAGTACATAAACGCGGTATAGTCAGATACCCGTGCCGCTTGCTGCATGTTGTGGGTGACGATGGCGATGGTGTAATCATTTTTTAGGTCTGAAATCAAATCTTCAATTGAGCCGGTTGAGATAGGGTCAAGTGCCGAGGTGGGTTCATCTAGTAGCAATACTTCAGGACGGGTTGCCACACCGCGGGCGATACACAGACGCTGCTGCTGACCACCCGACAATGACAGACCCGATGCTTTAAGTTTATCTTTGACTTCATTCCATAGTGCCGATTTTTTGAGCGCCCATTCTACGCGCTCGTCTAGTTCAGCGCGGCTTAAGCTTTCGTACAGACGCACACCAAATGCCACGTTGTCATAAATTGACATCGGAAATGGCGTTGGTTTTTGGAATACCATACCCACGCGAGCACGCAGCAAGTTGACGTCCACCGATTTATCCAAGATGTTTTGTCCATCTAGGTTGATTTCCCCCGTGGCACTCATGCCGGGATATAGGTCATACATACGGTTAAAGGTACGTAGCAGAGTTGATTTACCACAACCTGAGGGTCCAATAAACGCAGTAACTTTCTTGTCAGCGATATCGATGTTGATATTTTTAAGGGCTAAAAATTTACCGTAATAAAACTGTAGATTACGAATTTGCATTTTTGCGGTCATGATGAATACCTTAATAAATTTTGTTTGATACTAGCAAATAGTTTTAATCTTCTATTGATCATCAATGTGATGATTGCTCTTTACCACTGAGCGCACGTGCCAAAATATTCAATGTTAATACTGCCAAGGTGATGAGTAACGCACCTGCCCAAGCCAATTGGTTTGAAATAGGGTATGGTTGGCTGGCGTATTGATAAATCACGTTTGGTAAGTTGGCAATGGGCTGACCCATATCGGTACTAAAGAATTGGTTATTGAGCGCGGTAAATAGTAATGGCGCGGTCTCACCCGAGATACGCGCAAATGCCAGTAAGATACCTGTTAACACCCCAGTTTTGGCAGCACGTAAAGTAACGGATGTTACCAGTTTCCATTTTGGCGTCCCTAACGCATAAGCCGCTTCACGCAATGTATTGGGAATTAGACGAAGCATATTTTCGGTGGTACGTACCACCACAGGAATAACCAATAGCGCTAAAGCCATTGCACCTGCCCAACCTGAGAAGTTACGACCTTGTACCATGAGCGCAAAAATAAATAGACCAATCACAATCGAGGGTGCGGATAGCAAAATGTCGTTCATAAAACGGGTGACTTTACCAAGCCAGCTGTTTTCGGCAAATTCAGCAAGATAAATACCTGCCATGACACCAATCGGTGTGCCGACTACAAGCCCTAATCCTGTCACCATGATTGAGCCGATAATCGCATTACGCAGACCGCCGATTTCGTTTGGTGATGGGGTGTCTTGAGTAAAAATGGGCATGGTCAATAACGCATGCGAGCCTGATAAAAACAATTTAAATAAAATTAAGCCTAAGAAGGTCAAGCCAAATACAATGGACAAACCGGCAAATACCAGTCCTAAAGCATTGCTTAGACGGCGGCGTTTGTAAATGGCGTTATTACGATTCATGTTGGTAGTAGTCATAGTATTCCCCAGCGTCCTTATTTCGTACCCGCATTTTTATCCATACGACTGAGCATCAATTTTGAAATCACCAGTACAATAAAGGTAATGATAAATAGTAAGAAACCTAAGTGTAATAGCGATGATTGGTGCAAGCCTTCAGACTCTGCAAACTCATTTGCCAATGCCGAAGTGATTGACACCCCTGACTGGAACAAACTTGGACTGACGTTATAAGCGTTACCAATAACAAAGGTGACTGCCATCGTTTCACCCAATGCGCGACCCAATCCCAAAATGATACCACCCATCACACCAGCTTTGGTATAAGGCAACACCACGTATCGCATCACTTCCCAAGTGGTTGAACCCAAACCATAGGCAGATTCTTTAAGCATCTTTGGGGTAATGGAGAAAACGTCACGCATGACCGATGCAATAAACGGGATAATCATGACGGCCAAAATCAAACTTGCGGTGAACAGACCAATACCCATCGGCGCACCTTGGAATAAACGACCCACGTAAGGCACATCCCCCAAATGGTCAATCAGCCAGGGCTGGATATGTTCTGAAAACCAAGGTGCAAATACGAAAAATCCCCACATACCATAGATAATTGAAGGGATACCCGCTAATAACTCAATGGCAATACCCAAAGGACGTTTTAAAAAATTTGGGCAAAGCTCTGTCAAAAACATAGCAATACCAAAACTGACAGGCACCGCAATCAAAATAGCAATGACAGAAGTCACTAGCGTACCATAGATTGGTGCGAGTGCGCCGTATACATCCATCCCTGTATCCCAGTCTTTACTGGTATAAAAGTTAATGCCAAACGCTTTCATACTTGGCAATGCGCCAAGAAATAGTGAGATTAAGATACCACCTAACAACAACAGCACGATAAACGCAAAAAGACGAGTCGCGTTGACAAACAACCAGTCTAATTGTTTTTGCTTTGCGAGTTTTGCGTGTAAATCTGACATAAGAACCCAGCCATCAAAAAAATAATTTTAGTTTACTAATTCTATAAATTTAAAAAAAAACGTAGAGCATTAACTTGTTTATTGCTCTACGTATCGTTTGACATGCCTAACCCTGTTAACTGTTAACCATCATCATGAGATTATTTTGCCGCTGACGCAGTTGCTGTGGCAGCCTCTGAGCTAAATAGTGGCTTACCATCAGCCCCTACAACTTTCTTCCACTCTTCACGGAAGATAGCTTTGCTTTCTGCTGAGAACGGTACAAAGTCCAGTGATTTTGCTAGTTCATCACCGCTTGAATACGCCCAATCAAAGAATTTAAGGGTATTTTTGACGTTTTCTGGGTTGGTTGGTTTAGTATGGACTAAGATGAATGTTGCCGCAGAGATTGGCCAGGCATTTGGGTCTGCTTGGTTAGTCAATACGATGTTAAAGCCTGGTGTACCTTTCCAGTCTGCATTACCTGCAGCGGCAAAGCTTTCAGCCGATGGTTGTACAAAGTTGCCTGCTGCGTTTTTCAACTGAGTGTAAGCCATTTTGTTTTGTTTTGCGTAAGCGTACTCAACATAACCGATTGAGTTTTTGGCACGAGCGACGTTACTTGCCACGCCTTCGTTACCTTTACCACCTGCACCTGTGGCAGCGGTTGGCCATTTAATGGATTTGTCTACACCTGGACCTGCTTTCCATTCTGGTGATACAGCGGCTAAGTAGCTTGCAAAGTTAAAGGTTGTACCTGAACCGTCAGAACGGAAAATCGTGGTGATTGGCGCATCTGGTAGTGTCACGCCTGCGTTTAATGCGGTAATCGCTGGGTCATTCCATTTAGTGATTTTACCCAAGTAGATATTGGCAAGGGTGGCACCATCTAGTTTTAATTGACCGGGTGCAACACCATCGATATTAACAACTGGTACAACACCCCCGATAACGGTTGGGAACTGGATTAAACCGCTTTTATCCAACTCTTCTTTGCTTAAAGGCGCATCCGACGCACCAAAGTCAACGGTATTGGCTTGGATTTGTTTGATACCACCTGATGAACCGATTGATTGGTAGTTCACTTGACCGCCAGTGGCGTTTTTGAACTCACCTGCCCATTTAGCATAGATAGGTTGTGGGAAAGAGGCGCCTGCACCTGTGATGGTAAATACGGCGTTTTTGTCGCTACCTGCCGCGCCTGTAGTCGCAGTGCTTGACGTCGCTGAGGCACCCGCTGCTTTATTGTCTGCTTGCTTGTTGCCACAAGCGGTTAATGCTAAGGTCGATGCTACGACAACACTTAATAATGAATAACGCATGGATAGCTCCTAAAAACATTTTTTGAGTTTACAATGAAACTGCCTGAATGAAATAACTGTCACCAACGGTACGATTTAACTTTTTTGGTTATTTTCACTAGGATAGCTCAAAGCTGATATAGCTCACAGCTGACCGATTTAACTGTCATGATAATAATCATAATTCGGTTTGTATAAAAATTGTGTATATGATTACAAAGAAATGTGACAGTATCATGACAATTTGATGACTGACCGATTGCGCACGTTATAAGTAGACTAGATAAGTGCATTTAACTCGCTTATTGATTGCCAAAGCCTTGAAAAGCTTTGCGACTTTTAGCGGTGCATGGGAAAGAAGCGATTAACCATTTAACTGCTTCTCAACTTAACAGCTTCTTAACTTAACAACTTCTTAACTCTTAACTTAGTAGCTTAAGACTATAAAAACCAATGGCAGTCGCAACCAAAGTTAAAAGCACATGGATGCCAATCAAGGCTAAACCTTGCACTACCTTGCCGGTATTCAACAAAGTAAACACTTCGGCACTAAACGTACTAAAGGTTGTTAGTCCCCCCAAAAACCCTGTGGTGATAAACAGTCGTAAGTTTGGGTGCATCTTTTGGGTGAGTATCAAGGCAAAGCCCATCAACAGCCCACCTAGTACATTGGCAAATAGTGTGCCATAGGGCAGCCAAGGATGTACGCTATTGATTCTGGCTAACCACCAGCGCAGTATTGCCCCAAATCCCGCCCCCAGTCCTATCCATAGCCATGCCATCTTCAAGTCCTTGTAGATGGTTATGGGTTAGCTGGATTGACAGCAGGCAGCATTGTCATGTCCCAACGCGGCAAGCAGCTAACCGCTAGCTCATCGTGTTGGCCGGCGTTCAAGCGCTGCCACCCGGCGAAGGCAATCATGGCGCCATTGTCAGTACACAGGGCAGGCGGTGCATAATGCACGGTGGCGTTGATTTTGGCTAATGCCTCAGCTAGCGATTCTCGTAGTTGTTGATTGGCACTCACCCCGCCTGCGATTACTAAGCGTCTCATGCCTGTTTGCTGCAAGGCTTTAACGCATTTTTTCACCAACGTATCGACCATCGCATATTGAAAACTTGCCGCAATATCGGCGCGCGTCTGGGCATGCTCAGGATTATGGCTATCGGTTGGATGGTCTTTAATCAAATTATGCACGGCGGTTTTCATACCACTAAAAGAAAAATCCAATCCTTTGCCGAGCATCGGGCGCGGTAATTCATAGGCTAATGGATTGCCTGTTTGCGCCAAGCGGGCAATATTAGGTCCACCAGGATAAGGTAACTCTAGCATTTTAGCGGCTTTATCAAAGCACTCACCTGCGGCATCGTCAATAGATTCACCTAATATTTCATATTGCCCGATGCCTTTGACCGCCACTAACATAGTATGTCCACCCGACACGAGCAACGCGACAAACGGAAAATCGGGCGGATTGGCGCCTAATAGCGGCGCGAGTAAATGTCCTTCCATGTGATGTACACCAATCGCAGGAATATCAAGCGCCATCGCCAAACTGCGCCCAAACAATGCCCCTGTCATCAACGCGCCCACCAGTCCAGGACCTTTGGTAAAGGCAATGGCATCGATATCGGTTTTTTTGAGTTGGCAGTCATCAAGCAGTTGCTGCAACAAGGGCACTAATTTACGGATGTGATCGCGGCTTGCAAGTTCAGGGACTACCCCACCATATGTCGCATGTAGCGCGATTTGACTATATAGCACTTGCCCGACCAAACCTTGATTGGGTTGGTGACGTTGGTCACTATCAAAAATGGCTAATCCCGTTTCATCGCAGGATGTTTCCAGTCCTAGCACACGCATGGTATTTCCTTAAACGATAAATAAACGTCAATATACCGATGGCAAGTTAGTTATTTTTTGCCATCATTGATAATTTTGACAGGAATGGTTAACCCTTTGGCAAAGGGCTCGGCAAAGACGTAAGTGTATTGACTCGGGGCAATTTGCTGGGTGGTATGGATGACAAACGCGCTGTTCTTGCCGGCTGTGAGTTCATGTGACACATAGGCAGTCCCCAGCTGGTCGAGCACTTTGGATAAGACTTCATTGACTGCCATACCCACCGTTAAGTTGTAGCGGGAGGTTTCATTATCCACATGATACATCTCGGCATAGGCTTTGACAGGCTCACTATCGAGCGCAAAGGGATATTTAAAGCTAGCCTTATCGACTGGCTTAACGCCCGAATCCACCAATGCCCAGTTGATTTGTTTGGGCGCACCGTTTTGGGCGGCTTGGGGGGATACGGTACTGGCAGCAGCTACACTGGCAACGTGATGTGGACTCTGAATACTAGCTACTGTGGCACTTGCTGTGCTGTTTTGCTGTGGCTTGTTATCACTGGCAGGTTGACAAGCCGAGAGTAACACCCCACCTATCAGCAAACTTGATATCATAACTGCTTGTTTCATTGGCACGCCTCCAATATATCCAAACTCTTTGTCTAGCTTAGCCTAGCTTAGGCAGTGACGCCCCCATTACTGATGGGCTGATAAGACAGATGACGATTGATGCGTTTTTCAGCCAATCGAAACATCCCAATCAATAGCCAAGACAATAACAAATAAATGATACCTGAGGCAAAGAACAATTCAAAAACAGTATAAGTTTTTGACATAATCGTCGTTGCCACACCGGTGATATCCATCAAAGTGATGGTCGATGCCAGCGCACTGCCTTTGAGCATAAAAATCACTTCATTGCCATACGCAGGCAGCATGATTCCAAAGGCGCGAGGAAAAATAATTCGGCGCAATTTTTGGCTATATGACATGCCGATGGCGTCGGCAGCTTCATTCTCGCCTTTGGGTATTGACTTGATAGCACCGCGGATGATTTCGGCAATATAAGCTGCGGTATTGAGGGTAAAAGCGATGATAGCGCACCAAAATGGGCTCGCTAACACACCCGATTTCCACAGCACGGACTCCGTCACCCATTTAAATTGTGACAATCCATAATAAATCAAAAAGATTTGCACCAGTAGCGGCGTACCCCGAAAAAAGAAAATATACGCAAACGGCAATGCCTGTACCCAAGGTTTTTTTGATAGCCTAGCCAAGGCTAGCGGCACTGCCAATATAAACCCCAATAAACCCGACAACACCACAAGCTCAATGGTGATAATACTGCCTTGCAACAGTTTTGGGATACTATCAATAATAATTTGCCAATTCCAGTTCATTGATGAATCCCCTATTTTGCCATGCCAATTTTTTGTAGGCGTTTTGCATAACGCTCTGCTGGGTTATTGACCCATTCTAACCACATAATCACACCGGTGATGATGACGGTCAGACTCAAGTACAACAATGCTGCTGCCATATAAAAAGTAAACGGGCTTTGCGTGGAAGTCGCTGCCGTTTTGGCGTGGCGCATGATATCTTCAAGCCCGACCACAGAAACCAACGCGGTATCTTTGAGCAGTACCAAAAACAAATTACCCAGTCCTGGCAGTGCAATACGCCACACTTGTGGCAACGTCACTCGCCAAAGGATTTGAAATTTTTTCATGCCAATCGCTTGCGCTGCTTCAGCTTGACCTTTTGGAATCTCTTGAAATGCCATACGAAAAGTTTCGGTCGCATACGCACCAAATGCCACGGACAGCGCTGTAACCCCCGCCCAGAACGGACTGACATCCACATATCCCGTATTGCCAAATTGCGATAGAATAAGCCCCATCAACATCGAGCCGCCAAAGTAAATAAACATGACTGACAGCAGTTCTGGAATACCACGGATAATGGTGGTGTAAGCGGTGGCGATGGCATTGAGCACTTTAAACCCTGACATCTTAGCGGTCGCGCCCAATAATCCCAAAATCAGCCCAATGACCAAACTAGTCAGTGCCAGTTTGATGGTGACCCAAGCACCACTTAATAATAGCTGCCCAAAACCTTGTAGATCTAACACAATATTGATACCCTGTCTTGTTAACTCTGTTTGCTGACCTATTACCCAAAAAATGCTTAAAACGCAGTTTTACCATCGCATACACAAAAGGTGATAACGGATATAACCTTTTGCTTTGTTTTTTGCAGGGTGCAATTTTACGTGATTGCCCTATCAAAAACCATCAAAAAAAACAAAAAACTGAGTGACTTTTCACCCAGTTTTTGACTGAACCCAAGCGTTTGGTTAAGTTATTTGCTGGTACTTGCCACAGTCGTCGTGGTCGTTGTGGTACTAGAGACCGTAACTGCCACGCTGCTTGCTGCCGCCGTTGTGGTGGTTGCATTACCAAAATATTGGTTATAGATTTTGTCATACGTGCCATTTGATTTCAACGTGGCAATCGCTTTGTTAAATTCTAAACGCAGTGGGTCACCTTTACGAACGAGGATACCCATTTTGTCATTGACATCAATCTCTTTACCTTTGATTTCAAAGCCTTTACCTTCTGGCGTGGTCAGCCAATAAGCGGCAGGGGCTTTATCCGAAATCATCATATCTGAGCGCCCTGCTGCCAAGTCCATAAACGCATTGTCCAACCCTTCATACAGGTTTAGCTGGGCTTTTGGGTGATTTTTTTCCATCCACTGGGTTGATAGCGTTGAACGCTGTGCCGCAACTTTATGGCTGTCAATTTGGGCAGGGTCATCCGGATTGATTGGGCTACCTTGTTTGGTCAAAAACACCAACGTATTGGTAAAATAGGGGTCGGTAAAATCGACTTGCGCCTGACGTTCTGGGGTGATAGACATCGCATCAATTACCACGTCATATTTTTTTGCCATCAAGCCTGGCAATAAACCATCCCAATCTTGTGGCTTGATTTCACAGTTGGCTTTCATTTGTGCACATAAAGCTTGCATAAAATCCACATCAAAACCTGTCAAACTGCCATCCGCTTTGGTGATACTAAAGGGTTTATAAGTGCCTTCAGTGGCGATGCGAATGGTTTTGCCTGCCATACTGCTTGATGTCTCTGTGCTGCTACCCACCGTTGTAGAAGCGGCTGCGCTACCCGTCGTTGCCGCCGTTTTTTCTGCAGGTTTTTGACAACCCACTAGCGCTAGACCTGCCAATGCCAAACTACCCAATAATGAAATATTTGCTTTCACCTGATACTCCTAATTTTTAACGTCTAACACATGACAATTTTTGCTTGTGAGTTGTAAGAAAACGAACAGCTTAATCAGTTATTTAACGGCTTATTTCGGTAAATCTGCAAAATATTTTTGGCTGATTTTATCGTAAGTACCATTGGCTTTTAACGCCGCCAGTGCGGTGTTGAATTTGCCAATCAATGGATCATTTTGACGAAGGGCAATGGCAATTTTGTCATCAATATTGATCGGTTGACCTTTAACTTCAAAGCCTTGACCTTTGGCAGTTTTTAACCATGATAAAGCTGGGGCGCTGTCAGAAATCATCAAATCTGTGCGACCCGATTCTAGGTCAAGATAGGCATTATCTTGGGTGTCATACAGTTTTGGCGTGGCTTTTGGGAAGTTTTTGGCTAAGTACTCAGCGGCAGTCGTTGAACGCTGCGCACCCACGGATTTGCCCGCTAGGTCATCAGCGCCTTTTTCTACCCCTTTTTTGCCAATGACAACGAGGTTGTTGGTAAAGTATGGGTCGCTAAATGCCACCACTTGGCGACGCTCTGCGGTGTCTGACATCCCCGCCATGATGGCATTGTATTTTTGTGCTTGTAGTCCTGGAATCAGTCCATCCCAATCTTGGGAAATCACTTCACATTTTAGTTTGGCTTCAGCACATAGCGCATCTGCCAAATCAATCTCAAAGCCGATTAATTTGCCATTGGCATCTTTATAACTAAAGGGGACAAAGCTTGATTCGGTAGCGATACGAATCTGTGGCATATCTGCGCTTGCTGCTGTGGTAGCGTTACTTGCTGCTGCCGTGTCTGCCGCTTTTTCAGCAGGTTTTTGACAGGCAGTTACCCCCATCAAAATGGCTAACGACGATATACCCAAAACCGATAACTGTTTCATAACAACACCTTTTTGTCAAAATTTGAGGGTCACCCGCATCTATTGTGTAAATCTTAAATCGCTCAATACAACGTCAATTAATTACCAAAATGTTGCTTTTGTAATTTTGCCAACTCGCCATTGCTTTGTAGCGCATCTAAGGCTTTGTCAAATTCTGCTTTTAGTGGATCGCCTTTACGAATGGCCATTGCGATGTTGTCACCATTATCCATCTCACTGCCTACGATTTGGTAGTTGCTGTTTTGTTTTAGCCATTCGCTTGCGGTTACTTTTTCAGACAGCACTGAATCGATACGACCTGATTTTAGGTCAATGTAGGCGTTGTCATAGTTGTCATACAATTTGATTTCGTTGGTTTTGCTCAGTTTATCTTGAAGGTACTGTGCCATAGTGGTTGAACGTTGACCGCCAATTTTTAACCCTGAAATCGCTTGTGGGTTGAATTTGCCACCTTTGGCAGCGACCCAAACCATGGTGTTTTTAAAATAAGGCGTGGTGAAATCCACTTGCGCTGAACGCTCTGGGGTAATTGACATACCCGCCGCCACCGCGTCGTATTTTCTCGCCATCAAGCCTGGCAAAATACCGTCCCAATCTTGCGCTACGATTTCGCAGTCGAGTTTCGCTTGGGCACACACGGCTTTGGCAACATCCACGTCATAACCGCCTAACGTGCCATCGGCATTGGTGTAGTTAAATGGTTTGTACGCGCCTTCAGTGGCAATACGAATTTTTTTGCCTGTGCTGGCACTGGCAGCGGGTTGGCTCGCGGCTGCACCTTCTGTTTTTTCAGCAGGTTTTTGACAGGCGGTTAATCCCATGCTAACTGCGCATACCGTTGCCAAAGCAAGTTTTGAGTAGATTGAATTCAAGGTTGATTGCATGGATATTCCTTACAAATGAAATTTTTGAATAAAAAGCGATTTAATATCAGGTTTCGCTTTCAGCGATTTCAATATTTAAAATCAATGCGAGTTTACAATTTAGTTAAAATTAACATAAATTAACATTTTTGCAAGTGAAAAACGTATGCAGCAACAATTAAATCAAATAAATTTTTTCTGATGCCTAAAACTACAAAACCGCCAATCGCATGGCGATTGACGGCTGATAGGCTGATTGGATTATTTTTGATGGCTTGCCATAAAGTCTTTCACCCGCGCTGATTGCGGATTGTCAAACACCTGCTCGGGTGTGCCTATTTCTTCGATACGTCCCTCATGCAAGAACACCACTTGGCTTGATACATCGCGCGCAAAACGCATTTCATGGGTCACAATCAGCATGGTGCGACCTTCTTCAGCAAGCGATTTCATCACCGCTAATACTTCATTAACCAATTCTGGGTCGAGCGCAGAGGTTGGCTCATCAAATAACAACACTTGCGGCTTCATCGCTAGCGCACGAGCAATGGCGATACGCTGGCGTTGCCCACCCGATAAGTTTTCTGGGTAAGCGTCTTTTTTGTCCAGTAATCCTACGCGTTTTAGTAGCACTTCAGCTTCACTGATGGCTTGGTCTTTGGCGATTTTTAGGACTTGGGTCGGCCCTTCAATGATGTTTTGCAAAATAGTCCGGTGTGGCCATAAATTAAAGTTTTGGAACACAAAACCCATTTTTGAGCGAAACTGCTCAAGCTGACGCTGATTGGCGGCAACCAAATCCCCGGATTTATTCGGTTTTAATACCAATGCTTCATTGCCCAAAAAAACCTCCCCTTGCGAGGGGTTTTCAAGCAAATTTATACAGCGTAGCAAGGTGGATTTGCCCGAACCGCTGGAGCCGAGAATTGAGATGACATCGCCATCATAAGCGGTCAACGATACACCTTTTAGTACCTCAAGCGATCCAAAATTCTTGTGGATATTGTTAAGTTGCAAGGCTACAGGACGCTGTAAGTTTGGCATAGCATCTGACATGATATTCAATCCAAAATTTGACGATAGGTGGAAAAAAACTGTCTATTTTCGCTTAAAACGCTACTAAAACGCAACTTTTTCTCTCATTTAACTTTATTTTATGGCGCCGGTCTTTAGCGCTTGTTTTTAGATTGAGTCATAACCATTAATTTTTATCTGTCAAAACTTTCTAAATTCCATTTTTGGATTGAAGTTGTTATGATGAAGCGATGATTATATTAGGGACTGACTATGCAAACCATGACTGATACCAAACATTATATGCAAACCGTGGGACAGCAAGCGCGCGCCGCTTCAGCAATTTTGGCAAAAGCAGACACCGCACTCAAAAATAGCGCCCTACTCGCTATCTATGACGCCCTGCAACAAGCCAAATCACAGGTGTTGACGGCCAATGCCACCGATATGCAAAACGGTCAACAAAAAGGACTGGATGACGCCCTACTTGACCGATTAGCGCTCACCGATGCGCGTTTTGAAGGCATGTTACAAGGGCTAAAAGATGTCGCCATGCTACCTGACCCGATTGGCGAGGTCACGGATATGACCTTTCGTCCATCGGGTATTCAGCTAGGTAAAATGCGCGTGCCGCTGGGTGTGGTCGGGATGATTTATGAATCTCGCCCCAATGTGACCATTGAAGCTGCATCTTTGGCATTAAAATCTGGCAATGCGATTATCCTACGCGGGGGGTCAGAAGCGTTTTATTCTAACCAAGCATTGGCTGCGTGTGTCAAACAGGGTTTGCAGGCAGTTGGTTTGCCAGAGGCCGCAGTGCAAGTGGTCGAAACCACCGACCGCGCGGCAGTGGGGGAACTCATTACCATGAATCGCTATGTCGATGTGATTGTGCCGCGAGGTGGTAAAAGCCTAATTGAGCGTATCAGTAATGAAGCGCGCGTCCCTGTCATCAAGCATCTAGATGGTAACTGCCATACCTTTGTCGATCGCGATGCAAACTTGACTATGGCAACCGCTATTTGCGTCAATGCCAAAACTCACCGCTACGGCACTTGTAATACTATGGAAACGCTGCTGATTGATAGCCAAATCGCTGCGCAAGCCTTGCCGCCAATCGCCAGCGCCATTGTCGCTGCAGACAGTGCCATGCAATTACGCGGCTGTCCAAAAACCTTAGCCATCTTGAGCGATACCGCTGAATTAACCGCTCATCTGTCAGCGGCGAGTGAAGCAGATTGGGATACCGAATATTTGGCGCCAATTTTGGCGATTAAAGTAGTCGCCGATATCGATGAAGCCATTGCCCATATCAATACCCATGGCTCACACCATACCGATGCGATTATCACCGAAAACTACTCAAAATCGTTAACATTCATGCGTGAAGTTGATTCTAGTAGCGTGATGGTCAATGCATCAACCCGCTTTGCCGATGGATTTGAATATGGTTTGGGTGCAGAGATTGGTATCTCTACCGATAAAATCCATGCGCGCGGCCCTGTGGGTCTTGAAGGTTTAACATCGCAAAAATGGATTGTGTTTGGGCATGGGGAAATCAGACAGTGACAGCTAAAACTTTTGGTAATCAAATGAATTGTTTTCACAAACCCACTTTAATTATTGGTATTGACTTCCTCCCCTCCCTAAAGTGAGGGGATTCCTGCTCCCAGACGGTCAAGCCCGACCGCAAGAATGTTCTTACTGGCATTAATATCTCTATCATGCCGTGTGTCACACTTTACACAAGTCCATTCTCTTATTCGCAAACCTGCTCTACCGCTCAAGCTACTGGACATATCGCCACAGCACGAGCAAGTTTGGGTAGTGTATCGTTCATTCACGATTTCAAAACGGCAACCTGCGTTCTCGCATTTATAGGTCAGTTGCCTTTTGAGTTCAAACCAACCTGCATCGTAAACCGACTTGGCTAGTTTGCCTTTTTTACTGTTAAACTGGGTGGTTTTAACGTCACCAACCACGATTAGGGCATTGTCCTTGACTAATTGGGTGGTGAATTTATGTATCAGGTCTTGGCGTGTGTTTTTGATTTTGGCATGGATTGCCTTTACATGCTGTTTGTTTTTGGCACGTTGGGCGGTGGCTAAATCTTTGGCATATTTTAACGTTTGCTTAATGGTGAGTTTGTCACCGCTTGAGGTAGTGGCACTGTCTTTTAAACCTAAATCTATGCCTACACTACCAGTTCCACAAGTGGTTTTAGGGTAGTCTTTAACGATGATACACGCATACCAACGGTTACGGCTGTCTTGCACAATCTCGCAGGTGTTGATTTGGTAAAGCGATAGGTTGTAGCTGTCCCATAGGTCGATGATGAGTTTCTGCCCTTTGGCTAGACTTAGTTGCAGGGTTGATTTTAAGCCCTTTTTGCCTGTTTGGTGAGTGGCAATATGCTTAATAGCCGATTGTTTAAACGGTAGCCAGCCAAGCGATTTACGCTTGGCATTGGGGTTATTGGTTCGCCAGTTGAGTTTAGCCTTTTTGAATTGCTTACGGCTTTTAGCATGGGTTTCATTGATGGCTTGAATGGTTTGAGAGTGCAAGCCCAGTAATTCACCGCTACCTTTGGTGTATTCGTTCAAATCATAAGCTGAAAAGAATTTGCCTGTTTTTTGTAGATGTTTGTAACTCAAGTCATTGACGTAGTTCCATACGAAATTGACTGAACCGCTTAACTTATTAAGCTTTGCTGTATGTTTATCTCGTATGCGTAGCTTGAGTGTTTTCATGGGGTTATTTTAGCAAAATTTATGCAAGTATTATAGCGTGTAAGCATAGTTGCTTAAGTTGCCTTATATCCATTGCCTGAGGTCGGTGGTTTTACGGCAACGGAGGATAAAAACCATTATTTGGCAATCGCTTTATTGGCAATCGCTTTAAATAGACTGATTTGGCTCTTATCCGTCACCGTCAACATCAGTTCGCCTTTGCTATCTTGGGTCAGTTTAAATTGCCCTTGTAGTGTGGATGGCGCAGCGGCATCAAATGCCATGCGCGATTCTGGCATACACATCATGCGCGTGGAAACGATATTTTTTATCAATACATTGTCATGGGTCAGGCTATAATTGCCCCACATACGATTGCAGGTGTTGTCAAAGCTGACACGACCTTTATCAAAGTCGACCAACAGTGGTTTGGCTTGGTTAAATAATTCAAGTTTAGTGGGTTTACCCGACAAATCAGTCACCGAGACCAATTGCCAGCGATAATTTTGCAACGTGGCATCGGCTAACGGTAAGGTGACCGCTTGGGTCGGGTTCACGATCCCTAACTTACTATCCGCTATGGTTTGACAGCCTGTCATTGCCAGCGTTCCTGCTATCAAGCAACTTAGCGCTAGTGAGTAGATTTTGGCACATCTTTTCATCATGATTTCCTTTTGTTTAAAATTATTGTGTAAAAAATTATTGCAACCATTATATAAAATACCCTTAAAACTTTATTGCTCAGCATGACGATTATTGTTATTCGATTGTATTACTAGATTTGATGGACGCTTCATTTGCTTGAATGGGTTTTTGCAAAAACTCTAAAAATACATCATCGCGTTTGGGGTCGCCATTGTTGCCGTCTCTTGGAAATGCCATCTTCTCCCCTGTCAGTAGATAACCGCGGCGCTGATAATAACTTAACAGCTCTGGTCGATGACTTAAAATCGACATGGACAAATGGGTTAAAGGTAAATGGGTTACGTTTTTGGCGTGGGCGTGTCTGATAGCAAACGTTTCTACCGCAGACAACATCGTATCGCCAATGCCTTTACCTTGCACAGCAGGATGAACCGCAAAAGTACCAATATACGCCGCTGGCTGATGGTTAATGGGTGAGAAATCCACAGAAATACACCCGAGCAAATCATCGCTATCGTGCGGATTTTCAAACACGAACAGATAAACGTTCGGGTTGTCTATCAGGGCTGTCATTTCCTCGGGCGTGGTACGAATCCCACCAATTAAAGCCGCTTCATTGGTCCAGCCTTCATCTGAGCGGTAACAACGATTGAGCAAAGTGACCAAAGTTTCGACGTCTTGTTGCGTGGCAACGCGTAATTGCACGGCGTTTTTATCGATATCGCTATCAGGGTTTTTCATGTTTTTTCTCTTTTTATACTCACATTCGCTAAACATAGGATGCGTTAAACATTTTGCTAAGTCAGCTGACCGATTTTGCCACCCAATGCACCCACCCAAATTAGCCAACACACCTAACTTAGCAAGCACTACTTTATTGTCTATTACTTTGGCATTCAAGCCGTATTTGATGTCATTGTTGTCGCCGTCATATTTTTAACCTATTTATATAAGACAATAAAGCATGCCGATAATAAAGCGCTGCTGTAATCGAATCCGTAATCGAGATGGTTTATCAATCATCCATTTGTTAAAATAAACCTTTTACAAGTAATACTAGCATGCCAAAACTGCCTTCACCCTATACCCCTGCAATTGAGTCCGCCATTTACAAACAACAACCCACTGATTTTATTGTCCATGAAAAACTTGGCATTGAATGCAGCCATACAGGCGAACATCTTTGGCTTCATATTCAAAAGACCCGAATGAATACCAATTTTGTGGCAAAGTTGCTGTCACAATGGGCAGGCATCCCACTCAAGGATGTGGGATACTCGGGGCTCAAAGATCGTCATGCACTGACGACGCAATGGTTTAGTCTTCGCTTGCCAAAAAAAATTGCCCCTGAACCAAACTTTGAGCAATTTGTCCAGACCAAATTAGCGAGCGATGAAACCCTAGAAATACTAGCACAGCATTGGCATCACAAAAAACTGGGTCGCGGTACTCATGAGGCCAATCAGTTTATCATCACCTTACGCAATGTGGTGGGTGAGAAAGCCGCCATCGAGCAACAACTTGCGACCATCAAAACCCAAGGCGTTCCCAATTATTTTGGCGAGCAGCGCTTTGGGCAAGATGCCAATAATATTGATGCCGCTATCGAACTATTCACCCATCATACAATTCGGGGTAAAAAAATTCATCGCAAATTTGATCAAGATAAAATCAGTCTGTATCTGTCGGCAGCGCGTAGTGAATTGTTCAATGCTATCTTGGCAAGACGTATCGCATTGGGCATTTGGAACCAACCGCTTGATGGCGACGTGATGAATTTGGCGGGTTCAAACAGTATCTTTGTGGCACACCATATAGATGAGACTATGATATCAAGGCTACAAAGTGGCGATATCCATTTGACTGCACCGCTGTGGGGCGCAGGTGAGTTAAAAAGCAGTGGTAAGGTTAACGCATTAGAACTATCAGTTATCACTGACAATCCCATTTATCAGCAGCTAAGTCAAGGCTTGATTGAGTTTGGTTTAAAGCAGCAGCGCCGCCCCCTACGTATGCTGCCCAGTAACTTGCAATGGGTTTGGCAAGAGGATCAGACATTGGTGTTAGAGTTTGAATTACCGGCAGGCAGTTTTGCGACGACGATGATTGATACGCTTGTTGCAAGCTCGGCACTCACCACTGAGTTATGAAGGCTGATTGCTTTGCGTCATCAATAAATAACATTGACCTTTGACCACGCAGTTGCGACCATTGGCTTTGGCTTGCTGCATTGCCAAATCGGAGAACTTGATAATTCGCTCAAGGGCAGGCGGCAGTGCAGGCATGGTCGGTAAACTATGTATATACTCGCGCATATATTCGATAAAACCGCGATTATCAACCGCGCGGTCGTTATCTCTCCCATGATTTTGATAAACGCTGGCAATACCTAAGCTTGCGGTAAATTGAATTTCTGTATCAAAAATTCCATATCTCACCACTTGTTTTTCAAACGCTTGGCGCAGCTGTTCTGCCATATCGAAAGCTTGCTCAATCCCGGTATTTGGCAAGATGACACAAAACTCTTCCCCACCCATACGTCCAAACATTGTCCCTGTGGGCAAGAAGTTTTTTAAGGTATTCGCGGTACAAATCAATGTCGCATCACCGGCGTCATGACCATATTCGTCATTAATGTGTTTAAATTTGTCCAAATCAATATAAATCACACTAAGCGTGTTCCAATCGCTTTTACATTGCCATAAATAACTCAAAAAACTATAAATCGTACGCCGATTGGCAATATTAGTGAGTGCATCGGCTTCTAGCAAATCATAAATTTTGCGGCGCTGAAAACTCATGACTTTCATGCCCTGCAAAATACAATACAGCGTGACCGTTGCCTTGGCAGTTACCAAAAAGCTAAAAGATAATCCCCAAAGCCAATGACTACGCGCTGCTAAACTTGGATACAACCTAGGCAACAATTGCCACCAGTTCATGCTATTACTCATATTAAAAATAAATAATGCAACAATACAACTGACAAATGACACCCAGACCAGTCGCCATCTTAATAGCACCATCCCAAGACCGGTGGCACTAATCAGCATTACGCCTTCAAGCGCACTGTTGTTACCAATCCAAACGATAAAAAGATTTTCATAAATCAAATAGATGATTACAAAAAATATTTGGTACTCCCGCCAAAGTCTTGACTGTTCAGGCATGCGGGTGATGACCCATAGTGAATACCCGCAAAACAACACCATCGCCAGTCCCAAATAGGTGATATTTATCATCAAGCTGCGATTAAAGATTTGGTTAAAGTTGTGCGCAAAAGGAAAGATATCTATAGGCAATGTGATGACAAGAACTGTCGCATACCAAATCAAATGAAAAAATGTCTCAACCAACGCCAATATAATAAACAACATGAATTTATTGGTATCGTTGACTCTTGGCGAATTGATATATAGCGAAGGTTTAAAGCTAAAAAATTTTAGCGTTTGCTGCAATTGTTCTTTAAAACTTGGCAAGGCGGTTTGGGTCATAGGATTATTGCAAAATCAATAAATCTATTAAAAAAGGGCGTCACGCATTAAACAGATCAAGACGGTTATGTCAGTCATTGTCGTTCATTGATTAGTTTTAGTCGTTTGCATTTAAGTTACCTTAAAGATTATATAAGGTATTGTTACTTCATTCTAATACTTTATTAATGACCAGTGGGTAAATGTTTAATTTTTTTAATTATTCTTGACTTATCTATATTATCAAAATTTCCTCGACAAAATAAAAAAGGTAAGCATAAGCTTACCTTGATCAACATTTCACAGCATTTTAACTTTATGGGTTTTTTCAACAATATTCTTTAATAGTAACGTTCTCGATTACACTCAAGCGTCCAAGACACGGCGCGCTGTCACGAATTTATTTGCCCAATAGCCAGAATCTAAACTTGTAATAGAAATACTTTTGCCCGTTGATGGTGAATGAATAAAACGACCTTCACCGATGTACATGCCCACATGAGAGATACGACCACCACCTTGAGAGAAAAACACCATATCGCCTGGTTTTAACTCACCACGGTTAATACGTTCACCCACTTGCGCCATGCTGCCTGAAGTACGTGGCAGATTGATGTTGGCGGTTTGTTTATAAACATACTGCATAAAGCCACTACAGTCAAAACCACTCGTTGGGCTAGTACCACCAAAACGGTATGGTAAACCGATAAAGTTTTTGGCTTTTGCAATGAGGCTATCTGCTTTTGAGCCACCCTCTGGATTTTGAGAAACACTTGAGTTAAAGCTACCGAAATATTCTGTGATACCATTGTCGGCATTGGCAGCGGTTGGGGCTAGGCTGAACAAGACACAAGGTAGAGCGGTTAATAAAGTTTTTTGAAGAAAGTTCATAGGGCTTTAATCCGTTCAGAACTTTTATCCGTATATGGGCTATATCAAAATTGATTACTAGAAGCTAAAAAGTTGATATACGGATAAAAATTACATAACTATTGTATTGGTTACATTCTGTAAAACAACGCCATCATACCAATAAAGTTTTTTGGATATGGATATCTTTTCTCCATAAAATGTTAAAAAATATTACAATGTAAGCTAATTTGCTTACAGAAAGCTTATAGAAAGCATACAGCAATAATTGGGTAATAAAATCGTTGGTTTAACATAACATTGGGTTAAATAACTACCTATTACCCCGTATTTATTTTGGTGTAATGTAAAAAAAGCAGAGTCAATGTGTAACTGACCCTGCCTAATAGTTGAGCAAAAACCGCTAAAAGTTGTTAAATTGCTGTCTTTTACCCCGTCATTCTCGCTAATCTCTTGCCCCAAAAATTGCCGTGCCAATACGAACGATGGTGGCACCCGCGGTAATGGCTTGCTCAATGTCGCCGCTCATGCCCATTGACAAAGTGTCCCACTGCTCAGGATGCGCATGATAGCGCCTGTTTTGCTCAAATAATTGCTGAGTTTTGACAAAGGCAGAAGCGGAATTTTTGGCAGGGATAATCATCAGTCCGCGTAATTGCAAATTGGGCAGTTGACTAATCTGTGTCACCAATTCGGGTAACTGGTCTGGCTGGCAACCTGATTTACTGGCTTCATCATCAATATTGACTTCGATACAGATATTGAGTGGCGGAAGGTGTTCACCCCTTTGCTCATTGAGACGCTGGGCAATAATTAAGCGATCCACCCCATGCACCCAATCAAAATGCGCTGCCAACTCTTTGGTCTTGTTACGCTGGATATGACCGATATAATGCCACACCAATGGCTGCTCGTTGGCAGTAACGTCTTTGAGTGCGGCGATTTTTGCCACCGCTTCTTGCACATAGTTTTCACCAAAATCCTGCTGACCTTGCTGCGCTAACGTGCGAATCATCCAGTTGGGTTTGGTTTTGGATACGGCAAGCAGTTTGACAGTTGGATTGAGCCTAGCAACGTCAGTTTTCACCTGTCGCCAACGCGCTATCAAGGCTTGGTTTTCAGCGTCTGGTGCGATTGTCGCCAATGGTTGCTGTGCGTCGAATGTTTGCATGGTTAACTTTTCCTGTTGAACTTTTCCTGTTGATAGGTGACTGGTTTGATGGTTACCGGGTTAAGGTAACGTTTTTTTGCACTTGTGTGCCCAATTTTCCAATTGAGTTTAACATAAGCTAAAATCAACAAAAAACTATGACCCCTAGTCAGTTTTTTCTGTTTTTTTTGTGGGCGGATGATTATAGTATAGCTATCTTTTTTTCCCGCTGCTTTTTTCTATTGCTGCTTTTGTATTTTCATTACCCACCTGTAGGATTCGCTATCATGGCAAAAGAATTATCGATTGACGATTTATTGCGTTTTGCATTCAAAAATAAAGCCTCTGACTTACACATTTCAGCAGGCTTACCGCCGATGATTCGGGTAGATGGTGAAATCACCAAAATCAACATGCCGCCGCTCGATCACCAAAAAGTGCATAGTTTGATTTATGACATCATGAATGACAAACAACGTGCCGATTATGAAGAGTTTTTTGAAACCGACTTTTCGTTTGAAATTCCCAATGTGGCGCGTTTTCGTGTCAATGCCTTTAACCAAAACCGGGGCGCAGGTGCGGTATTTCGTACCATCCCGTCTGAGGTCTTGACGATGGAGCAGCTTGGAATGGGACCGATTTTTGAGAAAATCTCTAATTACAAACGCGGCGTGGTACTGGTCACCGGTCCAACGGGTTCGGGTAAGTCAACCACCCTTGCGGCGATGATTAACTATATCAACGAAAACCGTAAAGAACATATCTTAACCATCGAAGACCCGATTGAATTTGTGCATCAATCAAAAAAATCCCTCATCAACCAACGGGAAGTGCACCGTGATACTTTAAGCTTTGACGCCGCGCTGCGCTCTGCCCTACGTGAAGACCCCGATGTTATTCTTGTCGGTGAGATGCGTGACCTTGAGACCATCCGCTTGGCATTGACCGCTGCTGAAACAGGGCACTTGGTATTTGGGACATTGCATACCTCATCTGCTGCCAAAACCATTGACCGTGTGGTCGACGTGTTTCCCGCCGCTGAAAAAGACATGATTCGTGCGATGTTATCTGAATCGCTGCAAGCGGTTATCTCGCAATCACTACTCAAACGCCAAACGGGTGGTCGTGTCGCCGCACATGAAATCATGATTGGTACGCCTGCGATTCGTAACTTGATTCGTGAAAACAAAGTTGCCCAAATGTATTCTGCCATCCAAACCAGTGCAGGCGATGGCATGACCACACTTGATCAAAGCCTTCGCGAGCTGGTCAATAAAGGCGTGATTAGCAAAGAATCAGCACGCCAATATGCCAAACAACCGGAAAGCTTTATGTAATCACTGTTTTATAGAAACTATCTTATAGAAACAATGTTTATCAAAACACAGTTTGTAAAAATTTATAGAACAATTTATAGAACAATGCGAGATACCTGTTATGGATTTTGATAAATTACTGCAGCTAATGGTACAAAAAAACGGCTCTGACCTTTTTATCACCGCCGATGCGCCACCATCAATGAAAGTCAATGGTACTATCATGCCAGTCACCAAGTCAGCGCTGACCCCAGAGCAATCGATGACGCTGGTCAAAAGCGTGATGACACCTGCTCAAATCAAAGAATTTGACGAAACCCTCGAATGCCAGTTTGCCATTAGTGACAAACACCAAAACGCCCGCTTTCGTGTTTCTGCCTTTGTCCAAAAAGACTGTGCGGGCATGGTGCTACGTAAAATTGAAACCAAAATTCCGACGGTAGAGCAGCTCAATCTACCGCCGATTTTGAATGAAATTGCCATGAAAAAACGCGGTATCGTGCTACTGGTCGGTGCGACAGGTACAGGTAAATCTACCACACTGGCAGCTATGATGGGGTATCGCAACGAAAATTCGCGCGGTCATATTATCACCATCGAAGACCCGATTGAATACGTCCATGAGCACAAAGGCTGTATCATCACCCAACGCGAAGTTGGCATTGATACCAAATCATTTGAAGCAGGATTAAAAAACACCCTACGTCAAGCACCTGATGTGATTTTGATTGGCGAGATTCGTACCCGCGAAACCATGGATTATGCCATTCAATATGCCGAAACAGGACACTTGGTGTTTGCCACCCTCCACGCCAACAATGCCAACCAAGCGATTGACCGTATCATTCACTTCTTTGATGCCGAACATCATGAGCAGATTTTGATGGATTTGTCCTTAAACCTTCGAGCCATTGTGGCGCAGCAATTGATTGCCACCCCTGATGGCAAAGGTCGCCGCGCTGCGATTGAAATTTTGCTCAATTCCCAACTGATTGGTGATTACATCCGTAAAGGGGAAATCCACGAAATTAAGCCCGTGATGAAACGCTCTCGTGAACTCGGTATGCAAACCTTTGACCAAGCGTTGTTTGATTTGTATGAAAATGGCGAAATCACTTACCGCGATGCCATCAAACACGCTGACTCACCCAATGATTTACGCCTACTTATTAAGCTGGAAAGTAAATCAGCCAATAAAATTGATGAAAATGAACTAAATTTCTCCCTGCAATCTGATGATAATAGCCCCGCAAATGAGAACACAATGTTCTAACAACAGGCTATTGTCCAATAATCATAGTAACTATGTAACACAAAAAAGGCTCATATTGAGCCTTGTTTATCTAAGCTACACTTTTTCCCAAAATCACCACATCAGCAATAAATCCGTTCATATCACAAACTTGCTTAAACTTGCCCCATGTCTCAAATCCTAGCTTTTCAAACATCGCAAGGCTCGGTGTATTATGGGCAAAAATCAGCGCAACAACTTGCTGCACGCCACAACTCGGCGCAACTTCGATTAGATAATTGACCAACGCTTTGCCCACGCCTTGCCCCTTGGCTTCCTCTGCCACATAGATACTGATTTCAGTACTGATATGATAGGCGGGACGCGCGTATAAATCAGATAAACTGCCCCAACCGACAATTTCACCTAAACTAGTTTCGGAGCTAGTTTGAGCAACCACCAACGGACGATTGCCCGTATGGGCGTCAAACCACGCTTGCCTATCTGCCACGCTCACAGGCTGTAAATCCGCTGTGGCTTGCTTACCTGCGATACTTTGGTTATAAATTTCAACGATGCGCGGTAAATCATCAATCGCAGCTAGGCGAATACTAAGGTTGTGATGCGCTGCAGACATAGCGACTCCAAAATTGAACTAAAAAATGCGGCTAAAATTTGCCGAAAAATCTTATTAGCGCGTATGTTAACAACATTTTTACTTTATAATAAGCGATTTCATAAAATTGATAGTTTGCGATGCTCATGAACGTAATTGACTTATCTGACTGGCTAAAAAATCCAACCCTATTACCTGATTCGGTACTGACGATTGGTAATTTTGATGGGGTACATTTGGGTCACCAAGCGATGCTAGATAAAGCCAAGTCTTTGGCAAAATCTCAGCAACTTGCCAGCATGGTGATGATTTTTGAACCACAGCCGCGTGAGTTTTTTAGCCCGCAAACCGCCCCTGCAAGGCTCACCAATTTGGCAGAAAAAACCCAATTGATTGCTGAACACAATATCGATAGCTTGATTGTGGCAAATTTTGATAATGACTTTCGGAATTTATCGGCACACGATTTTGCCAAAATGTTGGTCGAATTAAACGTGAAGCATTTGGTATTGGGCGATGATTTTCGCTTTGGGCATGACCGCACTGGCGATAGTGAGTTTTTGCGTGCGTTTGGCTTGCCTGTACAAATTTTGCATACCGTGACCGACCATGCGCATCAAGATGAGCGCGTCAGCTCAACCCGCATTCGAGACTGTTTGCAACACGGGGACTTGGCAACGGCAAAGCATCTGCTAGGGCGAGATTATGCGATTACTGGCATGGTGGAACATGGCGATAAAATTGGTCGCACGCTTGATTTTCCCACCGCCAATATTGCGCTAAACCGTATCAAGCCTGCCCTGCATGGGATTTTTGCGGTATCGGTGACCGCTACCGATGGCACGGATTTATCAACACTGGGGGAAAATACTCAAACTGGCGTGCAAGGGCTCAACAAAGGCAGTTTGTTTGGCGCTTGCAATGTGGGTACTCGTCCTGCGCTAAAAAATAAGTATGGGGTAGAATGGCGACTGGAAGTCAATTTTCCGAAGTTTGATGGGGATTTGTACGGCAGAGAACTGACGGTGACGTTTTTGCATTTTTTACATGGGGAAATTAATTATCCAAGCCTTGACGCGTTAAGACAAGGCATTGCCCAAGACGTGGTGGATTTACTTGACTGGCGTAAGCAGCAAGCTTTTGCGAAATCATGCCCTTAGCGACTTTGGCGTGTCAGCCTCCACCCTGCTACTCCTAAGCAACATACTAGGCTTACCCACGCTAGCCAAACTCTCTGATTCGGCAGGGTCAAAATAACCTACCTACACTTCCTTATAGCCTGCGTTGCCATTTGGCATTGACTGTAAATGCTTTAACCCTTGTACGCTGGTGGAAAATTGTATCTTTCCTCAACTATTTTTAGCGTTTTCAACTATTTTTAGCATTTTATAGCTATTTTGGTGAGTGAGATTTTTTTGTGACAAACTTACCAAAATCAAGCATGAGATAAGCCAAACCACGCTTTGTCAATCTGCCAATTTTAACATATAATACCCTGTTATCAATTTTTTACCTTTTGCACTTTTTAGAGAATACCGAGAGTTACATGACCGACAATACTGACAATCAGTCAATCGACTATAAAGATACCCTAAACCTTGCCGATACCGTATTTCCCATGCGTGGCGACCTTGCCAAACGCGAACCTAAATGGCTAGAACAATGGTTTGCCGACGATGTGTATGCCCAAATTCGTCGCGCTCGTCAAGGTCGTGAAAAGTATGTATTGCATGATGGCCCTCCCTATGCCAACGGTCAGATTCACTTGGGTCACGTGGTGAATAAAGTGCTTAAAGACATGATTGTCAAATACAAGACGCTTGACGGTTATGACGCGCCGTATGTACCGGGTTGGGATTGTCATGGATTGCCGATTGAGCAAAAGGTAGAAGGCATTATCGGTAAAGTGGGTCAACCCCATAAAGACAAAAGTAAAAACGGTGCCATTGTGACGTCAACCGAGTTTCGCGGCGCTTGCCGTGATTATGCCAAAAGCCAAATTGACCTGCAAATGGTCGACTTTAAACGCTTGGGCGTACTGGGTGACTGGGAAAATCCTTATCTGACCATGAACTTCAAGCAAGAAGCTGATACCGTCCGTGCATTGGCAGAAATCTACAAAAACGGTC
The DNA here is from genome assembly GCF_032017465.1 of Moraxella sp. CTOTU47616. Classification (NCBI taxonomy): domain Bacteria; kingdom Pseudomonadati; phylum Pseudomonadota; class Gammaproteobacteria; order Moraxellales; family Moraxellaceae; genus Moraxella; species Moraxella sp. CTOTU47616. The sequence goes on from NZ_DALZPU010000003.1 coordinate 51,871, forward strand.
ATATCACTCGCGGTATGAAGCCGGTGAATTGGTGTTTGGATTGTGGTTCGGCGCTCGCGGAAGCGGAAGTGGAATATGAAGATAAAAAATCCGATGCGATTTATGTCGGTTTTGATATCGTCAACCGTGAGGCGTTAGCGGCGACTAAAGCGATTGATGGCGCTTTGCAGGCGGTGATTTGGACTACCACGCCTTGGACGTTGCCTGCCAATCAGGCGATTACCGCAAGCTCTGAGCTAGAGTACTCCGTGGTAAAAGTCACGTTTAACAAACAAGCATTTGCTATTCCCACCACCCTTGACACGCCCAATTATTTACTTCGCCGTTTAACCAAAGACGATAAAACCGCTTTACAGGCAAGTGCATCTGACCCTTTGATTTGGGAATCGTTACCGGAAAAACGCCACGAACCTGCCGTATTTGAGCCGTATTTCAAAAAAGCCCTTGAGCAAAAAGCCTTTGCGATTGTCGATAAAAAAACCAATAACATTATTGGCACGACCCGTTTTTATGATGATAATGCTGAAGAAAATTCAATTGCCATTGGCTACACCTTTTTGACCCGTGAGTATTGGGGGTCAGGGGCCAATGCTGAAATTAAATCGGCGATGCTAAACCACGCCCAATCGCAGCGAGAAACGATTTGGTTTCATGTTGCCCCCGATAATCAGCGTTCGGCTAAAGCGTTAGAAAAAATTGGCGCAACTTATCACAAAACCGCTGACAATGGTTTAGGCGAGCGCTTGTTTTATCAAATGGCAGGCGAAAAACCACAGGCGAAAATCAGCCATTTAATTGTCGCTTACAATTTAGTTCCGCATTTAATGAGTGTGTTTAACGCCAAAGAATATAGCGTTGTTGCCACCGTGAAAGGCGATGCATTAACTGTACTTAAAGCCCAGCATCCATTGATTGCCGAGCGCCAAGTGCCGATTATCACAGGCGACCACGTGACGGCAGATAGCGGTACGGGTTTGGTACACACTGCGCCCTCGCACGGTGTCGATGACTATGTGGTCGGGCAAAAATTTCACTTGCCCACCGAAAACCCAGTCGCAGGTAACGGCGTGTATTTGCCTGAAGCCAAAGTTTTTGTCGGCGAGCATATTTATAAAGCGCAACCAAAAATCATCGAAACGCTCAAAGCCAGTGGCCATTTGCTCAAGCATGACGTGATTACTCACAGCTATCCGCATTGCTGGCGACACAAAACGCCGATTATTTTCCGTTCAACGCCACAATGGTTTATCAACATGGAAAGCCAAGGTCTGCGTGAGCAAGCGTTGACCGATATTCCAAAGGTGGTATGGACGCCAAGTTGGGGACAAAATCGCATCGAATCGATGATGCATGGTCGCCCAGATTGGTGTATCAGCCGCCAACGTACTTGGGGCGTGCCGATTGCCTTTTTCATCCATAAAGACACGGGCAATTTGCACCCAAATACGGCTGAGCTGATGGAAAAAGTCGCGCAAGTGATTGAGCAAGGTGGTGTGGAAGCATGGTTTGATGCCGCGGCTGAAGATTTTATCGGGGACGATGCTAAAGCGTATCAAAAATCGACCGATACGCTAGATGTATGGTTTGACTCAGGGTCGACCAATTTTGCCGTGCTCGCCAATCGTCCTGACTTGGCCAATCCTGCGGATTTATACCTTGAAGGCTCTGACCAACATCGGGGCTGGTTCCAGTCGTCACTTTTGGTGAGTGAAGCGATTTATGGTCGTCCACCATATAAGCAAGTGTTGACGCACGGGTTTACCGTAGATGCCAAAGGCTATAAATTATCAAAATCCAAAGGCAATACCAAAGGCTTTGAGCCGCAAGAACTTGCCAATAAATATGGTATTGATATCGTGCGTCTATGGGTCGGTTCAAGCGACTACCGTTACGAGATGGCAGTATCGACTGAAGGCTTTGCGCGCACTACCGATATGTATCGCCGTATTCGTAACACCATTCGCTTTTTACTGGCGAATACAGACGACTTTGACCCAGCCACCGACATGGTGGATGCTAGCAATTTGGTCAGCCTTGACAAGTACATTTTAAAACGCGCTGAGGCGGTACAAGCTGACATTCGTCAATCTTATACCAACATGGATTTTCACCAAGTATGTCAAGCGGTGGTGGGTTTTTGTTCACAAGATTTGGGCGGTTTTTATTTAGACATCATCAAAGACCGTCAATACACCACCAAAGCCAATGGTGAAGCGCGCCGCTCAGCACAAACTGCAATTTATCATATTGCCCATGCGTTACTGCGCTGGATTGCACCGATTTTGTCGTTTACCGCACAAGAAGCCTGGGAAATCTTAAAAGGTCCCCATACAAGCAATGGCAATGGCTACATCTTTACCGAAGAATGGTATGAATTCCCACCAGTGGCATTGGATGACGTGAGCGAATCAGATTGGCAAGCGATTTTGAATGTCAAAGAAACCGTCAACAAAGCCTATGAAATTGCGCGCACTGACAAAGTGATTAACGCCAATTTATCGGCTAATGTCACCGTGTATGCACCAGATACTACCATGGCTTCACTCAATCGATTAGGCGATGAACTCAAATTTGTGTTGATTTCAAGCCAAGCCAATGTAGCGGCATTAACCAACCAACCAAGCGATGTGACCTATACCGACGAAGACAGCCAAGTTGCGGTAGTGGTCAAGCCTGCCACGGGCGAAAAATGTATCCGCTGTTGGCACATCCGCGAGGATATCGGCATCAATCCTGCCCACCCAGAAATCTGTGGTCGCTGCGTGGAGAATGTCGAAGGTCAAGGCGAGGTACGTCATTATGCCTAACACCCAGGCAACGACTGCTGCCACTCATTCATCCACTACCCTACCCATCAACGGCAACAAAGCCATGATGTGGTATGGTATCGCGGTTTTGGCAATAATTATCGACCAAATCACCAAGTTGTACTTTGAGCACAACTACCAGCTGTACCAAACCACGGCGATTATTGAGCCGATTTTTAACTTTACCCTTGCCCACAACCATGGCGCGGCGTTTAGTTTTTTGGCAGATAAAGGCGGCTGGCAAAAATGGCTGTTTAGCGGACTGGCACTGGCTGTTTCCTTTGGTATCATGGCGTATCTACGCAAAATACCCCAACAAGCCAAATTATTGGCTTTGGGCTTGGCATTGGTGATGGCGGGTGCTTTGGGCAATTTGATTGATCGGGTACGTTTGGGCTATGTGATTGACTTCTTGCATGTCCACTATGGCGATGCGTGGCATTTCCCGATTTTTAATATCGCTGATGTGGCGATTAATATTGGCGTTGCGTTGATTTTAATCGATGCGTTTTTATTAGAGTCCAAACGTAACACCCTTTAATTTTTAGATGGATAAACAACCGCATGAATCATGACATTATTACGCCAAACGAACAAACCCGCATCACTCAGGACTCAACCGTTGATTTGCATTTTGAGGTCAGCTTAGAAAATGGCACCGTCATCGACTCAACCTTTGAGCGTGGCGAACCTGTTCGCTTGGTAGTGGGTGATGGTAGCCTGCTTGAAGGGTTTGAGAAGGTACTCATCAACTTGACAGCCGGCGATACGCGCACCGCATCGCTGTCGCCTGACGAAGCCTTTGGTGAGTGGAACCCTGATAACGTACAGACTTTTAGTCATGCGCAGTTTGCAGTGACGGGCAATTTGCCTGAAGTCGGTACCATGATGGAATTTGAAGACAAAGGCAAAACCACCCTCGTGGGTGTGGTCAGTGACGTCACTGAAGACGCCATCAAAGTGGATTTTAACCATCCATTGGCAGGTCAAAATATACTATTTAAAGTGCAGATTTTTAGAGTGACGCCAAAAGACAGTAAAGGTATCACACTAAGCTGACATTCATCTGGCATTCAGCTGAATGGAAGCTTTCAATAAGAATCACTGACAATAAAAAACCGCTGATTAACTCTCAACGGTTTTTATTTTTACAGTTTATCAATTAACCGTTTGGGTATCATCGTCTGCCGCATCACCTTCTTTAGCGTCTGATTGTTCTGCCAGTCTTGCACGTTGCTCAAAACGTTCGCCCGTCGCTTTAATACCCCACACCAATTCCACAAAAGCGCGGTTATTGATGAGCGGCTCATCTTCGATAATCAAGAAATAGCCCGTTTTGTTGATCCATAAAAACACAATACTGGTATTGGGCATCAACATATCAATACTGGTAAAAAATGACACCCCATACCCATGTACCGCCCAACCGCGCTGCTGTTGGCGCTCTAAAAAGCCATAAAAATCGGCAGCGGCTACCGATAGCGTATCTGCTTCTTGCTGAGTAAAGCCCATTTTTGCCAGACAGAAGCCTTCATCTGACGCAATTACGACACGGCGACTACCCGATAGGCTCGCTGCTACATATTTTAAGAAATTATCCAGCTGCACGTGCGGAGCGACCACCCGCTTTTCAATGGTTTCAATCCAACCTTCTTCGATAAACATATCTAACCAAGTGTCACTATAACGCTCACCCCATTCCCGTGCCGTCATACTTTGTTCAGGGGCGAGCACCGCTTGTAAGGCTAGTTGCTGCTCTGAGGGATTGGCGCTTGAGAAACTATGCAATACCCCGGCAGGCGTTAAAATCACATAGGTGTCGTTTTGTTCTGGCATGGTGTTTTCCTTAAATTTTGATAGACGGCAAAGCTAATGTTGTATGATAGCGTTGGTGAATGCAAAAGCTCATTCATCGGTTGGGTTGCTAAATTATCGATTCGGTTAAGGTTAAGCGGCTTGCTTGGCAAAATATTCTTTGGTCTCAAGCCATTTGTCATTAAAATCCCATTTGTTTTTTGACATTTCCCACCAAACCATGCTAAATGCCAATCGGTCATGACAAACAAGACAATGGTTAAAGAACTCTTCCTCGATTTCGGCAATTTGCTCAGCTTGGTCTTCTGGATCGTCTTCTTCTTCCATGATATCTAATAACGCAGCAATCGTCATTTGTGCCACTACTTTTGAGTCATCAGTGGACACACGCAGCTGATGCTGATAAGTGTTCATTGAAGGCGATACCAATACGCTCCAGCGGGTGGCAAGATTGCTGACTTTAAACACATACTCACCATGATTGATGCATTGGTCAAACCCTTGTAGCAGTGTTGGCGTTAGTTTTTCTCTCACTTGGTTGAGCATACGGTCACCAAAATAGGGCACGTCAAACCAACAACCATAAAACATATCGGCTAACGCACCTTGTAAGGGCTCTTTTTCATCAAGCTCCATCGCTGCCATGATGCGGCTGGTATGGATATCCATGTTCATCGGTTGGTCAATCACTTTTCGACTATAGAGACGAAAATTAAGCCAATGTTTTTGAAATTTTCTACGATTACGATTCGACAATGAATACATGCTGATTCCTCAAAAAATTAGCCTAATTATATAAAAAGTTATGTGACAAGGGTGAGGTATTAGTGACTGACGCTGTGAAAAATCCACGCATTTATCCCCTACTATACTATTAAACCCGATTGCAATCAAAACGCTTCAGCATAAAAAAAGCGCAACTCCATCTAAACATGAGTTGCGCTATTGGGCAAGATAACAAGCTTGACTGATTAATCCAATAAGGTATCCATTAAATCAATCATAAACTCGCCGTCTTCTTGGGTCATCGGCTCAAAACCGTCGCTCATCCCCAGTTCTTGTAATACTTGTTTGCCTTCGGCTGTGTCTTTTAAGCTTAATAAGGCATCGATAAATGGCTCACTGTCGGCAAAACTCTCTTTAACCAGCAACACATGGCTGATATCGCTCAAATCACTTTCAACCAATACCTGCATCTGCGATAAGGTCAAGCGTGACAAGCTATGATAGACATCTGATAAAAAGAATGCCGCATCGGCTTCGCCTTTAATCAAATTACGGGCAGCGGCTTGGTAAGTCTCGGTAACTTTCCAAGTAATGTCAGCTTCTAACAAATCCACGGCTTCTAGGAGACGAAGCCCAATCAATTTGACATCACGGTTATCTGCCATGGCAATGGTGCAGCCTACTTTTAAATCATCAAGTGCTACAATGCCGCTATCGGCTTTTGCAACAATCACCATTTCATCAGATTTGCCCAGTGGACGCGCCACCGCGCGATAACCCTGCTCCCGAATCATTGTCGCTGCGTCAAAGGGATTGGCATAGATAATATCCACGTTTTGCGCTTGGATTAAGTCGTTTTGTTCATGCGCAGACGCCGGTGTCAGTAAGTGAATGTGAATGCCAGATTTTTTTTGTAGCAGTGTATTGAGCATATGCCAGCCTGCAAAACGCTCAGGCGCGAAGTCAGGCGCAATGAGTAAATTAATTGTCATTAGGCTTGCTCCTCTAGCATTTTGCGATACAGTGCTTCAGCTTGCGCGATTTTGCTGCGTGATGGTTTGCGTCGTACCGAGGTATAGCCAACCGTTTCGCCATGGCGGATATTGGGCACAGCTGTCGCATACACCCAGTAGTAGCTGCCATCTTTGCACAAGTTTTTGACATAGCCATGCCATTTTTTGCCTGTTTCGACTGTTTGCCACAAGTCTTTAAAGGCGGCTTTTGGCATTTGTGGATGTCGCAAAATATGATGCGGCGCGCCAATTAATTCATCACGGCTATAGCCACTGATATCCACAAAGGCGTCATTGGCGTGGGTGATAATGCCATCTAAATCCACGCGTGAAACGATAAGTTTGCCATCTGGGTAAGGTAGCTCGTTTTCGGTGGTATAAACGACACGACTTAAGCCATCTGAGTAAGTCAGACGATGCGCTGTGGCATCGCCCGCCGGTTTGTCCATATCGGGTAATTGTACAGATTTCATTACCTCTCCTTATAAATTTTTGATTGAGTCACGGTTGCTAATATTAGTGATTGGCTGAAAAGGGGAAACTTTTTAATGTTTATAAGTTTTAGATAAGTTTTGATAAGGCTTCAGCCGCACGCTTCATATCCAAGAACACCAGACCTAATTTGGCATTTGGTTTGGTCAAAATGGTCAATACCGCTTCTGTACCCGATGCCGACATAATCACATAGCCTTTTTCGCCTTGCACCATGACGCGCTCGATACTGCCACGCGCTAGTTCTCGACCTGCACGGTCACCGAGCGATAGTAGGGCGGCTGACATCGCACCGACACGGTCTTCATCAATGCCCGCTGGCAAGGCTGACGCAATCATCAAACCATCGGTTGAAATCAGCGCAGAGGCTTCTACGTCTGCTGAAGAGCTGTTTAGGTCATTTAAGATTTGTTGGAACATATCGGTACGCATATCAAGAACCTTTTTAGTAAACAAATTTAGAGGGGTAGTGAAAAAATTTACGGGGCAAAATAACCACAAGCTTGCGCTCATCCAATCGGTATTAAACTCATTCATCATTGTGGTGGGCAAAGTGTAAAAATAACGGTGCAAAAATAATCGTATAAAAACAACCGTGCTCAAATAGATGACAAACGTTGTCAAGTGATGGTTTGATTAAGCATGGCTCATGGGTAATTGATGCAGGTTAACGGTTTAACCGCTGTAGCGAGTATTTAATCGCAAGTGATTGTCATATAACGTTTTGTTACGTACATAATAACAGATTTGGTGAAATTTTTACCTTTTATTACAATGCTATTTGACTGAAAAAATTTAGTGAGCGTCTGTGATATTCACATGATAAAAAAAAGCCAAGGTGATGGCAGCTTGGCTTTTCTACTTAATTATAGTCGTAACGATTAAGGCTGTTTAGGGTGAAGCACTTGCCCATGCAAGCGCGCCAGTCCATCCACCATGCGCTGCTGCAAGATGGCGGTAATTTCGTTTCGGGTTTTACCCGCAGGGTCAATGGCTGCTAACGGCAACACATAGGCTTTGGCAGGGCGGTTATCAAGGACACGTTTGACGCTATCTATCAAGCCAATATCGCCATAATACGGAATGTTTTGGTCAAGTTCGCCATCTTGGTTGACATAGCAAATCACAATCGGTTGAATGAGCACTTGGCTGTCCATCGCAGACTGCAACAAGTTGCCATAAATACGTTTAATCGCTGTACCGTCTGTGGTGGTCGCTTCTGGGAAGAAAACCACGGGTGAGCCTTGTGATAAAAACTCACTCATCTGCTCACTGATTTTGCTGGTATCGCCCGAACCGCGCTGGATAAATAAAGTGTGGGCGGTGGTCGCCATCCAACCAATCACCGGCCAATGCGCGATTTCGGCTTTGGACAAAAAGAAGGTCGGTACAATACTACCCACCACAGGGATATCGAGCCAAGAGATATGGTTGCTCGCCCACAACGCGTGATGTGTCGGTATTGGCTCAAGTGCAGTCACCTCAATGCCTAACGCTTTGAGCGATTTTTTACAGAATTTTTGAATCAGTTGGATGATTTGCTGATTATCGGGATTTGGTGTGCGGCTAATCTGCCATGCATAGCCAACCCCTGTTTGAATCGCAGCCATTAAATTCATAAGGCGCTTGCTACGTTGCCACTGGGTCGCCAAATTCTTTTTACTGTAGGTAGCAGGTTGTCGCAGTTGTTTTGCTGTTTCGCTAAGTAGGCTACTGATTGTCAACGCCGATGGCGCGGTTTTGCGGTTAGATTTTTGCATAAGGTAAATATGTGAGTGAAAAATTGTGGATGTAGTATAGCAAATTATTGGGCACACGGCTTACTGCGTCTTCTTGAGTTTCAACAATAACCCAATAGCAATCACTAAGTATCAATAGCCGAGTAATAATAACCGACTAATAATAACTAAGTATCAATCACTCAATAACAGTAACCAAACCCGGTTTATATTACTCAAGATTAGCATCTTTGCCTTTATTAATAAACCGGTTAGTGCAAATAGTGCTGATAGCGCGGTTTGACTTGTTCAAATGGCAACCAAACAAACACATCGGCACAATCAAACTCAGGGTCATAACAAGCCGCTTCACCAAGACTACAGCCCATTTTGACATACATTTTTAACAGCGCTGGCAAGGCAAAATTTTGCGGATTCGCCAAGTCCACATCAGCCACTTGCGCCAAGTCGATAGCGGATAATTTGTCTTCTGGCAATTTACGGGTCACTTTGACATCTAACTTGGTACTATCAAGCTGATGATCTAACCAGTTTTGCACATTGCCCTCTTCCATCGGAACTGAGGCACAGCCCATAAACGCATTGACATTGTAAGCTTTGGCGACTGCCGCGATGGATTCCCACAAATGATTAATTGTGGTAATACCTCGGTAATCTGGGTGCACACAGGTGCGACCGATTTCTAGCACATTATACGGGTAATCATCGAGCAAGCGACCCAGTCTAAACTCATGCTCGCTATAAAACTGCCCAGCTTTTATCGCGCCGTTTTTATCCAATAATCGGGTGGTTGCCACCGCGAGTGGCTGCCCAAAGCTATCTTGCTTGGTTTCGTCATACACCACCACATGGGTGCAATAATTATCAAAATCATCCCGATCTAGCGGCTGCTCTGAGCTTGGATGAAATCCCGCAAAACTTACTGAAAACGCTTGGGTAAAGGTCAAAGTGCGTAGGCGCTGGGCATTGAGCAAATGCTGCTCGGTTTGTAGCGAAAACTTATCCTCGCTCACGTTAATAATCACTGACTTAAATAACGGGCGATGACGCGCGCTTGGGCGGCTAATCGTTGGCTTGACCAGCGGGGCTAGCGTCTCTACCACTGCTATATCAGCAAAATTATGTGCCAGTAACTGCGCAACAAACTGGGTATTAAAAAGACTATCAACAGGATAAGTGGCGATATCTTCGTATAATTTGGCGCCGTTATTTTGTTCTAGAAAATTAGCTTGTTCTACAAAATCAGTCATCTTACGGTTACCTAGGGTGGTTTTTGCTATGGCATTGGCCAGCTGCTGAGCGAAAAATGCCTTAGCTTGTCATTGACTCATTCTCAAAGCTACAAAGCCCCCATCATCTAATTGGATGGTTAGTCAGTCTGGATGAATTCAGTATGCGTGACACCCGTGTCGTTTCAATGACGTTTTCATGGCAAAACCATGACCAAACCTTCGCCTTTACCCCCGTTTTAAGTTACTAATTGTAAATTTGACTAAAAGTTCTGCAAAAAAACCTTATATTGATAGACATAATCCCTCTATCGTGTCTAGCGCTTTTCTAACGCGGCTATCGACTATTTAAGCGAATGTTTAACCTAATAGACTTAGATAATACATTTAGATACAGACACACTTTTACACTCACAACGAAAGGATAAATCATTGGAGTATTTTGAGCGTTATGAAGGTGGTGAAAAAGCCATCTTAGTCCATTTAAATATTACCCATCTCAATGACCCAGACGATTTGGAAGAATTTGAATTACTGGTGGATTCGGCTGGGGCGCAAAAACAAGCCTTGGTCACAGGTACGCGGTCTAAGCCTGACGCCAAATACTTTGTGGGTACGGGTAAAGCTGAAGAAATCGGGGAACTTGTCAAGCAATATGAGGCAGATATTGTCATTTTTAACCATAGTTTGACCCCATCGCAGGAGCGTAATATTGAGCGCTTGGTACAGTGCCGTGTACTTGATAGAACGGGTCTTATCTTGGATATTTTTGCCCAGCGTGCTCGAACCTACGAAGGTAAACTGCAAGTTGAGCTTGCCCAGCTCAATCACTTAGCGACTCGCTTAGTACGCGGCTGGACGCACTTGGAACGCCAAAAAGGCGGTATTGGTCTGCGCGGCCCAGGCGAAACCCAGCTTGAAACCGATAGACGCTTGTTACAAGTGCGTGTCGGGCAGCTCAAAGCCAAGCTTGATAAGGTCAAACAAACCCGCGCGCAAGGTCGTGCCAAACGCCAAAAATCATCAGTACCGACAATTTCATTGGTGGGTTATACCAATGCGGGTAAATCTACCTTGTTCAATACCCTGACCCATGAAAACACCTATGCCGCCAATCAGCTATTTGCGACGCTTGATCCGACGTTACGGAGTGTGTCATGGTCAGGCGTGGGTAAGGTGGTACTTGTCGACACGGTCGGTTTTGTTCGTCATTTGCCGCATGAGCTAGTGGAAGCCTTCCATGCCACGCTAGAAGAAACCTTAGAGGCAGATTTGTTACTGCATGTCATTGATAGTCACCGTGAAGACATGCATGAGCAAATCGCCGCGGTACAATCCGTGTTAGCGGAAATTGATAATCAAGTGCCTGTGCTAAATGTGTTTAATAAAATTGATCTCACAGGTGAGCCGCCGCACATCGGTTATAGTGATAAAGCCAAGCCCAATCGGGTGTATGTCTCTGCCCATGAGCAATTAGGTATCGAGCAACTCACCCTTGCCGTGCAGCAGTTATTGGTAGGTCAATTACAGCGGTTTGAATTAACCTTACCCGCCAATTTTGGACAATTGCAACACGAACTGCATAAGTTAGAAGTGATTGAAGACCTCAGCTATGATGAAACAGGTCAAACCAAACTGACTGCCATGATGTCGGTGGACAAGCTTAAGCAGTTGTTGGGTGAATTTGGTATCGCCCCTGAGGAAGTGTTGTCGCAAGCACAAGCCAAACTGCTTGCGCCAGTGCTTGAACCATTTGAACAATTACTACAGCAGCCATTGGATACCGCCGACGAGACATAACTTGTTAGCCATTTAACAATATAACAATAGTAGACCTGTATCAAAATTTAAGTTGGTGCAGGTTTTTTTTGGCTGAATAAATGACCATACCACGCGATAAACTGCGCTTATTGACCATAAGTTGATTAAATCTTAAAAATATATTCGTCAATTTGTCATTCTTTTGTCATGTCGCCCGTTGCGCTATCAGATTTTTTTCAGTTATTTTGGGGGTTATTTCATTTTATTTTTTATCAATATCAAACATTTAGGTTATTTTCCCCAATTTATGTGGATAACCATGTGGATAACTTCTGACTTGACAACAATAAACCGCATATCGCTATAGGTTATCTCTAAATTGGTCATTTTTTAACCAATTATTTTATTTATATAAATCATAGAGTTATAGTTTTTTGCAAAGTGCAAGCAAAAAATTTTACTTTTTTTTTAAGATTTAAGGCTTGAAAATTTGATAGTTTTTATGGCTAAAAATTTTGAGCCCTTGTTTTTCTAATCCTTCGTATCCAACCCAAAAGGTCTACAAGTTTTTTGGCAATTTATTCCCTTATTTCCCCTTATCTGATTTTTTGTAAACTTTAACCAGTTTTTGACAGATTTATGGTATATTTCATGCCAATTGTTTTATAATACTGTTATCAAATGTCATTGAAACATAACGAATTTTATCTTTTTATGTCGGTTTAAAGCATTACGCTAACTTCAAATTTTATAGTCATGTGCTTTACCGTGACGTATTGTCAAAAATTTTACATAGGTATATTTATGGTATTGTTTGCAAAGAAAACTCGCCTACCCTATTTGCTATCGGCTTCCCTATTGTCATTGGGTGGTTTGGCAAGTATGGATGCAGCGAATGCTGGCAATATGTATGTGTTTAAAGATAGCAACGGTCAGGTACTGTTGACCAATGTAGTCAGCAACAACCGTCCTGCAGGAAATAATTTCCAAAATTTTACCAAAAAAGTCAAAGTGACTTATTACGCGGATACTAATGTGCATAGTTATAGCAATTGGGGCGCCAATGAAGCTGCAGTACCTGCCAGTGCGCGTGGCAACAAAAATAGCTACGATAGCATGATTGTGGCTTCTGCGCTGCGTCATGGTGTCGACCCTGCATTGATGAAAGCGATGATGCATACTGAATCAGGTTTTAATCCCAATGCACGCTCACCTGTTGGGGCGCAGGGGTTAATGCAATTAATGCCTGCGACAGCTAGACGTTTTGGTGTGTATAATGCTTGGAACCCTGCGGAGAACATCGAAGGCGCGGCAAAGTATTTGAAATTTTTACAAAACCGTTTTGGTAATGTTCAGCATGTGATAGCGAGCTATAATGCCGGTGAAGGCAACGTCAGTAAATACGGCGGTATTCCCCCATTTCGTGAAACCCGTGACTACGTACAACGTGTGTTAAGCCGCTACAACAACTTATATCGCAATGACCCCAATCTGCGCTCTAGTACTAGCAGCAATGGCTTTCAAAATGTTAGCTATAATTCGTCAAATCCTTATACGATTGTCCGCTAACAACCATGTCTATAATCCCAAAACCAGAAGCCCAAAGCCAGTTTAATACTGGCTTTTTTTATGTTACAAATTTATGCTACTTTTCCCTTTAATTTGTTGCATTAAACGCTATTATACTAAATATCATAGTCAACTTATTGTTGATAAGTATATTTAATCGTTTGATTGTCTTTAGGAAACCGTCATGTTACGAATTGGCTTATTTCTTTTAACTAACCTAGCGGTGATGGTGGTGTTTGGTATCGTCATGAACGTCATCGCGCCAATGCTAGGGTTCAATTTGGGTGGCACAGGCACCACTAGCCTGCTGGTGATGTGTTTCATCTACGGTATGATAGGGTCTTTTGTATCGCTGTTGATGTCAAAATGGCTCGCCAAACGCTCTACAGGTACGCAAGTTATTGAACAGCCTGCTACCCAGTTGGAAGTTTGGCTGGTCGAAACGGTTCGCCGTTTGGCGCAAAACGTCAATATTGATATGCCAGAAGTGGGTATCTTTGATAATCCATCACCCAATGCCTTTGCGACAGGTTGGAATAAAAACAAAGCTTTGGTTGCGGTATCGACTGGGCTACTACAATCGATGAACCAAGAAGAAGTCGAAGCAGTACTTGCCCATGAAATTGGTCACGTTGCCAATGGTGATATGGTGACCTTAGCGCTTGTTCAAGGGGTGGTTAACAGCTTTGTGATGTTCTTTGCGCGCATTGTGGGGCTATTTGTAGATCAGGCAGTATTTAAAAATGACAGCAATTCACCTGGCATGGGTTATTACATTACCAGTATGGTGTTAGATATTGTGTTTGGTATTGCTGCACAAGCGGTTGTCATGTGGTTCTCTCGTTACCGTGAATACCGTGCGGATGAAGCAGGCGCACGTTTGGCGGGTAAATACAACATGATTGCTGCCTTAGAAGCGTTAAAGCCTGCCAGCCAGCATCCTGACTATATGCCACAAGGCATGAAAGCCTTTGCGATTAATGAAGGTAAAGGGGGATTTAGTTTTGCCCAGTTATTTGCCAGCCACCCCTCCCTTGATGACCGTATTGCCCATTTACAAAAATTGGCTCCGTAATTATTTTGACCACTTGTTTTAACAATGTAAAAAACCCAATCAGTGATTGGGTTTTTTAGTTATTTTTTAATACATTTAGAAAATACCTTTGACAGTATTAAAAGGACTTATTTAGCCAGTTTTTGTGCATCCATGGCATCTTTATGCAGACGGGTATTTAATTCATCGATAATTTCAATCCAACCTGCATCTGCATGATATTCTTCTTTTAAAAATTTGCGTTGGTTATCAGTCCAAACGGTCGCATCACTAAGCTTTACTGACTGTGGCAGTTGGTTATTTTGGATAAAAGCTTCAATGGATGCATCATCGCTGTCCATGCCCATTTGCTCAAACAACATATTAATGTTTCTTTCGCCATCTATCATCATTGTGGTTCTCCTAGTACTCTAAAAAGTATCAATGGTTATTGTAATATCATTATTGTTTAGCACTCATTTTATTCAAAATTATCAAAAAAGTGCCATGGGTTATTCTTACCGTTAGACCATTGTAGCCAAAATTGAGTAAAAAAAATGTGATTTGATTGTATAGTGTGGTTATTTCATGTAAAAAAACCAGCCTAATGAGACTGGTTTTTTTTTCGGTTAAAACATTCTAACCTAATTAGTTAGGTAGTAAGTGGCTGACCGCATCACGCTCTTCAGCAAGCTCAGTTTCTGTGGCTTTCATTTTTTCTTGTGAGAACGCCGATGAAACGTCTAGCCCTTCAACGATTTTCCAATCGCCATTTTGGCAAGTACACGGGAATGAGTAGATAAGACCTTTTTGGATACCGTATTCACCATTTGAGTAAACACCCATAGATACCCAATCATTCTCGTCAGTGCCTAGTGCCCACGAACGAATGTGCGCAATGGCAGCGTTTGCAGCAGACGCCGCTGATGAGGCACCACGTGCTTTAATGATGGCAGCACCACGTTGTTGTACGTTAGGGATATAAGTACCTTCGTACCAGTCACGTTGTACTTGCTCTAGGGCAGGTTGACCTTTTACCGTAGTGAAAGTCAAATCTGGGTACTGGGTTGAAGAATGGTTACCCCAAATGATCATTTTTTTGATGTCATTCACGGTAGTTTCAGTTTCTTCAGCCAGTTGCGCCATACCACGGTTGTGGTCAAGACGTGTCATCGCTGTAAAGTTACGTGGGTCTAGGTCTGGGGCATTGCGCTGTGCGATTAAGGCATTGGTGTTGGCTGGGTTACCCACAACCAATACTTTGACATTACGGCTAGCGTTGTCATTTAACGCTTTACCTTGTGCAGAGAAGATGGCGGCGTTGGCTTCGAGCAAATCTTTACGCTCCATGCCAGGACCACGAGGACGGGCACCTACCAGTAGGGCATAGTCCGCATCTTTGAACGCAACGTTAGCGTCATCAGTTTGTACGACGCCCGCTAGCAATGGGAATGCACAATCTTCAAGTTCCATTACCACACCTTTTAAGGCTTCTAAGGCTGGCGTGATTTCTAATAATTGTAAAATGACAGGTTGGTCTTTACCTAACATATCACCCGATGCGATACGAAATAATAATGAATAACTGATTTGACCAGCAGCACCAGTCACCGCAACACGAACAGGCTGTTTCATTGAAAGCTCCTATTATGATAAGTACAAGATCCTTTGCAAAAGCAAGGCAGTGAAAAAAGCAGAAAAAGTTGTCTAAAAAAGCCTGCCTAGTTTATCACTTGTCACCATCAAAGACCATAAATTTATGGGGTCAATTGTCGGGTGAGCTTGACAATTATGGGTTAAAGTAAGGCAAAGAACAAAATAAAAAACGCTTAAAACTAGGCAAAAATTGATACCGCCATCCCTCAATAATTACCATCAATCAAAAATTGACTGGGACAGGCATAAGAGCGGGTGGCACATTGGGCAAAACGTCCGTTATTGTCATAACACACGTTAATATAGGTCAGTACAGATTGACCTGCACTATTTTTTTGACAGAAAAAATTAAACGAGTTTGGCTTCATGCCGGGGTTTAAAGATAATAATTGGTGGCTCAAGCCACTGGACGTGAATCGATAACTGCGACCGCTACTGAGTTCTTTTGGAAGTTTTAATTGACTGGCAAGTGAGGTAATGGTGCGAAAATAATTAGGGGTACTTAGACCACTGCAGCGACCATACTGCTGCCAAATATTTTTGCGAATATTACCGTCTGGAATGACTTTTGAGGTGATCTTTTCTTGCAGTGGCGACATGCTGTAGCGGCTATTACTACAAGACTGGTTCGCCACCCGATAAAAATTCACCGTCATCGGATTGCCTTCGATACATTGGCGAAGATTACCCATGTATGGGTTAAGCTTGCAGATGGCAGGGGATAATTCAACCCCTAAAACACTGTCGGCGTGGGCAGCTGAGGTTGCTAAAGCACCCATCACCGCCAAGCAGCCAACTGACAAATAGCCACTAAACTTTGTGCTTTTTTGATGACTTGAGTTGATAATTAAACTGGCTAAATTTGCCGCTGCCTCAGCATCTTGAAACTTTGCTCTAATCTTTAACGACCCCAATGTGGCGGCGTGTGATGCCGCGTGCAAGTTGGTAAAATCGAGTAATGTTTTTAGACAAGATGACAGCATAACAATTAAACCAAATAGTTGGTGATTAAAAACAAGCAGGTTGTTTTAACGTTTACAGTGAGCTTTTAAATTTACAGTGAGCTTTTAAAATAGAAGTGATAAAAATGGTCATTGACTGATTAATTTTTTGCTTGAAATAACTAAATTTTTGTCAAACGAAACTAATGTTTATGAGTCATGCCAATTTTTTGAAATCATACTAACTGGGTCAGATTTTGTAAACCCTGTATATACTAAAAAACAACAGTAATTTATTGACCATTATCAATTAATTAGCTGTTGTTTTTGCGAAGATTTAGCGGGTTTATTTAATACAGATTAATTTAATATTTAGCAGCAATGGTACCCATACGCTGACTAATCGGTTGGTTGCTGCCGCCAAGGAGCACATCATAATGGGTGGTATTTTCCATCACGGCTTTGACATAATTGCGCGTTTCTGAATAAGGAATGGTCTCAACATACTGATCTGCCGCTAGGCTACCGTTCTCAGGTTGCCAAGTTTTGGCCTTACCTGGCCCTGCATTATAGCCCGCGGTAGCTAGTACAGGTTGACCGCCCAATTTATTTAAAATATCGCCCATATAATACGTACCATAGCGGATATTGGTATCGCCCCCTGCGACGCGAGATGGCTCATACGGTTCGCCCAACTTACGTGCGATATAGCGCGCGGTGTCTGGCATGATTTGCATCAACCCCCCTGCTCCAACACCCGAACGCGCGCCGATATTAAAACGGCTCTCTTGACGCATGATGCCATACGCCCATGCAGGATCGATTCCCGCTTGGCGGCTGTATTGCACGACACTAGACTGATGGGGCATTGGGAATGCCAGTGCCGAATTTGGAATCGTTTTGGTGGATTCCAATGCGTAGATAGCACGGTCGTACCATCCCATGTCCGATGCGGTTTGCGCCGCTGCCAAAATCATCGTCTCATCACCACGGTCACGTGCTTTTTTTACCGCCCAGTTCCATTCACGGTTGGTATAGCTGGGATTAGCGGCAAGTTTATAGAGGGTAAATGCTCGATTAAAGAAACTATCGCTTGCGAGGCGTGAGTAATCACTATTGCTCAGCGGTGGATTGGTCGGCAATCGGTCAAAACGCTGCCCCAGTTGGTCTTTGGCAAGCAGCCCATAATAGTCATTGGTTTGCGCCAATTGACTAAATAGCTGATTGGCTTGTTGACGCTGCTGGTTAGTGCCGCCCAATTTGTAGGCTTTGGCAAGCCAATATTGCCATATCGGTTGCTGCTGATTTTTATAGTCCATTGCGCCAATGGCTTGTGCCAAATCTGACCATCGGCTATAGCGTATCGCTGCTTGGGCATAGTTTTCGGCTTCTTCATTGTTAAATGGTACGCCCAGACTTTTTTGCATCCAATCAACCGCGTCACTACTAAACCCTTGATCGGTATTGACCCCCATCCTTGCCACGCCCAAGGTACGGTAGGCATATTGACGGGTTTTGGCATCAAAAAACTGCGGATTTCGCCCCAAATCATAGTTAAGCTGCATCGCCGCTTCACTGACAGATTTTTTGGCAAGTTGCCCTAAAGCATATAAATATAAATATCGATTGCTGGCAGTCGCTGGCATACTTCCGAGTTGTGAGAAAAACGCATTGGGACTGCTACTGATGCTCATGAGCTGATTGTAGCTCATCTGCACGCCCAATCGGCTGGCAAGTTGCACGATATCACCGTTGTTGCCCGTGCGTAGCATACGGTACAGTCGCTGCTCACGGTCATCATTGCTAACCATGCGATTGCCATTGAGCTCTGTCGCCAACTGTTGGCAAAGCTGCGGCAGTTTTTTATCCGTGTTGAGCCAAACATTACCTTTTTCGGTATAAGCGCGCATGCTATCGCCACCGTGATTAAAGCCTAACGCAATGGCACAAGCTTCACTGGCATCAGCATTGGTTACATAGCTCGCCACTTGTCTAACTGCATCATAATCACCCATCCGCGCTTTGGTTTCCGCATAATCCGCCGCCAATTTTTCTGCCATCGCAGTTTGTGGATAACGGTTGGCAAAACTCACAATCGCTGATGCCAGCTGGGCGTCTAAGTCTTTATTGAGCTGCCAATATTCTGGATACATGTCTAGACTGCCACCCGCCATCATTTGCTGATAGTTGCCCATTTGCGATAAGTTGCCACGGCTAGCTTCACGTTCGGCTTGGTTAAAATAACTATCTGCGGTGCTAGGCGTCCCTACAGAATAGCTACTTGCACAAGCAGATTCTGCAAAAACAGCAATCACACCGCATGAAATCATCGAAAGCTTGAGATTTTTCATAATAATTGGTAAGACCTTTAATAGGATAAATAGACAAAAAATGACAAAAATAATGTAAAAATTGGTTAACCTTGCTGAAGCGATTATAACGATTGTCGACTAAAAAAAATTTACCCAAATCTCAACTAATTGTATAAAAATGTTGCAGCGTATTTTATATAACTAATAGTTTTTTATTTTTAAATTTAATTAACTATAAATCATAAATTATTTCGCTTATGATGAGTCTATTATTACCAAACTAGATGCGACAAGCCATGACCCATACCCAACACGCCCTAAATATTCAACAATACCAAGACAAATCCCACAATTACCTCAATAGCCCTGTTCATGCACAAGGTGCTGAGTTTGACAAAATAAAGCAGTTGATTGAGGCGCACAAGCTTGCGCATATATTAGATTTGGGCTGTGGCGGTGGGCACGTCAGTTATCAGGTTTCACCTGTTGCCACATCAGTGATTGCTTATGACATTACCCCTACGATGACCGAAGTTGTCGCCAGGCAAGCCAAAGCACGCGGCTTAACCAATATCACCACGCAAATCGGTACGGCAGAAAAATTACCTTTTGCCGACCACCAATTTGATGCCATTATCACGCGATATTCTGCGCACCATTGGCAAAATGTACCACAAGCGCTGTTTGAGATGCATCGCGCCCTAGCTGACGGTGGCAAAGTGGTGATTGTCGATGTGTTGGGCAATAGCAACCCAGTGCTCAATAATTTTTTACAGACCATTGAAACCATCCGCGATCCCAGTCATGTCAAAGATTATAGTCTTGCCGAGTGGTTGTATTTTGCAGAAATCACCGGCTTTTGCGTGGCGACTGTCGAGATGCAAAAACTGGCGTTAAATTTTGACAGTTGGGTCGCCCGTATGCATACAGCTGACACTAGCATACAAGTGATACGAGGCTTACAAAAAAATTGTGCCGCGCCTGTTAGACAATATTTTGAGATAGATGAGTCTGGCAATTTTAGCACCGATGTCATTTATTTAGTGCTGTCAAAATAATCACTACCGCATCTTGCCAAAAAAATCTGTTATAATTGAGGGTTTATTTTAGGCGAAACATTTAGGTGTAGTCATGACAGTTACTACTTTTGACCCAAAAGCACAGATTTCCAAAACTCAAAATTTGGTAACGCCAACGCTAGCGGCGAGTGTTGAACCCACCATGCTACCAGCGGATACTCGTGTCAAACGCGTGTTTATCGAGACCCAAGGCTGTCAGATGAATGTGTATGACTCTGAAAAAATGGCAGATGTGCTAGGCGACTCCCATGGCATGGTGCTGACGGACAATCCTGAAGAAGCCGATGTGCTGCTCATGAATACCTGCTCGATTCGTGAAAAAGCGCAAGAAAAAGTATTTTCTGAACTCGGACGCTGGAAAAAGCTTAAAGAGAAAAACCCGAATTTGGTCATCGGTGTGGGTGGCTGCGTGGCGTCACAAGAAGGTGATAAAATCCAAAGCCGTGCCCCGCATGTCGATATGGTGTTTGGACCGCAAACCCTGCATCGCCTGCCAGAACTGTATGACCAATCCACCAAACAGCTGGATGTCAAACCCAAAAACCGTATCGGCGTCGTCGATGTGTCTTTCCCTAGCATTGAAAAATTTGACTTTTTACCCGAGTCCAAAGTGGAAGGGTTTAAGGCGTTTGTATCCATCATGGAAGGCTGCTCAAAATACTGCTCATTTTGCGTGGTGCCTTACACCCGAGGCGAAGAAATCTCGCGTCCCCTCGATGACGTACTTGCCGAGATTGACAGCCTTGCTAGCCAAGGGGTACGTGAAGTAACGCTATTGGGGCAAAACGTCAATGGCTACCGCGGTGAAAAACACGATGGCACAATTTGCCGTTTTAGTGAGTTATTGCATTATGTGGCGCACGTTGACGGCATTGAGCGTATTCGCTATACCACCAGCCATCCACTGGAATTTAGCGATGATATCATTGAAGCGTATGCCAAAATACCAAAACTGGTATCCCACCTGCACCTACCCGTGCAAAGTGGCTCCAACGCTATCCTAGCTGCCATGAAGCGTAACCACACCATTGATATCTACATTGAGCAAATCCGCAAACTGCGCGCGGTGCGCCCTGATATGTATTTATCAAGCGATTTTATTATCGGGTTTCCCAATGAAACCGACCAAGATTTCCAAGATACGCTCAATCTTGCCAAAGATTTGGATTTTGACCATTCGTATAGCTTTATTTACTCCAAGCGTCCAGGTACGCCTGCGTCAGACTTGCCCGACAATATCGATATAGCAACCAAAAAAGCCCGTTTGGCTGAGTTTCAAAAGGTGATTGTCGATTCGACTTGGGCAAAAACCCAAGGCATGGTGGGTCAAACCGTGCGTGTGCTGGTGGAGCAACATGGCGACCGCAATCCTGAATTTTTGATGGGAACGGCAGATAATACGCGAACGGTATTGTTCAAAGGCGATGACACGTTGATTGGTAAACTGGTGATGGTAAAAGTCACGCGAGCCATGAGTCCGCATTTGGTGGAAGGTGAGTTGGTGGAGGTTTTAGGTTAAGATAATGGCATTTGACATGTGGTTTGATTGTGACAATGAGAAAATTAATTGTCAAATTTCGCATGAGGACGAACGTATTTTACGTTTAGCCGAAGGTAACACTAACTTTTCAACGCTTACTTGGCTATTGGATAACTTTTATAATGACCCAGTGATTTATCCGAATGTTGCTAAATCACTGGTCGTTGAATTAAATAATTTGGCAGACTATTTTGCGAAAAATAACCATAAGCAATCTATCACTCACTGTCAGAAAATCGAAAACTTTATCCGTTTGTCAATTGAAAAAATGCAAGTTATTCATTGCATCAGTGACTAAAACACATAATTTAAACAGTAGATTGTGTGTGAATTTTCATCGCCATTACTTGGCGAATCATTTCACTGATATGTTTTTTAGTATCATCATCTTGGGTTACAAGCCAATCACTCACATCTTTATCCAGCAAATGCTGTTGTTCTCGCAACTGATTAAGATGGGAAATTTGTGTCGCTCTTTGAGCATTTGAGAAATCGTATTCAGTTTGCATATTGTTTTTCCTCGTTTTTGGTTGCTTTTCGTGCAGATATTAACCGAATCATATCATCATTATCCACATAACAATAGACAACAACTAATAAGCGATTTGCCATTCCTAATAATACAAATCTTGGTTCATCGTGGTCAAAATCTTCACGTACTAGCGCATTCGGGTCAAGTAATGCAATTTTTGCTTCATCAAAACTTACACCATGTTTGATTTTATTACTTTCAGCTTTATTTTGGTCAAAAGTTATTTGTATCAATTTAGCGACCTATATTCATTTTTTCATTAACACTAGAAAAATATATCACATCTCTTTTTCTTTCGTCACCCGAAGCACTTCTTCCAGCGTGGTTTTCCCTGCCAATACTTTTTTGAGTCCATCCGCACGAATTGACGGTGTCTTACTCCGCGCATACGCTTCTAACTCAAACTCCGCCGTTTGGCTATGAATCAGTTGTCGCAATTTGTCATCGACAGGCACCACTTCATAAATCGCAGTACGTCCCCGAAATCCTGATTGATTGCACTTATCGCAGCCCACGGGTTTTGGCAGTTTAATTTCTCCGACTTCGCCTATTTCAGTAAAAATCTGCGTTTGATAGGCATCGGCAAGTGCCCATGTATGACAATGCGGACACAAGGTACGCACTAGTCGCTGTGCCACCACGCCAATGAGGCTCGATGACAACAAAAACGGCTCAACCCCCATATCTTGTAGCCGCGTCACCGCACCAATCGCCGTATTGGTATGCAGGGTCGAGAGTACCAAGTGACCTGTGAGTGACGCTTGCACCGCAATTTCTGCGGTCTCTAAATCGCGAATCTCCCCTACCATCACCACGTCAGGGTCTTGACGTAGCATGGCTCGCAGGCTACGGGCAAAGGTCATATCGACTTTATTATTGACTTGGGTTTGCCCAATACCATCTAGCTGAAATTCAATCGGGTCTTCAGCGGTCAAAATATTACGGGTGTTATCGTTCAAATCCGTTAAAGCCGCGTACAGCGTCGTGGTTTTGCCCGAACCTGTCGGACCTGTGACAAGAATAATGCCGTGCGGGCGATGAATTAAGCGTTTAAGCTCGCTATAATCATTGTCTGACAAACCCAAATAGGTCATATTTAACCGACCCGCTTGTTTATCCAACAGCCGCATCACCACACGTTCACCAAAATTTGATGGCAAGGTCGACACCCGCACATCCACTTCTCGCCCAGCCAGACGTAGTGAGATGCGTCCATCTTGCGGCACCCGTTTTTCAGCGATATCCAGTTTTGCCATGACTTTAATACGCGACACCAGTAGTGGTGACAGTTCCCGTTTTGGACTGACGATTTCTTTAAGCACCCCATCCACCCGAAAGCGTACCGATAGGCGTTTTTCAAAGGTTTCGATGTGAATATCTGAGGCGTTTAGGCGGATAGCTTCGGACAGTAGCGCGTTGATTAGGCGAATGATGGGCGCGTCATCTTCTTGGTCCATCAAGTCTTCCGTCTCAGGGACACTGTCAGCCAGACTCATCAAGTCGGGATGGTCTTCAAGCCCAGCGGCAATATGCTGAGATTCCCCTGTGTTGCCTGCATACACAGCGGCTAACTGCCTTTCAAAATCGTCACTTTGCGCCATGGCAAAATTCAATGGCAGCGGTACCCCTGCTTGACTGGCAAAACGGTTGGCTTCGTTGATGGCTTCCATAGGGGTATCCGCCGTCATCAACAACGTCGGCGGGGCAGTCAAATCTTGCGAGTATTGCAACAGCAGTTGATGACGTTTGGCAAAACTATACGGCAAGGCAATCGGATTTAGCATAGGGATTATCAAATGAAATAAGCCAAGAAAAGATGCGTTCCATTGTAGCTTATCAACAAGACAAATCCTACCAAGGCGCACAAAAAGACCCTGAGTCAGGCTATATTTTGTTATACTAAAGCATTTTTTACTGATTGATAACCATGACAATCAAACTCTAAAAAGGGATGACAATGACCCAAACCACTTTAACTCAAAATCCTGAAACCCAAAATTCTTCAATCCAAAATACGCTGATAACCGCAAACGACCTCCTACACATTGGTTCGCGCACGTTTAACTCTCGTTTGCTCGTCGGTACTGGCAAATATACAGATTTGGCACAAACAGGTGAAGCCATCGCTGCCAGCGGCGCGCAAATCGTCACTGTCGCCATTCGACGCGTAAATATCGGGCAGAAAAAAGATGAACCCAATCTACTCGATGTGATTTCTCCCGAAAAATACACTATTTTACCCAACACCGCTGGCTGTTTTGATGCTGATACTGCCGTGCGTACCTGTCAATTAGCGCGTGAATTATTGGATGGGCACAACCTTGTCAAACTTGAAGTATTGGGCGATGAAAAAAACTTGTATCCTAACGTCATCGAAACCGTGAAAGCGGCTAAGACCTTGATTGATGATGGCTTTGATGTGATGGTGTACACCTCAGATGACCCGATTGTTGCCAAAGAATTAGAGAGCATGGGCTGTGTGGCGATTATGCCATTGGGCAGTTTGATTGGCTCAGGTCTAGGATTGCTCAATCGCCATACCTTAAGTCTCATCATCGAGCA
Source organism: Moraxella sp. CTOTU47616 (assembly GCF_032017465.1). NCBI lineage: Bacteria > Pseudomonadati > Pseudomonadota > Gammaproteobacteria > Moraxellales > Moraxellaceae > Moraxella > Moraxella sp. CTOTU47616. Next base: position 76,677 of record NZ_DALZPU010000003.1, read on the forward strand.
AACCCAAGTGCCTGTTTTGGTGGATGCAGGCGTGGGTACGGCCAGTGATGCCGCCATTGCCTTGGAATTAGGCTGTGATGGCGTACTGATGAACACCGCGATTGCCCATGCGCAAAACCCTGTATTGATGGCCTCTGCCATGAAACATGCGGTGATGGCTGGACGCGAAGCCTTCTTGGCGGGTCGTATGCCAGCACGCTATATGGCACAAGCTAGCTCGCCACAGACTGGCTATTTTTTCCGCTAATTTATTATTTCACACTTAAGGACATCGCATGCGTCTGCTCACCGCCATTGACCAGTTATTTATCTTACTTGAAAATCGCAATCAGCCGATGCACATTGGTGGGCTGTTCTTGTTTGAGATTCCCGATGGCGCAAGCGATACCTTTGTCAGTGATTTGGTGCAGCAGATGGTTACGCAAAAGACGCCGCCGAGTTTTCCGTTTAACCAAGTGTTATATCATCTAGCATGGTGGAAAACCGATGAAAACTTTGAAGTCGACCATCATTTTCGCCATATCGCCCTGCCCAAACCGGCACGCATCCGTGAGCTATTGACTTATGTGTCCCAAGAGCACAGCAAATTACTCAACCGTGCCAAACCGATGTGGGAATGTCACATCATCGAGGGGATTGAAGGCAATCGTTTTGCGTTGTATTTTAAGATTCATCATTCTATGGTCGATGGGATAGCGGCGATTCGTTTGGTCAAAAAATCGCTATCAGAATCGCCAACCGAGCGCATTAGCTTGCCAATTTGGTCGCTAATGACCCGTCATCGTCACCAACTCGATGCTTTGATACCAGAAGATAAATCCCTTCTGCGTGTCGTCAAAGAGCAAGCGCTGGCTATCCCACCCGCCATCAAAGCCTTAGGTAAAAATGTGGTAGAGCGATTTGACAAGGACTATATTACCACCACCCAAGCGCCAGATAGCCCCCTCAACCAACCGGTATCAAGCTCACGGCGTATCTCTGCCCAATCTTATGAGCTTATTCGTTTTCAAACCATCGCCAAACATTACACTGTGACCGTCAATGATGTGATTTTGGCGATTTGTTCGGGCGCTTTACGCCGTTATTTGCTCGATATCGATGGCTTACCCAAAAAACCCTTGATTGCTTTTGTACCCTTATCACTGCGCGGTGACAACGATAGCGCAAGCCAACACGTTGGCAATCAAATTACCTTTATTTTAGCCAATCTTGCCACCCACCTTGCCGACCCTGTTGCCCGGTTAAAGACGATTAATGGCAGCACCAAAAATAGTAAAAAACGCTTTTCACGGATGAAGCAAGCCTCGTCGATTATTTATAGTGGGGTTGCTTATAGCCGTGCAGGGTTGCAGGTACTTACCGGTCTGTTTCCCGATTATCGCGGTTTTAACTTGATTATCTCAAATGTACCAGGTTCTCATCAGCCATTGTATTGGCAAGGGGCAAAACTGCAGGCGCTGTATCCTGCCTCGATCGTGCTCAATGACCAAGCGATGAATATCACCTTGTGTACTTACGTGGATAAAATCGAGTTTTGTATCGTCACCTGTAGCCAAATATTGCCCCATAGCCAACGATTACTCACCTATATGGAAGAGGAACTCAAAGAATTTGAATCACTCATGAGCAATTAGGCTAATGCAAACTTTGACAATAAAAAACGGCAGTGACTGCCGTTTTTTAATGAAATAAACTTTATCTTATATTTAGTGATTTAAGATTTTTGACAAAAAATCTTTCGCACGCTCGCTACGCGCACCGGCAAAGAATTCTTCACGGCTACAGTTTTCAACGATATGACCTTGATCCATAAAGATGATACGGCTGGCGACTTGGCGCGCAAAGCCCATTTCGTGGGTCACACACATCATAGTCATGCCCTCATTAGCAAGCTCAATCATCACCTCAAGTACCTCTTGAATCATCTCAGGGTCAAGTGCGGAAGTTGGCTCATCAAACAGCATTGCAATCGGGTCCATACTAAGCGCGCGTGCAATTGCTACCCGTTGCTGCTGACCGCCTGACAACTCGGCAGGGTATTTTTTGGCATGCGCTGACAAGCCCACGCGGTCAAGATAACCTAAGCCTTTTTTCTGCGCTTCAGACTGACTACGACCCAATACTTTGATTTGTGCCAAGGTCAAATTTTCTAAGATGGATAAATGCGGAAACAGTTCAAAATGCTGAAATACCATCCCTACACGGCTACGTAGTTTTGGCAAGTCGGTTGCTTTGGCGCCGACCGAAATGCCATCAATCAAGATTTCACCTTGTTGAAAGGCTTCAAGCCCATTGACGGTTTTGATTAAAGTTGATTTGCCGCTACCTGATGGACCACAGATGACGGTCACATCGCCTTTGTGCACATGCGCGGTACAGTCGGTCAATACTTGAAAGTCGCCATACCATTTACTGATTTTGTTGACATTAATCATGATATCGGGACTGGCGTGTCCACTGTTTGATACCAAGCCACCAAATTCGTTGAGCCAGGTGGTTTCATCAATTTTAGTAACTACTGACATGTTATTATTCCTTTATTCAATATTGATTAAGCCATGCGAAAGCGTTTGCGTAGGTGGTTGACAGCGGTCGATGCGGTTAGACTGACCACAAAATAAAACGCCCCTGCCAACAAGATATAGGGGGTTAATAACCCCATCAAGTCACCGCGTACGTATGAGGCTCGGAAGAAATCCACCAAGCCAATCGCAAACACCAAGGTGGTATCTTGGAACAAAATAATCGACTGCTGTAGAAGTAGCGGAAACATCTTGCGAAACGCTTGTGGCAAAATAATAAAGCGCATGGTCTGACCATAAGTCATACCCAAGGCTTTAGCAGCATTGACCTGTCCTTTGCCAATTGATTGGATACCCGCACGTACAATCTCAGAAAAATACGCGGCTTCAAACACCATAAATGCCACCACGCACGAAGTAAACGCGGTATCCAACGTCAAATACGTGCCCGTCACCAAGTTGTACACCATCGGTACAGCAAAATAAAACCAAAGCAATACCAACAGCAGCGGCACTGAACGGAAAAAGTTGACATACAGCTTGGCAGGCACGGCTAAAATACGAATGCCCGACAACCGCATCAAGGCTAAAATCGTACCCAGCGCCAAACCGCCAATGATAGCTAAAAATAACACTTTGAAGGTGATCCATAAGCCACCCATCAACCCTGGCATTGCGGCTTGTAATTCCATCATATTCATGCGCCACCCCCATCGATTTGACCTTTGATGCGTAATTTTTTCTCAAGCCAAGTCATAAAATAAATCAACACCAAATTAAACAATAAATAAATAATCGTGGTAAAGGTATATACTTCGATATTGTTTTGGGTATATTCACTGATAGTTTTGGTTTGGCTAATCAGCTCAGTAACCCCGACCAATGAAGCGACCGAGGCATTCTTAAAACAGTTGGTAAGCTCAGAGCTCATCGGTGGTAAAATCACCCGAAATGCCTGTGGCAATACGATATGGCGATACGTCTGTGGCAAGGTGAACCCGAGCGCATAGGCAGCATTGGTCTGCCCTTTTGGCAATGATTCAATACCCGTACGCACTTGCTCTACAATACGAGCCGCAGTAAATAACCCAAGACCAATACTTGCTGAAATAACTGCCGAGGTATTTGGGTCTAACTCTTGAAACCACCATTTTTGTAAGGCAGGTGTCAGCCAAGTAGGTGCCACATAAAACCAGAAGAATAACTGTATTAATAGCGGAATGTTACGAAAAAAACTCACATAAGCCGTACCAATCGCTCTGGCAGTTTTGTTTGGTAAAGTACGCATAATACCTAAAATCGTACCGATAATTAAGGCAATCAGCCAGCCACTCCCACCAATGACCAACAGCCATTTAAAGCCTGTCAATAGCCACTGCCAGTAGACTTCGTTGCCTACACCTGTTGGTTGCAGCAACACGCCCCAATTCCAACTATAATTCATTGCCACCCCCAAAATCCTGTCTAGCAAATTGATTTACCCAAAAACTAAAACTGACGTAACCACAATTGATAGGTGATGACGTCAGTTTTATGTTGGATAGTAACCTTCCTAACCTAGTTTGTTGTTATCCCATCAACTAAGGTTTTGTTGCACTTGCAATTGCATTGCTTGCAGATGCCACAGCGGTTGCCACATTACTCGCGCCCGTTGCTACTGCATTAACGGTAGCAGATGCGGCTGCATTAGCGACGTCTTTTGGTTGCGCGCCGTCATGTGGGTTTGCTAACAAGCTTTTTAAGTTATCAGACATTTGGAAGTTCATGTTGATGTTTTTTGGTGGAATCGGTGACATGAACCATTTTTTATAGATGTCGTTGATTTCACCTGATGAATAAGTCGCAACCAACGCATCATCGACTACTTTTTTGAATTCACTATCGTCTTTACGCATCATACAGCCGTAAATTTCATACGATTGTGGGGTACCAACAATGACCCATTTGTTTGGATCTTTGGCTTTGGCTTTTTCACCCGCGAGCAGTACGTCATCCATCATAAAGGCTGCCGCACGACCGCTTTCTAACATCAAGAAAGATTCGCCGTGGTCTTTGGCAGAAACGATGTTAATGCCCATTTTTTTGTCATCGTTGAGTTTTTTGATAAAACGCTCAGAGGTAGTACCTGCGGTAGTCACTAAGGTTTTGCCTTTTAAATCCGCAAAATCTTTAATACCTGAATCTTTAGCGGTTAATAAGCGAGTACCAATCTCAAAGAAACCGTTTGAGAAAGCCACTTGTTTTTGGCGCTCTTCATTGTTGGTGGTTGAACCACACTCTAAGTCAACCGTACCATTTTGTACCAATGGGATACGGGTTTGTGAGGTTACGAGGTTGTAACGCACTTTGAGGTCTGGCATATTCAATTGTTTTTTGACTGCGTCAACAATTTTTAATTGGAGGTCATGAGCATAACCCACAGGTTGGTTTGGCGTACCTGCGATATAAGAAAATGGAATTGAGGAATCACGGTAACCCAGTACGATTTCCCCTGATTTTTTAATTTTATCGAGCGTTTTTTCACCAGTAGCCGCTGCCGCTGGTTGGCTACCTTCAGTCCCTGCTGCTTTGTTGTCGCTGGCTTTGTTACAACCTGCAAGACCTAATGCCATAATAGCAACGGTTGCTAAGGCGATTGGCTTTTTAGAGATTAAAATCATCCTATGATCCTTGTCGTATGATACGTTCTTAGTTAATCTTTTCGCTGTGTGGCCGTCAATGCCAAATCGAGTAAAAAGACTCCCCCCATCTCTTTGTGTTTATCCTTCCCTGTCCTTCATCATCCCTCATTGCACCCATTAAAATCTGGCAAAACCTTGCACAATGACTGATAAAAAATAGTTAAGGATATTCAAAAGATTTCAAATGTGAGTTTATAGTAATTTACTTTTCTGTGTTGTGACAATAGATTTACAAAAAATATTTTTTTCTTCATCGACAATTTTTTTACCATTTTTTTGCTATTTTGTATTTTATCCCCATTTATAGCTCAATAAATTGATTAAACTTCACTTAAGATAGGTTATTTATGACAACAGCGACTCAAGCACTTCACGATTTTGATATGCGCCAACGTTTTTATTTTGAGAAAAGCCCCGTACGCGGTGACGTGGTACGAATCAACGATAGCCTGCAGACGATATTGCAGCAAAAAGATTACCCAGTTGCCCTGCAAAAACTACTTGGGGAAATGTTGGTTGCGGCAAGCTTGCTGATTGGCACCTTAAAAATTGAAGGTCGTCTATCCATTCAATTGCAAAATTCAGGCGCAGCCACTGACCCTGAACAGGACAGCTTAACTTGGGCGATGGCAGAGTGCGACCATCAAGGTCATATTCGCGGTCTTGCAGAGTGGACAGGCGCGTGGCAATCCGCACAAACGGCGAATGATGCCTTTGCCAAGCTTGGTAAAGTCGGTGAAGGGGTGTTATTTATTAATATCCAACCTGATGCCACGTATGGCACACAAGCAGAAGGTTATCAAGGTATTGTTGAGCGTGTGGCGGATAATTTAGCGGATTGTTTGGCACATTACCAACAGCAATCCGTACAGATTCCTACCTTAATCAACTTGGCTTGTGATGGTGAGCAAGCGGGCGGTATCGTGCTGCAGTTGCTACCACGTACCACAGAAGAAGAGTATGAGACGGTGGATAATGACTTGTTCCCCCGCTTAAAAATCTTAACCAAAACGCTAAAAGCTGAAGAATTAACCACCTTACCAGCCGATGAGATTTTATATCGCTTGTATCATGAAGAAGACGTGGTGACGGCTGAGCCTATGCCGTTGACCTTTGCTTGTACTTGCTCACAGCAGAAAAGTGAATCGGCAATTTTTCAGTTGGGCAAACCAGCTGCATTAGAAATCGCTAATGAGCATGGGGGCGCGGTGGCGTTAGATTGTGGTTTCTGCGGACATGTTTACCGTTTTGATCACAAAGATATTGAAATGATTTTTGCTTAATTTAAAGGCTTGCATAGCTACTTTTACATCATTTAAAATAGCGCAATATTGGTTACGCTTCTAGTTGATGTGATAGCCAAAACTAATACCAAAGTTACAAGTTAACTTTGGTATTTTTTTGCATATTTGATAAGTTATAAGCATCAGGTTTGCGATAACTTAAGTTAAACTTGATAAGTTTTAGATTAAAAATTAATTAGGAAAATAATATAATAGAAAATAAGGATATCGTTATGTCAGTGGCAAAAAATATTGAAATTAGTAGCAGCTCAACGGTAAGTTTTGAAGACGCGATCAAAAAAGGCATTACACAAGTCAACAAAACGGTTAATAACGTGGAAGGTGCTTGGATTAAAGAGCAAAAAGTACGCATTAGCGATGGTAACATCACTAGCTATAACGTGATGATGATTGTTAGCTTTGTAATTGAAGATGACAGCACTGATTTAAAATAAAGATTTTATTTATCCATAAAAAACCCTAGCATAGGCTAGGGTTTTTTGTTAGTTGCCATTATTCTTCCACCCATTTGCCTTTTCGATAAACCAAGGCAAATTTAGTCGCTTTGCCGTCTTTTTCTGAGCCGATATATTGCTCGGCATTTTTACGGCTCCAACGCAAAATTGTTGGATTGCCCTCATTATCAGTATCTGGCGCGCTAAATAAATACTGGAATTTATCTTCCAACTGATCTTGTATCGCGCGTAATTCTGACAGTTTTGGTGGGCGCGTCTCTCGCACTTTGGGAAATTTTGAGGCTGCCAAGAATAATCCTGCTGCCCCTTCACGCAAAATATAATGGTCATCAAATTTTTGCGACTTGAGTTCTGGCATAGGAATTGCGGTCATGCGTGGTGGCGCTGCATCGCCATTTTTGAGCACTTTACGGGTGTTATCGCACTGCTGACAGGCAAAATAGGCACCAAAACGCCCAGTTTTAAGCACCATTTGCCCATCGCATTTATCACAGGGTATAGTAGGCACATCATCATTGCCTGCGGTTTCAAACACGCCTTTTTCTAATAGATAGCCATCACAGTCAGGATTGTTACCACAGACATGGAGTTTTAACCCGCCATCGACAATATACCCATCCATCGCGGTATGGCATTTCGGGCAGCGTTTTTTCTCAAGTAGCGCTTGTATCTCGTCGTTGTTGTCCGCATCGTCCTCACCGAGATTTTGGCTCTCTTTACTGGTTTGGCTATGAAAAGCTTCCACAGGCATCAAATTTTTGGTGCCTTTACAACGCTCTTTGGGGGGTAAATTATAGCCGGTACAACCCAAAAACACCCCTGTAGAGCCTGTACGGATCTGCATTGGGCGCTGACATAGGTCACAATGAATATCTGGAACATCGGTTGGGTCATTGGGCTTCATGCCGTCTTCGTCTTTGGCACGCTCTAACTTGCCTTTAAAATCGCCATAAAAATCATCCAGCACTTTTTTCCAGTTTTGCTGACCTTCAGCGACTTCATCTAGGTTTTCTTCAAGCCCTGCGGTAAAAGTATAGTCCATCAAATTCGGAAAACTGTTGATCAATCTGTCAGTGACGATATCACCCATTTTTTCGGCGAATAAACGTTTGTTTTCTACCTTGACATAACCACGTTCTTGAATGGTTGAGATGATAGCAGCATAGGTGGACGGACGACCAATCCCACGTTTTTCCAATTCTTTGACTAGGCTTGCTTCAGTGTAGCGGGCTGGTGGCTTGGTAAAATGTTGGGTAGGTTCGATACTATCGACCACCAGTTTTTCCCCGATTTTTACATCAGGTAATAGATTGTCTTCATTTTTGGCAGGGGGCTGTACTTTGGTATAGCCATCAAAGGTCATCACGCGACCTTTGGCTCTAAGCTCAATCTCGCCAGCATTGACAATCAACGTCATGGATTGGTACTGCGCAGGTGGCATCTGACACGCCACAAACTGGCGCCAAATCAGCTCATATAAACGCTGGGCATCGCGCTCCATGTCTTTTAGCGAGGCAGATTGCACCAAAACATCTGACGGGCGAATCGCTTCGTGCGCTTCTTGGGCGTTTTGCTTGTTGCCATACACATTGGGCGATGTTGGGACATATTTTGCGCCGTATTGCTTGTCAATAAAACCGCGCACACTGGTAAGTGCATCCGCTGACAAAAAAGTACTGTCGGTTCGCATATAAGTGATATGACCTGCTTCATACAGGCGCTGAGCCAGCATCATGGTTTTTTTGACCGGAAAACCAAGGCGGGTACTTGCGGCCTGCTGCAGTGTCGAGGTGATAAAGGGTGCAGACGGTTTTGATTGGGTGGGTTTTTCTTCCCGATCCGCCACGATAAAATCGGATGTTTCAAGCAGCGCAACAATCGCATTGGTCTGTTCTTCGTTTTTTAGTTCAAGGGGTTTGCCCGCTTTTTTTACCGCTTCTAGGCGAATGGTCTCTTGTTTGGCTTGCTGGCTGTGGGTATTGCTGTGGATTTCCCAATATTCCACTGGGGTAAAAGCACGAATTTCACGTTCACGCTCCACCACTAAACGCGTGGCGACAGATTGTACTCGCCCTGCCGACAGTCCGCGCGCTACTTTTTGCCATAGCAATGGCGATACCATGAAACCTACGACACGGTCTAAAAATCGTCTGGCTTGCTGCGCGTTGACACGGTCATAGTTTAGCTTGGTGGGGCTTTTAAAGGCATTTTGAATTGCGTTTTTGGTGATTTCGTTAAATACCACGCGGCTGTATTTGTCATCACTGCCACCGATAACTTCTTTGAGATGCCAGGCAATCGCTTCCCCTTCTCTATCCAAGTCGGTTGCAAGATAAATTTCTTTGGCGTCTTTGGCAAGGGATTTTAATTCTTTAATGACTTTAACTTTGCTGGGTAGAATTTCATAATGCGCCACCCAGTCGTGCTCGGGGTCAATGCCCATGCGCCGTACCAAGGCTTGCTGCGCTTTTTGCTCTTTGGTGAGCTTGGTATCCGACTTATCGTCGGTTTTTGCTGCACCAGAACCCGACACAGGTAAATCACGCACGTGCCCCACACTAGAGCGAACGATAAAATCATTTCCCAGATACTTATTGATGGTTTTGGCTTTGGCAGGGGATTCCACAATCACCAAGGCTTTGCCTTGCCCCGACGTTTTAGGCGCTGTTTTTGATGCTTTTGATGTGGCTGTTGATTTGGGCGCGGCGGCTTTTTCGGCGGCTTTCGTGTCTGCTTTTGTATCAGCCGTATCCGTGGTTTTGGTTGATTTTCTCGCTGTCGGTGTTTTACTCATGTTGGGTTCACAAAATCATTAAAAAGGGTAAGTTAAAATACGAAAAGTTAGCTATTCTGCACCAATTTGGCATAATCATGCAATTTACTTTTTAACATGATTAGGTCTTTTTCGGTGGTTTCAAGTTCTGATTTCATGCCCAGTTGGCTATTTTCTTGCCAATAAATACACACAAAATTGGCTTTACAGCTTAAACCTTTAACGGTTGTTGCGATGGATGCCGGTAAATCAACCTCGCGATTATCAAGCGCAAAATTGGCGGGATAATGCCTGGTAAAGGGTCGCCATTTGCCCTCAATTACTTGATAATCACAGGGGCGCATCTTTGCATCCTCAATCACCACGCCGTATTGCGCCATCATGCCTTTACCGCGTTCGCCTGTATCGCCGATAATCCAATCGGGGCATGCGACCAGTTTTGGCTGCACGCCCACGCGTCTGGCTGCCATGCGCAGATTATCACGCATGGTCTCGCGAGCAGAGGGTTTTAACCCCATGATACTACCGACAATAAACACCCCGATGGCGATGGCTATCCATATTCCCATTGATTATATTACTCGTACCAGCTGCTATTTTTGGATTTTTTAGATGACGTTTTTGCTTCAGTTTTGGTGTCAGCTTTGTTTTCGGCTTTGGCGTCAATTTTGTCAGTCGGCTGCGGCTCGGAAGCTAACATATCCATAATCGGCTGCCACTGGGCTTGAATGTCGCGATACGGTTTTTGGCTTTTATCAAAAATCGTCAAGCCGCGCTCTGCCAACGCTTGATAAATACTACGCTCAGATAGCCAAGCCAGTGGCTGCTGCCCAATATCAGTAAAATACGCTATCAGTTTTTCGGTCGGCTCATTGTCCTGCATCAATTGACTACGCACGCGATTGGCAACAAGATAAATATCGACTTTACCTTTGCGGATACGTTTGATGTCTTCTAGACTTTTTAAAAAGCGTTTGGTACTGTCAATATCAAAAAAAGCGGGTAAAACAGGAATTAAAATCGCCTTGCATTCGGCAATCAGCTGCTCGGCTTTAGTGCCTGATAACGCACCTGGGGCATCAATAATCAGCCAGTCGTTTTTACCCAAGGTTTTTGGGATATCACCTATATCATTGCTATCGCGCCAGTCAATACCGATAATGGCAGGTACGTCCGCTGGGCGCATTTTTAGCCACTGCAGGCTTGATTTTTGGGGGTCTGCATCTGCCAATGCCACTGTTTTGCCTTGGTTTGCCAATGCCGCCGCTAGACTCACCGCAATCGAGGTTTTACCACATCCCCCTTTTTGATTGGCGATTAAAATTTTTTGCATGACCCTCACCCTGTTGATAAAAAATTAATGCAATATCACCACATTAACCCAAATTTTGACCCTATTAATTTGATGCTATTCATTTGGTTGTATTAAGTAGCCTAACAAAATTTTAACCATTGATAAATGCTTTTATATAAATAATCTGCTAAATTAAAAAATATCAATTCATTAACGGTTTAATCGATTTAGCCAGTTTTTGACTGGCTAATAGCGACCGTAAACCTCAAAGGTGCCACCATGACGATGCTTTCATTCATAGAAACCTATCACCTAGCAACCACCTCAAAAAAAATGCTTGGACTGTTTGCTATCACTGCCTCGATGGCAGGTTGTGCTACCTTGGGCGGCGGATTAACACCCACTCAGTGCCAACAAAGCAATTGGCAAACCATTGGTTATCAAGACGGTTTACTCGGTCGCAGTCAAAATTATATTCAAAAGCATATCAAGCAATGCGCTAAAGCCAATACTGTGCCTAATCAGCAACAGTGGCAACAAGGTCGTGAAGAAGGGTTAAAACGTTATTGCACACCGCTACGCGCTTATCAGTTGGGACGTGAGGGCTACGACTACAATGATGTATGTCCACAATCGATGACGCTTGATTTGTTAAAAGCGCATGACGAAGGTTATCTCAACTACCAACGTGAGCAAAGGCTAAATCAACTGTGGTACAACACCGACCCATTTTGGGGCTCACCCTTCTACGGTAGTCGTTTTGGTGGTTGGGGCGGTTTAGATAGAGGGTCACGTCCGTATTATCCGCGGAGTGTACCTAACATCCGTTACCCAAAATACAGCGATACCAATCAGCCTAAATCAAGCCAACCTGTAGCGCCTCGCCCTATTACCCCTAGCAATGATGCAACCATAGGTTCAAAAAATAATCGCAGCTAAGATAAAAACAACGCGACGAACTTATCGTGAAATTTTGTTTTGAAATCTCGTTGCGCAATCTCATTGAACGATGGAACCCGCTGCTTGGAACCCAATGCGTGACGACGATAATTTACAGGTTAGAACTAAAAAAGAAGTTCGGGTGTATTTAACCGAACTTTTTTATTAAACCAGTAGCTTATTAAATCAACCGCTTATCACCTCAATAGCTTAACCCATTACAGTAGTCAAAATAGCCGTGTGCTTGATCCGCTTGGTTATCAAACCAAAGGATTGATTGTCGGTATTTTTTGGCTTTCAGCGTTTTGGCTGGCGTTGGATCTTTGAGACGCTTTGTTTTTCTGAGATTTGGTGGGGTCAAAGCTTTGTACAGCGGGTGCGGTTGGTACCCCTTTTTGCTGAAGCTGCTCGTCAATCTGCCCCGCTTGGATGTTTTCCCCTTCAAATACACGGATATGCTCATCACGCTTTAACTGCAAATTTTCAAAGTCAAACAACTCACGGTCAGCGAGCTGTGACGGTGCGACATTTTGCATCGCGCCGAATATCGAATCCAAGCGATTCGGGTATTGTTGATCCCATGTACGCAGCATGTCATTAATCATCGCCCGTTGTAGGTTTTCTTGACTGCCGCACAGGTTACAAGGAATAATCGGAAACTGCTTGTAATTGGCATATTTGATAATGTCTTTTTCTTCCACATACGCAAGCGGACGAATCAAAATATTTTGCCCATCATCCGATAACAGTTTTGGTGGCATCGCTTTGAGACTACCGCCGTGAAATAAATTTAAGAAAAACGTCGCCATGATATCATCACGGTGATGACCCAGTGCCACTTTGGTTGCACCGATTTGTTTGGCAAATCCATATAACGAACCACGGCGCAGACGTGAACAGGCAGAACAGTAAGTTTTACCTTCTGGTACGATTTGCTTGACCACGCTATAGGTATCTTTTTCTAAAATATAATACGGAATGCCATGCTTGGTCAGATAATTGGGCAAAATATCTTCAGGGTAATCAGGTTGTTTTTGGTCAAGATTGACGGCAATCACATCAAACTGAATCGGTGCTATTTTCTTTAAGAACAATAAAATATCCAGTAAGGTAAAACTGTCTTTACCGCCTGAAATACACACCATGACCACATCACCGTCTTCAATCATGTTGTAGTCACGAATCGCCCAAGAGACCAGCTTACGTAATTTTTTTTGTAGCTTACGAAAACGCGCAGATTTGATGTCATCGCCTTGGCTGTCAGCATTGGCATCGCCCAAGGTTTGCTGCGCTTCATTGTTTAAACCATCATTGTTTGACGCATCATCATCCCAATCATTATTATCAAGCCCATCTATGTCACTATCTGAGTCTACGTCACTCTCTAATAGTTGGGCTAATCGTTGGGGATTTAATTCAGCGGCAGACATGGCTGCTACTGGGCTTACAGAATTGTTTGATTGCATAAGATACCTAACTGATGATAAACCAATAAATAAACCTATGAGGACGCTATCAGCTATCAACGACGCGTTATTTATTGGAAAAATAGCAAATAAAAAAAAGCATTTAACGTAAGGCAGACCAACCCCTCACAATAAATGCTTGATTGAGCGTATCTATAACCGCCTATCACATAGTCGGCTATTATACGGCAAAATTACGCGCTTGTAGTCATTTGAATGACATCTTGCTGTTTTAGAAGATATTTTTTATCCGCGCCATCCAACTGGTATTTTCTTTTTTCATTTGCTCCTCGATTTTTTTTTGTTGCTGCTCAAGTTTGATATCCATCAGATTTTTTTCTTTAAATAGACTATATTGGGCATCGCCTTTATAAAACTCAGTTTCACGGTAACTGTCATACGCATGTTTGAATAGCACATTGAGCACAGCGGCGAGCGGCAAAGCAATCAGCATACCTGCAATGCCTGCAAGTGCCGCCCCGGCAAGTACGGCAAATATCACCCACAATGGTGATAAACCAATTTTATCACCCAACAATAACGGTTGCAGAATATAACCTTCAACCGCCTGCCCTACCATAAAGGCACCGATAATTAGTAGTAAATGTACCCAGTCTACGCCAAATTGAAACAGCCCTGCAATAATCGCCGCAATAAAGCCAAGGGTAAAGCCAAGATAAGGCACAAAACTTGCGATACCCGCCATCATACCGATAATAAGACCGACTTTAAGTCCAATGAGTTGCAGTTGCACCGCATACACCATACCCAGCAGCACCATTACCAGTAGCTGACCTTTGATAAATGACATCAACGCTTCATCACTTTCTTTGGCGATACGATAGACCGATGGAATATAACGGTTGGGAATCATATGACGCATTTTTACCAAGCGCTCATCCCAATTATATAAAAAATAAAACATCAAAATCGGCACCAGTACCACAATGCCCGCCACGTTGATTATATTCATGCCTGATAACATTAAATTGGTAAAAAATGAGCGTGCATCGGTGATATTGTAGTTTTCTTTGAGAAAATCGACCAAGCCTTTGGACATATCACGTACTTGCATGGCAGGTAAACGTATGGGTGTGTGAGAACGCACCCAGCCTCGCAGCGTATTGTTATAATAGTCAATTGCCGTCGGTACATACTTCCATGCCGATTGTAACTGCTCCCACACCAGTGGAATGAGCCACCAGAGTATCAATCCAATCATCAGCGCAGTGGACAAATATACCAGCAAAATCGCCACCCAGCGGCGAATGTGTGCCTTGTCCTGTAATTTTTGCACCAGCGGATTAATCGCATACGATAAAATAAATGCTACCAAAAATGGCAAAATTACCGATTGTAATTGATAAATGATATAGCCTATTGCAACCAAAAACAGCGATATAAATACCCGTTTGAAAAATACATCTTTCGTAAATCGATAAGGGGATGGGTTGTACATAGGTTCCTCAAAAAAGCCAAATACGCCAAAAATATAAGGGTAAAGTTAAATAAAAGACGGTCACTGCCATCGTTGTATTTTCGACTAATTTTAGGTAATTTGACAAAAATAGATAGCGCAAACTGCACAACTCATACAAATATTCAAAGCTATGTTATAACGCCCTATCACATTTGTGAGGCTAGAAGGCGTCATCAATGATAAACAGCCTAATATTGCCAGGTAGCAAAGCGATGGATTATTTTTCTTTTTGATGGGAATTTGGGTATAATGCGCGTATTACTTTTCCCAATGATTCTGGCGATAGGAAGACCATGACTACACAACCCACTTCATTAAGTTATAAAGATGCTGGCGTCGATATCGATGCTGGCGAAGCGTTAGTTCAGCGCATTAAATCAGTTGCCAAAGCAACTAGCCGCTCTGAAGTAGTCGGTGGTTTGGGTGGATTTGGCGCCTTGTGCCGTATTCCACAAGGCTATAAATCCCCTTTATTGGTCTCAGGGACTGATGGTGTCGGTACCAAACTCAAACTGGCTTTACAACTTCAGCAGCACGACACCATTGGTCAAGACTTGGTGGCGATGTGTGTCAATGACCTGCTAGTCTGTGGCGCCGAGCCTTTATTTTTCTTGGATTATTATGCCACAGGAAAACTAGACGTCGATACCGCAGCAACGGTTATCACCGGTATCGGTGACGGCTGTAAATTGGCAAATTGTGCGCTCATCGGTGGCGAGACGGCTGAAATGCCGGGTATGTACCAAGATGACGACTATGATTTGGCAGGTTTTTGTGTCGGCGTCGTCGAAGAGTCGGAAGTTATCACGGGTAAAAACGTTGCCAACAGTGATGTGTTAATCGGTATCGCCTCTAGCGGCGTGCATTCAAATGGTTACTCACTGGTGCGTAAAGTGATTGAAGTCAGTGGTGCCGATGTTGCCACTGAACAATTAGACGGCAAAGCATTAAAAGACGTGCTGATGGCACCGACAAAAATCTATGTCAAAGCCATTGGGCAACTGCAAAAAACCTTGGGCAACGCAAGCTTGCATGCGATGGCACATATCACCGGTGGCGGCTTGACGGAGAACCTACCACGCGTATTGCCCGACCATTTGGCGGCGCAAATTGATGTGAATTCTTGGACATTCCCGCCTGTGTTTCAATGGCTTCAGCAAAAAGGGCATATCGAGCAGATGGAAATGTACCGCACCTTTAACTGTGGCGTGGGTTTTGTCGTCGTGGTGCCGGCAGATAAAGCAGACCAAGCCATTGACTTACTCAATGAGCAAGGCGAAACCGCATGGAAATTGGGTGAAATCGTTGAAAGACAGGGCGATGCGGTAACCTATCGCTAATTTTATCAGCGACTCAATCGGTTACTTTACTATTGGGCTATTTTGCCCTTAAGCTAATTTACCATTGAGCCAATTTACCATTGAGCTAGTTTAAAAGGTGCGTTTTTACGCACCTTACTTTTTCCAACCTATTGCTTTGCTATCATTGTGAAATTGAACATGACAAACCCTACCCCGTTAAAAATTGCCGTCCTCGTCTCTGGCAGTGGCAGTAACCTGCAAGTATTAATTGATAAGCAGCTACAGCAACTATTGAACATTCAAATCGTGGGCGTGATTAGTAATAAAGCCGATGCCTATGCGCTTGAGCGCATCCGCCTTGCCAATGAGCAACAAGTCAATATTGCAACCGCGGTGATTGAGCGTGACGATAATGGCAAAAAATATACCCGTGTCGGTTTTGAACAACAGGCACTGCAAGAATTACGCGCTTGGCAACCTGATTTGGTGGTATTGGCAGGATTTATGCGGATTTTAACGCCGCTGTTTATTGATGGGGTGACCAGTAGCACGGGTTTAAACGTGCCGATGATAAATCTGCACCCGTCACTGCTACCCAATTATAAAGGCTTGGACACCCATACCCGCGTGTTACAATCTGGCGAGCGCTATCATGGTTGCAGCGTGCATCTGGTAACCAGCGAACTCGATGCAGGGGAAGTCATCGCACAAGCGGTGACCTGCGTCAACGCGGCTGAAAATGCGAGCCAATTACAGCAGCGCGTCCATGCGATGGAACACCAACTGCTGCCTATGGTGGTGGGGTTATTTGCTGAGCGGATTGTTTCGCTTAACAATAACCAACTCACCAACCGCCTTGGACTCAATTTGCCTATGAAATTATGGCTATAACCATAAAAAAACGCCTAAATTTGATTGTAGGCGTTTTTTTATGGTTATCACAATTTATCCTCGAAGTGCCGATACACTCAATATCACGATTAGCAAAAATACATAGCGCCCTACCCACACGTTGTCTAAAAATGCGTTAAAGCAAAGCTTGCGATCATAGGTAAGACATTGTTTATTCTGTCGGTAAAACATGGCAACGATAGGTAACAGCGCCAATACTGAAAGCGCGGCAAAATAATGCCAAAACACGCCCGCCAAACTGAGCAAAAACACCCCTTGAAGTAGGCTAATTATCAACACATCATATTTACCAAATAAAATTGCGGTGGATTTGACCCCAATTTTTAAATCATCCTCACGATCTGCCATCGCATATTGGGTATCATATGCCACCGTCCAGCACATATAGCCGAAAAACAGCAGCCAGCACCAAATATCAACCTCGGTCTGCCCTGTTAATACTTGCGATACCGCAACATACGCCATCGGAATCGCCCAACCAAAAGCCGCTGCCAAGAATACTTGCGGCAAATGGGTAAAGCGTTTCATAAACGGATAGATAAACGCCAGCGCCACCGCACCAAATGACCAAATAAAAACCTGCACGGGCAAAAATATTAATAACGCTGCACTCACCCAAGATAAAATTAAAAACGTCCAAACCGCTTCTTTACCCGTCAAGCGACCATCCGCCAGCGGTCTACCTTTGGTTCGCGACACATGCCCATCGACTTTTCTATCAGCAAAGTCATTGATGGCACAGCCTGCCGCTCGCATCAACACCGCACCCACCGCAAAGATTGCCACCACATGCCAAGGGGGGAATTGCTCAAACCCTTTTGCCGCCAAAAAAACCGCCCATAAAGTCGACCAAAACACCAGCTCAATGCCCACAGGCTTATCAAAGCGGGTCAGGTGAATATAGGCTTGTAGCTTATCTTTAAAAGACAGAGTGTGTGTAGTCATAGAATTGTTAATTAAACTAATCAAAAAGGGGGATAAAGTTGATGCTAGTGTAACGCTAAACGTTAGCCAAATCGTCGATAAATTTGTTACCCTTACAGCTGTAAGCCAATCATCAGCAGTTGGTAATCCAGCCCAATCGGTGATTGGTCTTGCAAATAGCGTCTAAATGTCGCCGTATCGATGCTGTCTTTGCCAGAGACGGCGCCACCCATTTGCTTGAGATTTTTTAACAGACTTTTTAAATTGGCATAAGAGGCAGCAAACGATTGCTCGGCTTGATACATTAGCGTGCCTTGGCGCTGTTGCCGCAAGGTCTCTATCGCCGCTAGCCAAGCGTGACTGGGTAAAAAATCAAAAACAGGTAACTTGGGAAAGCGCTGACTGACTTCATGAAAAGAACCTGCCACCGGAATCGCCAAATGCAGCTGACCTTTGGTTTTGACGATGCGCCCAAGCTCTGCGATAACGCTTGGCGACGTCCAATGAAGGGCAAAACTACTTATCACCAAATCGGCAGATTTATTTGCCAATGCCATATCTGCCATATTGGCGCAAAGCGCTTGGCTGTGTAGCGTCATTGGAGAAGTTGGTGGGGATGAGGTAGATGACAGCGGCATCGACAAAAGATGCGCGACTCGCTGTTGCCAAATTGCAAGCATACTGGCAGCAGTATCGACGCCATATAACTGAGCGGAAGCTAACGCTGCGTTTTGTAAAAACTTTGACATTACCGCCTGCGTCAATTTTCCTGTGCCACAACCCACATCCACCATGCACATATCGGTTACGCCGGTATGGTAACGCACAATGAGCTGCGCCAAGTGCTCTGCCACCTGCGATTGAATCGGCGTGGCGGCATCGTATGAGGTGGCAAATTGTTCAAAAACAGGGGTAACAGTACAGGGCATCATCGACTAAAACAACAAATCAGTTAACTTTAACACTATTAATCAGCCCTGCATAGTCATAATCGTCTTGTGTGAGCAAATCAACCCCGCAAGGCAAATTGCCTATCCAATCCAAAAAGCGATTAATCATAGCTTTGCCAACAAAAGATTTGCCATGCTGCGGCACAATCATCTCGACATCTAACTGTCGAACCGCATCTGCCCAAAAGCGGGTGACTTTATTACTGACCATGTAGCGCTGATGAAACCCTCGCATGGTCGGAATATGCGCGTCAAAATCTTCCACTGGCACATTCGCATCACCCAACAACGAAGCCCCCATATCGCCTGAAAATAAAATTTTGCTGATGGGGTCATAAAACTGAAAATTACCTTCTGAATGCAAAAAGTGCGCAGGCAAAGCAAATAACTGGCTTTTCCCCAAAGGCAACACCGCGCCTTCATCTGGTAGCGCAATCAAGCGCTTAAGATACCCTTCTTGCAGACGGTCAGTGGTAAACGCGGAGTTAAGATGCGGTAAAAAACGCTCCCACAATCTTGAGATGACGATATTGGCTTGGGTATGCAATAGCCAACGCGGCAATGACGCAATGATATCGGGGTCTTGGTGTGAGCCAATCACATAGCGGATATGCCTTATATCCGTATGTTTGAGCAGTGCTAGGGTTAGCGGCGTATAGGTCAAATCCCCACCTGGGTCAATAACCGCGCCGACAGTTTCTTCATCTGAGTGCAAAATTAAAAATTGATTGGACTGAATACCGTCACCTTTTACCAAATCACTAAACATAATGCACTGATGCTTGCCATTATCAAAAATTATTTTACCGCTCATAACCTATCTACCCATTTAACCGACAAATAAAACTTAGACCACTAATAAAACATGCTATAACATACGCTATAAAATTGTCCAGCAAAGTGACTTTGAATAACTCTGAGTGACTTTGCAAACCATTGTTAACCGTTAGCTATCAACCTTAGATTCCAACACGAAATGCAACGTTTAATATGAACAAAAAGAGAAGTAAGATGTATGCAGTTGCACTTGCTTTTCAACTCTCACATATCAAACGACATGAAACAATACACACACCTTACTCAAGAACAAAGATACCAAATATCAGCCCTAAAGAAAACCACAATCAGCAATAGCGAAATAGCTAGAATCATCGGTTGCAACAAATCCACCATTACTCGAGAACTTAAACGCAACACCGGACAAAGAGGCTATCGGCCTAAACAAGCCCAACAGCTTAGTGAAACACGTAAAGCCAAGAACAATGGTCGAATCAGACTATTTGGTTGGGCATACATCCAACACCTACTATGTCAAAAATACTCACCTGAACAAATCACAGGTAGACTAACCATGCTTGGCTGGAAAGACGTACCTAGCCATGAAACCATCTACCAACACATCTATGCTGACAAAAAAACAGGAGGTGACTTACACACCCACCTACGCTGTCAAAAAACCTACCGTAAACGCAATTTAGCAGGACAAGACAGACGAGGACAAATACCTAACCGCAAAGATATCAGTGATCGTCCAAGCATCATTGATAAAAGACAACGTCTTGGCGATTATGAAGGCGATACAGTTATCGGACATGGGCATAAGGGCGTTCTTGTTACCTTAGTTGATAGAACCACTCGAGAAACCAAAATCAAAGCCTTGTCAAATCGAAAAGCAGAGGCAGTGGCTAATGCTTGTAATCAGTTACTTAAAGATGAGCAAACACTATCTATTACATTTGATAATGGTAAGGAGTTTGCTTTGCATGAATCTATCGCTGATAAGCTCGGTGCTGATATTTACTTCGCTCGCCCTTATCATTCTTGGGAGCGTGGTACGAATGAAAATACCAATGGTTTAATTCGCCAGTTCTTACCTAAGTCGATATCTTTTGATAATTTATCGGATGATGTTATTCAGGCGATTGAGAATAATTTGAATAATCGCCCTAGAAAAGTATTAGGTTTTAGAACGCCCTTTGAGGTAAAATCTAGTTTCGGTTACGTTGCACTTGGGATTTGAATCCGCCAACTTTAACACATTGGCTTTAAATCCCTAAAAATAGTAAGGATTATAGCACTTTATTGACGGGGTTGAGGGCATTTTTACCTAAATCAATGTTAACTAAATTGTGCTCAAATTTGTTTTTAGTGGTATCATACCAAGCAATTTTTTAGGCAAAATTTGTGTGCTTTAAGCGCATGATTGCTACAAACGGTAAAGGCAATTTGTTATGATTTTGGCACTTGAAAGTGTATTTGACCAATGCTCAGTGGCATTCGTGGATTTAGCTGGTAATGTGGTCGCTGAACAGACCCTGACGGGGAATCGTCTGCAAACCCAGCAAATTTTGCCGATGATACATGCGCTGATGACGGCATCATCGATTGATTGGTCACAACTGACTGCGATTGCTTTTAATCGAGGTCCCGGGGCTTTTAGTGGCATACGCATTAATACAGCGGTAGCGCAAGCCATCGCCTTTGCCCATGATGTGCCTTGTTTGCCGGTATCAAGCCTGCAAACTGTCGCCCAAGCGGCATTTGAACTACATCAACGCTCCCACGTATTGGCGCTGACAGACGCGCGCATGAACCAAGTGTACGCCGGTGAATACGCCATGAGCGATGGTATCATGCAGCTTGTGGCAGGTGCTACTGAGCATTTACTTGATTATGACAGTGTGATAGACAAAGACTTAGCCTTAGTAGGCAATGGCGCAACCTTGGTCAATGCGCAGCTAGGTCAAGCCATCTTTGCCGATATTCGCCCCTCAGCGATTATCATTGCCAAACTTGGGCTAATCTTGTACCAGCAGCACCAATCCGTCCCTGCTGAGCTGGCGTTGCCAGTTTATTTAAGAAATAATGCGTGGAAAACCCTAGCCGAACAACAAAAGGCTTAATTTATCGGCTGATTACTCATGTTGTGTTAAGTTTGACTCGCTACCCTTTACCTTGTTATAAGCGCAAAAATTGTTAGCTTTGACTGTTAATAACTAACATAGTTGGATACGTTATGGATCTTATTTTGATTTTTAAAGCCATCATCATGGGCATGGTTGAGGGCATTACCGAATTTTTACCGATTTCAAGTACCGGGCATTTAATTCTTGCCGATTCCCTGTTAAATTTTTGGACCAAAGACAAAGCCGACTTGTTTATCGTCGTCATTCAGCTGGGTGCGATTTCAGCGGTAATTTATTTGTACTGGGGACGGCTATGGCGTGCCTTGATGGGACTGATTACGGGTAAAGACCCTGAGCGTAAAAACCCGCGTCAATTGGGCATCTCGCTGATTATTTCCACCATTCCGATTATGCTGATAGGTTTGATGTTTGATAAAGCGTTAAAAGCGGCGTTATTTAACCCAACCGTGGTGGCAATCTCATTGATTGTCGGTGGTTTGATTATCTTTTGGGCAGAGCGCCAACAACACAAACATACGGTCAAATATGCCGAAGCAGAAGATATCGATATTAAAACGGCGATTATCATCGGTTTGATTCAATGTCTTGCCTTGATTCCTGGTACTTCTCGCTCAGGGTCTACCATTATCGGCTCGCTATTTTTGGGGGTATCACGTAAGGCGTCTGCGGAGTATTCTTTCTTTTTAGGGATTCCTGTATTGGTGGGTGCTGGGCTACTAGATCTGACCAAAAACCATCATATTTTAACCACCACTGAAGACTGGACCATCATGGCAGTGGGTGTGGTAGTCTCATTTATTTTTGCCATGATTTTCATCAAATGGTTGGTTAACTGGGTCAGTACCCGCGATTTTACGATTTTTGCTTGGTGGCGCATCGTGGTAGGCGTACTGGTACTCATCGCTGGTATGCTGGGCTATATTTAAATCCCTATGCTATCTCATCAATCAATCCAACTGTATTATGTTGACACTTTGCCAAGCGAGCAGCGTTTGGCAAATGTTGAAACGATACTCGCCCCTTTATCCGTCAATTTACAATTGCAAAAGATTACTAGCAAAGTAACTCAAAAATGGCTGAAATCAGTCGATGATAACAGTGTGCTGATTGATGAGGTAGGTGATGTTTTTGTCATCGCAGCGGGCATGAAAGTCAGCCCAAATTGGCAAAACCTACAACAGCGTGTGGTCAAAGCGGGCAAAAAAACTGAACTGCTACTCAAAGCCATGCAGCTACAAGCCAGCATGACTGTCATTGATGCAACCGCAGGGTTTGGGCATGATAGCTTAATCTTGGCAAGTACCGGTGCCAGTGTGACTTTGCTTGAACAGCAGCCACTCATGTTTTTGCTACTGCAACTAGAACAGCAAAAAATGGCGCAGCATCGCAACTGGCAAAAATTGATGAGTCGATTAACGATTTATCATGGCGATGCGATAGAATTGCTGGCTAAGTTGCCTAAAGTCGACCGTGTCTATCTAGACCCGATGTTTCCCGCTGATAGCTACAAATCAGCGGTTAATAAACATATGCAGATGTTGCATACTGTGACGACCCCACCGTCGATTGCGCAATCACAACAATTATTGTCAGCAGCGTTGGCGCAAATAACCCCACAGGGTGTGGTAGTAGTCAAAAGACCCAAATCAGCGCCTTTTCTTGCAGACCAATCGCCTAACCTAAGCCTATCAAATGAGATCGTGCGTTTTGATAATTATTTGAACAGCGTTTAAATGAAGTGTTAAAAAAAAGCTGATGGGTATCAGCTTTTTTTGTGGGTGTAGTTGTTATTGACCAACTTTTTGGTTACCGACGGCAGGCGCTGCATCATCGCTGGCTTTTGGTGCATTGGGCGAAGCAGGTGCATTATCAATCACGGTATCATTTTCCGTAATCTTATCCATGTCTGAATTATCCGCGCCGCCGTCATCTGCAGCGTCTGCCTCGGTGTTACTCGCTGGCATCGCATCAACAGGGGTCGCTGCTGTGCCACTGGCGCTGGTAGCGTCAGGACCGGCATCTACGGTGGCATTGGCTTCGGTCACAGCGGCGCTATTTTTTTCATCGGCAGGCGCAGCTGACATTGGTACGGCTTGTGATTCTGCCGCTGATGCTGCCGCGGCATTGTCTGTGCTGTCTGTCTTTTTATCACAAGCTGTCAACGTAAGCGCCGATACTAAACTCAGCATGGTGATTTTTGCTAGTGTGTTTTGCATGGGTAATCCTCTACTATCAATAAATCGCTCAACCCGACAACGTACTTGATAGTCTATATAGTAAAAATTGCTCAATCAACAAGGTTGCTAATTCAAAGATGATAATGATGTCACCTTAAATTTTACCATGGCATTGCTTGTATTTTAAACCAGAACCACATGGACAAGGGGCATTTCGGCTAATCGCTAAGTTGGCATATGGATTGTCACCATTTTCAGCCATCTCTGGACTCGCGGTTGCCGCTGCTGAGCCGCTTAGACCAAAGGAATACGTAGCTCGCGTGCGTTGCTGGCTATTACGCGCAATCATGTCTTCATCGTCACTCAGCTCACCGGTCACGCCATTCATTTCTTGGTGCTCAAAATGCAGACGCATCATCTCGGCTTGTTCGCGTTGCTGGCGCTCAAGCTCAGCGATTTCTTCTGGCGTTGGGATATGCACACGCGCTAAATCTTGCACGGTTTCAGACTTGATGGCACCGAGCATACTTTGGAACAAAGAGAAAGATTCAGATTTATATTCTTGCTCAGGATTTTTTTGCGCATAGCCTCGCAGATGGATACCTTTACGCAGTTGATCCATTTGGTTGAGATGTTCTTTCCAATGCTTATCTAGACTAGATAGCATAAAGTGACGCTCAAGTTGGGCGGCATTTTCCTCGCCCATTTGCTCACGTCGAGCGCGGTAGTTGAGTAACGCAGCCTCGATGATTTTTTGGCGTAAACCTTCTTCATCCAAACGACGATCGGCATCTAGCCAGTCATTGATTGGCATATAAATACGAAACTCATTTTCAAGCTCGTCTTCAAGCCCATCAATGTCCCATTGGTCATCAATCGAGCCGGGTGGCACGAACTGGTCAATCAAGGCATTGTATACATCGTAGTGCATCGCTTCGATAGCTGCTTGTAGATTACTTTCGGCGAGCAGTTCATCGCGCTGCTTATAGATAACCTTACGTTGTTCGTTGGCAACGTCATCGTATTTGAGTAGGCTCTTACGGGCATCAAAGTCGCGGTTTTCCACTTTGCTTTGGGCGTTTTCAATCGAGCGTGACACCATTTTGTGCTCAATGGCTTCGTCTTCTTTTAGCCCCATGGCGCGCATCATATTCACCACGCGATCGCCAGCGAAAATCCGCATCAAGTCATCTTCAAGCGACAAGAAAAAGCGTGACTCCCCCGGGTCACCTTGACGGCCCGCACGACCGCGCAATTGGTTATCGATGCGGCGCGATTCGTGACGCTCAGAACCGATGATATGTAAGCCACCCGCCTCTAGCACTTGTTGGTTTCGCACTTGCCATTCGGCATGGGCTTGTTGTTTCATTTCAGGGGTGACATTATCGATTTTGGCGAGCTCTGCTTGCCAGTTACCCCCCAAGATAATATCGGTACCGCGACCTGCCATGTTGGTGGCAATAGTGACCGCATTGGGGCTACCCGCTTGCGCGATAATATCGGCTTCACGCTCGTGCTGTTTGGCATTAAGGACGTTATGTTGAATGCCTTCTTGCGTCAGTAACTCTGAAAGCACTTCACTGGCTTCAATGGTTGCCGTCCCCACCAAAATCGGCGCCTGTTTCTCTTGAATGCGTTTGATTTCGCGGATGATGCCTTGATATTTGCCCATTTTACTTAGGAAAATTTGGTCATCAAGGTCGATACGCTGAATTGGTTTGTGGGTGGGGATAATCACCACATCTAAATCGTAAGTTTGTTTAAACTCCGCAGCTTCGGTATCGGCTGTACCTGTCATGCCTGAGAGTTTGTCATACAGACGGAAATAATTTTGGAATGTCGTGGTGGCAAGGGTTTGGTTTTCGGCTTGGATTTCGACCTGTTCTTTGGCTTCAACCGCTTGGTGCAACCCTTCTGACCAGCGGCGACCGGGCATGGTACGCCCTGTGTTTTCATCGACAATGATGACTTCGCCTTCATGCACGATATAGTGAATGTTTTTAACAAATAAATGGTGCGCACGAATCGCGGCTTGAACGTGGGCTAGTAGTGGCAAGCGCGTTGGGCTATATAGACTCTCGTTTTCGCCAAGCTCGCCTTTTTCCACCAAGAATTTTTCGATTTTCTCGTAGCCTTTTTCACTGATTTCGATTTGACGATTTTTTTCATCAATCCAAAAATCCTGCTCACGGTTTTCGCGGTTGCCTTCTTCGGTTTCTGAGCGTTTGAGGCGCGGGATGATGGTGTCAATCAGCCTGTACATAGCCGATGAGTCTTCGGCTTGACCCGAGATAATCAGCGGCGTACGCGCTTCATCAATCAAAATCGAGTCAATCTCATCGATGATACAATAGTTCAGTCCGCGCTGTTTTTTCTCATCTAGGCGAAATACCATATTGTCACGTAGGTAGTCAAAGCCGTATTCGTTGTTGGTACCGTAGGTAATATCTGCGGCATAGGCCTCAAATTTTTCCATCGGGTCTTGCTGTGAGTAAATCACGCCGACAGTCAAGCCCAAAAAGTCAAACAACGGGCGGTTTAATTCGGCATCGCGGCTTGCCAAGTAGTCATTGACGGTGACGACATGCACGCCTTTACCGCTAATCGCGTTGAGATATATCGCAAGCGTTGCCATCAAGGTTTTACCTTCACCCGTGCGCATCTCGGCGATTTTACCTTCGTGCAAGGTGATACCGCCGATGAGCTGTACATCGTAGTGACGCATGCCAAGGACACGGCTTGAGGCTTCACGACAGACCGCAAAGGCTTCAGGTAAAATGGTATCTAGGCTAGTACCCTGCTCAAATTGGGTTTTAAATTCCGCAGTTTTCTGTTTTAATGCTTCGTCAGAGAGGGGCTGGATTTTGGGTTCTAAGGCGTTGATTTTGTCGACCAACTTACGCATTCGCTTAAGCTCACGGTCGTTTTTGGTGCCGATAACCTTGCCTATCATTTTGCCTAACATACGAGGGTTTTCCTAAAGTGCTCAAATCAATAAGTGCAATGACTTTTAATACAATGACGGTTAATAAAGGTGTTCAAAATAAATTTTGCTATTATATATGGGTTTGCTTTTTTTAGATACAAGGTTATGACAGCCTGTGAGTTTGAACCGCTTGCCTCTATTACCTTTATCTTTATCAATCCATCCCCATAATTGAGCTTTATTTTCGAAATTTTCATTGTTGAAATTTTCTTGAAAGATTTTAACGCCATCTTTGCCATTATGCTATTGAGTTTGCTATGACTGCCACATTGACGCCACAACAACTGATTCATCAATTACCCAAAGCCGAACTACACGTGCATATCGAAGGCACGTTTGAGCCGGAGCTGATGTTTGCCATCGCTAAACGCAACCAAATCGATATACCCTACCAAACCATTGAAGATGTCAAAAATGCCTACAATTTTCATAATTTACAATCGTTTTTGGATATCTACTATGCCGGCGCAAACGTTTTGGTCAAACAGCAGGATTTTTATGATTTAGCGTGGGCGTATTTTGAAAAATGCCAGGCTGATAATGTGGTGCATACGGAGATTTTCTTTGATCCGCAGACCCATACTGAGCGGGGGGTGGATTTTGCCACCTGTTTTCAAGGGCTTTATCAAGCAAGCTTAGATGCCAAAGCAAAAATGGGTATCACCTCGCATTGGATTTTGTGTTTTTTGCGTCATTTGAGCGAAGACAGCGCATTTGTCACCCTTGAGCAGGCCTTGCCATTTAAAGATAATATCATTGGCGTGGGGCTTGACTCTAGCGAAGTGGGAAATCCACCCGCTAAGTTTGAACGGGTATTTGCCAAAGCGCGTGCGCTTGGGTTTTTGACGGTTGCGCATGCGGGCGAAGAAGGCGATCCCGCGTATGTTTGGCAAGCGTTGGATTTGTTAAAGGTCAATCGTATCGATCACGGTGTGCGCTCGGCAGAAGATGATAAACTCATGCAACGCTTGATAGCGGAGCAAATGCCGTTGACGGTGTGTCCATTAAGTAACCTTAAACTAAAAGTGGTGCAAGACATGGGCGAGCACAATATTAAAACCATGCTGCACCAAGGCGTGTGCGTGACGGTGAACTCAGATGACCCGGCGTATTTTGGTGGCTATATGAATGACAACTTTGTCGCTATTGAGCAAGCGCTAGCGCTATCAAATGACGATATCAAACAATTGGCGATCAACAGCTTTAACGCGTCTTTTATAGGGGATGCTGAAAAACAGCATTGGATCTCAAAAATCCAATCGCTTTAAGCTTTTAAATAAGCCGGTAAATAAACTGGTAAATAAGCTCGAAAAAATAGGCTGGAATTAACGTGCATTTGTGCATGCCAGCCTTAACCCACCTCACACACCCAACATGGTGCGACAAACGCACCTGTTGCTTAATTTCATAACGTTTAACCATTATGACCCAGACCATGCCTCACAATCTTGACCATCACACCCCCATGATGCAGCAATATCTCACCCTAAAAGCGGATTATCCGCATGCCTTGGTGCTGTACCGGATGGGCGATTTCTATGAGCTGTTTTTCGATGATGCCAAGCTTGCTGCCGATATTTTGGGCATCACCTTGACCCGACGTGGCAAAGATAAACAGGGCAATACCATCCCGATGGCAGGTGTGCCATTTCATTCGGCAGACGGCTATATTGCTCGGCTGATTAATGCCGGGCAAACCGTGGTGGTCTGTGAACAAGTCGAAGAAGAAAAGCCTGAAGACGAGCCTGAAGAAAACACTGCCGCAAAAGACTCTGCAGCCGATAGCACAGCCAAAAGCATAACAAAAAAAACCAGCAAAACAAAAGCCAATGCCGCTAAGATTATGGAACGTAAAGTCGTCCGTACCTTAACCGCAGGGACGCTGACCGATGATAACCTCATCACCCAAGGGCAGACGCCAACGGTCGTCGCTATCAGCTTTGCTAAACAGCAAATGTCGGTGGGATTGGCACAGCTGGATTTGGCACAAGGGCAAATCCGTGTGACTGAGCTTAACTGCGACAGTCATACGGCGCTACAAAGCGAGCTTGCTAACGCGCTCGCCCGCTTTGATCCCAGTGAAGTGCTAATAGATGAGCAGCTGTCTGAGGCGTGGCAACATTTTTTGCAGGACTGTTTGAGCGCAAATAGCCCAACAGCCACCCTACCGCCGATTTTGTCACAGCCGCACAGTTATTTTCTGCCAAATAACGCACTTGAACATCTGACCCAGCATCTAAGTGTCACCACGCTGGCAGGGTTTGGCATTGAGCAAAAACCGCTTGCCATCTCATCGGCATCGGTTGTGCTGCATTACGGCAAACAGACCCAGCAAGCTGATTTACGCCATATTCGTAGCCTGCAGCTTGAGCATAACGGCGATTTTTTGCAGCTTGATACCATCAGTCAGCAAAATTTGGAAATTTTTAAACCCGTGCTGGCATCGGGTATTTCGCTGTTATCGGTGATTGATCATTGCCAAACGCCGATGGGTAAACGCGCTTTAGTCCATCATTTGCACCGACCGCTACGCAATGTCACCCTGATTAACCGAAGGCTTGATGCGGTTGAACAACTGATGACATTACCGATAGAAGCGTTTGAATTGCTTAAACAAACCTTAAGCGAAATCAGCGATATCGAACGCATTGGGGGACGCATTGGCTTGGGTTCAGCAAAACCGACCGATTTGCTCAAATTGCGTCTGAGCTTGGCGCAAGCGTTAGCGTTGTCAAAGCAGTTACAGCAACATTTTGATTTTACCACCATAACGACGCTAAGTGCTGAGACGCCTTTGCTTGCCATGCTTAGCAAACAGCTACCTGACTTAGCCTTAACTGATAGCTTTGCCAATATCCATGCCTTGCTAGACCAAGCGATTGTCGATGAGCCGCCCGCCCACATCCGTGATGGCGGCATGATAAAAAAGGGCTATGACCCACAGCTTGATGAATTACAAAATCTGCATGGCAATATCGAGCAAACATTGGAAGAATTGGCGGTGCAAGAGCGGCAAAAAAATAACTTGCCCATGCTCAAAGTGGGCTTTAATAAAGTGAGCGGATTTTATTTTGAACTCAGCGCCCTACAAGCCAAGAACGCGCCTGAATATTTTACTCGCCGTCAAACGCTCAAAAATGCCGAACGCTTTATCACGCCAGCGCTCAAAACCATTGAAGAATCCTATTTATCGGCTCAAGGGCAAGCGTTGACCCTTGAGAAGCGTATCTATGAAAATCTGCTGCGTCAGCTCAAGTCACAGCTTGGTGAGCTGCAGCGCCTTGCCAAAGCGATTGGGTATTTGGATGTACTTGCCAACTGGGTCAGCCTAACGCGTTTGCAGAATCGTTCTCATCATAGTAAAAACTGGTGCCGCCCGTTGTTTAATACCACGGATGATAGCGCAAGCCTCAATATCCAAGGCGGACGCCATATCGTGGTTGAAGCAGGTCAACAGCGCCAAGCTCACCATCAGACGGCATCGCTTGACCCATTTGTCGCCAATGACTGTGTCATGGGAACAGCCACCCAACTTGAACGCTTAATGCTCATCACAGGTCCCAATATGGGCGGTAAGTCGACCTACATGCGTCAAACCGCGCTCATCGTGCTACTTGCTTGTTGTGGCGCGTATGTCCCTGCGCAGTCGGTGACGCTCGGTCGTATTGAGCGGATTTTTACCCGCATTGGCTCAGCAGATGACTTGGCAAGTGGTAAATCAACCTTTATGGTCGAGATGATTGAAACCGCCAATATCATGAACCAAGCCAATGCCAACTCATTGGTACTCATGGATGAAGTCGGTCGTGGCACCAGCACCCAAGATGGTCTAGCGATTGCGCATGCGTGCGTGAATTATTTAGCAGAAAAAATCGGCTGTTTGACCCTATTTGCCACCCATTATTTTGAGCTCACTGAACTGGCTGAGCGCCACCCCAAAATGTTTAATCAACACCTTGTCACCCAAGAAATCAACGGGCAGTTACTACTACTGCATAAAATCGCACCGGGGGCGACGCATCGCAGTTTTGGATTGCATGTCGCCAAAATGGCAGGTTTGCCGCAAGACTTATTAGCCCAAGCGCAATATTATTTGGATAACCAAAGCGAGCAAAAAAGTTTGCCCAACAATTCTTTACCCTATCCATCAGAAGATGAGAAACAAATAGGTCTGGATTTGCAAAGTGCAGCGGCTGACTATCAAGCTTTGAAGACTGATGAATATAAACTTAGCCAACAACTAAACACCCTAAACCCTGACGAGCTGACGCCGAAACAGGCGTTAGAATTTATTTATTCATTAAAGGAATTGTTAAAAAAAGCGTAACGCGCTAAAATAATACGATTGTATTTTTTATGCTTTTAACATTTGTGCAACTAAAAAAAGGTAGCCACCGCCATGACTTTCGTCGTTACTGATAACTGTGTTCGTTGTAAATATACTGACTGCGTTGAAGTCTGTCCTGTGGACTGTTTCTATGAAGGTCCGAATTTTTTGGTCATCCATCCCGATGAATGTATTGACTGTGCGCTGTGTGAGCCAGAATGTCCTGCCAATGCGATTTTCTCAGAAGATGAAGTGCCAAAAGGTCAAGAAATATACATCGAACTGAATGCAGAACTTGCCGAAAAATGGCCAAACATCTCAGCCATGCACGACCCACTACCCGATGCCAAAGAATGGGATGGCGTACCCAACAAATTACAGTATATTGAAAGATAGCCTTTCTAACATACGCCAGTTAGGTGAATTTTAGCAAGATACTATAAATAAGATGCTATAAAACAGCATATAGAACGAGGACGGCAATCAGTGAATATTGATTGCCGTTTTTATATTGTCATCTCTTATTATGTCAACGTTGTTGTCTATCTGCTTAACTTAACCTCTTTAGCTTAGATTTTTTTTTACGAATTGATGATGAAAAAAAACGCGCTATGGATTAGCGCGTTTTTAGTGTCACAACAACATCAGCCTTTAACGGCACTGCCCCAAACTGGTACCACGGTTTGCATCAATGGTTTTAATAGTTTGATATTTGCTGCAAAGATAGAGCCTGTTTGCATCGCATTGTGTGCGCCTGTATGGTCAACCACAGTACCACGTGCTTCAGTGACAATTAATTCACCAGCACATATATCCCAAGGTTTGATAGACATTTCAAAATAACCATCAAACCGTCCCGCTGCGACATATGCCAAATCTAACGCGGCTGAACCCACACGGCGCACTTGACCGCCTTGTTCGCAGATTTTTTGTAAGCTTTCAAAATGCTCTTTGGCATAGGAGACTTTACCTTCCGCGCGGTTACGCTCAAGCGGATGACCGGTGGTAAAAAAGCCGCCATCAATGGTTTTATGCTCACTGACGCTGATACGGCGTTGGTTGAGACGCGCGCCTTTACCACGACTGGCTGAAAACATCTCATCACGCACTGGGTCATAGATGATGCCATGTTCGGTGACGCCATTTTTTTGCACCCCAATTGAGACACAAAAATGCGGTAAGCCATGAATAAAGTTGTGGGTACCATCTAATGGATCAATGACCCAGCACCAGTCTTTATCATTGCCCTTGCCTTCTTGTAGCCCAAATTCTTCACCCAAAAATGAGTGGGTTGGGTAGCTTTCTTTGAGCATCGCGATCAATAATTCTTCGCTGTAACGGTCGATTTGGGTCACCAAACCATCTAAGCCTTTGCTTTCAATCGTGAACTCTAGCTTGTGGCGATTGTTGTGTGCATTTAAAATCTCTTGACCTACTTTTTGTGCAGCGCGGGCTGCCATGACGACCATCGGTTCCATAATTGACCTTTTGTTGAAGGATAAAAATCTAAAATTTATGACAAAATCGTTTGCATCTGTTTGACCACACCCGCGACATCTAGCTCACAATCGGCTAATTGCTGCTCAGGGCTGCCATGCGCGATATATTTATCGGGGATACCGATGTTGATTAGCGTTGGCAAGGCTTGGCTTGTTTTTGCTGCTTGGGCAACTAGGTATTCATTGACCGCACTACCGGCACCGCCCATGACTTGGTGTTCTTCAAGGGTAACAATGGAGCAGTTTTGCGCCAATAGAGTATCCAGTAATTCGCTGTCTAACGGTTTAACAAACCGCATATTATAAACAAAAAACGTCGTCATTGGGTAAGTTTCGGCTAAGTTTTGACACGCCGTGACCGCTGTCTTTACCATGGTACCAAAAGCAAGCACCGCAACTTTTTTCGCCACGTTGCTCGTACCTGCAGCAGTGGCATCAATAGTCTGCTCAAGCGCTGCCTTACCGATTGGATAAATCGCTTGGTTTTTATCAATCTCTGCCCCAATGCCATTACCACGTGGATAACGCACCGCAGAGGGTCCAATATGCTCATAACAGGTATTAAGTAAGTTATAGCACTCATTCTCATCTTTGGGACAAGCAATCACCATATTAGGCACAGTTCGCATAAAAGCGATGTCAAATACCCCCGCATGGGTGGCACCGTCTTCACCGACCAAGCCTGCACGGTCAATGGCGAACATCACGTTGAGATTTTGCAAAGCCACATCGTGAATCAGTTGGTCATAGCCACGTTGTAAAAATGTGGAGTAAATCGCGACAATCGGTTTGACGCCTTGGGTCGCCATACCACCCGCTAGGGTCACTGCATGTTGCTCAGCAATCGCCACATCAAAGAATTGGCTTGAAAAGCGCTTGGCAAATTCGGTCATGCCTGAGCCTTCAGCCATCGCAGGGGTGATTGCCATCAGTTGTTTGTCAGTGGCGGCTTTATCGCAGATAAACTCACCAAACACTTGCGAGTATTTTTTGGCGGGGGTGGGTGCCGGCTTTTGGCTGTCAACTGGCACAGATTTTTCTTGCGCTGGGTTGATTTTTTTAAGTTTGGTAATGGCATGATAAGTAATCGGGTCGCATTCTGCAGGTAAAAAGCCTTTACCTTTCACCGTATGCACATGGACAAGTACCGCACCTTTTAACTGCTTGACCCGTTCAAACACTTGAGTCAATTTGGCAACATCATGCCCGTCAAATGGTCCAAAATACTGAAAGCCAATGGCTTTAAACAAGTTTTCGGGGAACACTTCATCAATGAGTTTATTGGCGATTTTCTCAGGTAATGTTTCTAACTGAGACGGTTTTGGAATACCTTTTTCTGCCAATTTTTCGACAATTTTATTGGGCAGGCGCGATGTCCAGTCATCTAAAGCTTCGTTTGCCATGTGCAAATAATGACGAATACGGCGGTCTTCACTGGAAATGACGCGCTTGGTAAAAATCGCATCACCATTTTTATCGATATCGACTGCCAAACCACGCTGCCAAAGGGTGGCTAAATGTTTAGAAAATCCGCCCGTTGCCTGCGAAATTGACATGTCATTATCGTTGAGCACCACAATCAAATCGGCATTTTGCTGCACCGCGTCATTCATCGCTTCAAACGCCATACCGCCTGTCATAGCCCCATCGCCGACGATGCTAACCACTTTGTCACGTTTGCCTAAATAGCGCATAGCAAGCGACATACCTAACCCTGCAGAAATCGCCGTCGATGAATGCCCAACGCCAAAGGTATCATACTCAGACTCATGACGCTCAGGAAAGGCAGTTAGCCCATGTTGGCTACGAATGGTGGTAAGCTTGTCACGGCGACCCGTTAAAATTTTGTGGGGATAGGCTTGGTGCCCTACGTCCCAGACAATTTGGTCTTTGGGTGAATTAAAGACATAATGCAGTGCAATGGTAAGCTCAACGACGCCAAGGTTAGAACCAAAATGCCCGCCACTGACGCCCGTTGCATACAGCAAAAACTCGCGCAATTCATCGGCTAATTGCTGCAATTGCACGGTACTGAATTTTTTTAGGTCATCAGGACTGTCCACACCATCGAGCAGCGGCGTATGCGGCTTTAGCATAGGGATGGTATCAAAGGTTTTTAATGGGTATTTTTGGTTAGCTATTTTAGTTTTTGACATATCTTGGCTGACACTTTTCATTGCTTACAGGCACTCGATGAGCCCTGTTGACACAGGTGAAAAAAATAAATGGTAAAACGCACAATGACTATCGACACCTTCTTGGTGGCACAAAATTGGCACAAAGTTGACAGACTGCCAAAGCGTTGAACGCTTGAAAATCTAGGTGGCTAAGCTGGCATTACCAGCTTTGAATTGCCAATGTGGCGCATGAATGTGGCATAATAGCATTTTTTTGTTGATTAAACATCAAACCTCGCTATTTTAGATTGTATCTTATAGCTTCTATAAAGTTTAGCTTAGCGCCTTGAATTTTTGATAAATTTTGACAAAAAAGTTGCGTCAGATAGCATGTGAGCCTAGCTTGCGGGTTATTGATAAGATGGGTAATGACGCTATCCTTCTTGATATTTTAATCAATGCCTTCATGTAAAGGGCACTTTTATTTTTGGGTTTACCGACTTGGTTCAGTTGTTTGGGTCAGTGGGTCATTTTTTTGGAGTAGTGGGTGTCGTATCAATTTATCACGCAAGCAACCTTACCAACAGCGCATGGGCTATTTGATATTCATGTGTTTGAAGATACGGACGACACGGCACGCGATGCGCTTGGCAATCGTAAACATGAACACGTCATGCTGACGGTTGGTTTGCCCACGGCTGATAAATCCAAAATCCCATTGGTACGCATTCATAGCGAATGTTTGACAGGGGATGCGTTTAGTTCGCTTAAATGCGACTGCGGCCCCCAGCTCAACGCTACCATGCAGATGATTCAAGCTTATGCTAAAAATGGCGGCTGTGGGGCGATTTTATATTTGCGCCAAGAAGGACGCGGGATTGGACTGACCAATAAAATCCGAGCTTACGCATTGCAAGACCAAGGACATGATACGCTTGATGCCAATTTGCTGCTCGGTTTGCCTGCCGATGCTCGCACCTATGAGATGTGCAAGCCGATGCTTGAGCATGTCGGTGTGGATAAGGTAAAGCTGATAACCAACAACCCCAACAAAATTGACTATCTCAATGATATTGGTATTGAGGTGGTTGAGCGGGTGCCCCTGCTTGTTGGGGTCAATCCGCACAATGAAGCCTACCTCAACACCAAAAAAGAGCGTATGGGGCATATGATTGAGAATGAGTTATAAAATTCACGCTCATGACATAACACAAAACCCATTGTTTATTTTTACCATAAATTAATCCCAAGCGCGCCTAGCATCATTTTTGCCCCCACAATCAGCAGCAGACCACCAAACATGCGCTTTAAGGTGTTGGCAGGCAATTGGTGCGCCAATTTTGCCCCCACTTTGGCAAATAAATAACTCATCACTGAAATACACAAAAACGCAGTGATATGCACAAAGCCAATCGCCTCAGCCGGCAAGCCCTGTACATCTTTGCCAAAAAACATAAACCCGAGCGCCCCTGCAATGGCAATCGGTAAGCCACAGGCTGCTGACGTACCCACCGCTTGTTGCATGGTCAAACCAAAACGGCTCAAAAACGGTACGGTAAAACTGCCACCGCCAATACCAAAAATCGCCGATGCTGCCCCAATGAACCCGCCCACTCCTGTTTGCACAGGCGCAGATGGCAAGTGAGTGGTCGCGATAACTTCCGATTTTTTAGCCAAAAGCATTTTTAGCCCCATAAACAGCGCCATGCCAGCAATCAAAAACGCCAAGACCTTACCATGCAATAAATCTGCGATATAAGCACCAACAAAACTACCAACCACCAAGCCAATTGACATATTGCGCCATACATCCCAGCGCACGCCACCGCGCTTATTGTGCGATTGCATGGAGCTTATCGATGTCACCACAATCGTGGCAAGCGATGTCCCTACCGCCAAATGGGTAATGACATCGCTTGGATAGCCATACGCTTTAAAAATCGCCATCAGCACAGGTACGATAATCAATCCGCCACCGACACCAAACAGACCCGCACAAGTGCCAGCAAATGCCCCCGCCAGCAAAAACCACAGATACATCATTTTTTGCATTTCCTTTGATTAAAAATAGCGTTAGTATAGCAAACTTATCTTTTTGACGTTTGTAACATTGTGCCTAAGCTTATGAACCCGACCCTATGTACCCATCCTTATGAGAATTGATTCGCTTTGCCATACCCACTTAGCCAGCACCCACTCAACCAACAGCCAGCTGATTGAGTG
Source organism: Moraxella sp. CTOTU47616 (assembly GCF_032017465.1). Classification (NCBI taxonomy): domain Bacteria; kingdom Pseudomonadati; phylum Pseudomonadota; class Gammaproteobacteria; order Moraxellales; family Moraxellaceae; genus Moraxella; species Moraxella sp. CTOTU47616. Next base: position 113,934 of record NZ_DALZPU010000003.1, read on the forward strand.
GATGGTGCTAAGCTATCACGACCAGTCGCCCACCGACCATAACCGACCGCATTTTAGCCGCCCCCATTTACTCACTGCTGATACCCAATCAGGCGGACGTGGTCAACATGGCAGAACATGGCAATCACCGCTAGGCAATGTTTATTTATCGCTGTATGTGCCGACACAAGCCTATGCATTGCCGCAAAATCTTTGCTTATCTTATCGACTAGATGGTCGCTTGTCACTGTGCGTGGGTTATCAGCTCTGTCAAATCCCTATCATAGAACACATCAATCAAACAAGACTGGCAAAGCATTTGCCAACCATTGGTGTCAAATGGGTGAACGATGTGGGTTTTTATCAACCACAAGCCAACCTACCTGACCAATTTCAAAAACTCTCGGGTATTTTGATAGAACCTGTCAATGTCGCAGGTCACATGCTAGGCATCGTTATCGGTGTGGGCATCAATATTGCCCATGCCCCTGTGCTGACCGAGCAAACCCAAGAAGGCTTAAACTACCAAGCGGTAAGCCTGCAAGATTTGACAGCGCAGCGCTTACAACCCAGTGAGTTTTATCAGCCCGTTCGCGATGCCATAACTAATGCGATTGGGCAATTTAATCAGCTGCAAGCGGCTGAAGCGAGCCAACAATTTATCCATGATTTTGCCCAAAAAGACCTATTAAAAAACAAGTATTTGCAAATTCATAACGCCTTATCTGAGCAATCAATCACAGGCATTGCAGCAGGTATCGATGCGCAAGGCTGTCTACTCATTGAGCAAGCAGATGGCAGCATACAAACGATTTGGACAGGCACCATTCAAGTTTTGGATTCAGCCGTTTCATCGTTGCAGGCAAATAAACACAAATAAAGCATCCCATTCAAAGGCTATTATTTATGACAAAACTTTGGCTAGACTTGGGTAATACCCGCTTAAAATATTGGCTCACGGACGATAGCGGTCAAGTGCTCGATCATGCGGCTGAGCAGCATTTGCAAGCGCCTGCCGAATTGCTCAAAGGGTTGACCTTTCGGCTTGAACGACTCAATCCTGATTTTATCGGGGTGTCATCCGTGCTCGGACAAGCCGTCAATAATCACGTTGCAGAAAGCCTAGAGCGATTGCAAAAACCGTTTGAATTTGCCCAAGTCCATGCCAAGCACGCGCTGATGTCGAGCGACTATAACCCCGCCCAACTTGGCGTTGACCGCTGGCTACAAATGCTCGGCATCATCGAGCCTAGCAAAAAACAATGCGTTATTGGCTGCGGCACTGCCGTTACCATTGATTTGGTCGATCAGGGTCATCACTTGGGGGGCTATATTTCCCCCAGTATCTATTTGCAGCGCGAGTCACTATTTTCGGGAACGCGCCAGATTAGTATTATTGATGGCACTTTTGATAGTATAGATTCAGGCACCAATACCCAAGACGCGGTGCATCATGGTATTATGTTATCCATTGTCGGGGCCATCAATGAAACCATTCATCGCTACCCTCAATTTGAAATCACCATGACAGGCGGTGATGCCCATACTTTTGAGCCGCACCTATCAGCCAGCGTGGAAATTCGGCAAGACTTGGTATTGGCGGGACTACAGCGTTTTTTTGCCCCTAAAAATAACACTAAAAATCAAAACTAAAAACCAGAAATAAAATTAACCGTTAAGAAAAAAGGAAATTACTGATGAAAAAAATCATTCAAACCACAAGTATCGCCTTACTCACTACGAGCGTATTAACCGCCTGTATGACTGCGCCCACTTTGCCTGCCAAGCCAACGCCTTCAACAGTCAACCAGCCAACCAATGCCACTCGCACGGTCACGCTTGCACTGGGGCAAAACATCTTTGTTAAAGAACACCAGCTAAATCTGACTTTTGATAAAGTGCTCAATGATAGCCGCTGTGCCACAGATGTACAGTGTATTTGGGCAGGGAATGCCACGGTGGCGGTCACGGCTATGACCACTACCTCTCGCCCACAAACCCTTAACCTATCGATTGGGGATTTGCGCGGTGACTTGCGTCAAACGCAGCGTTTTGCCAATAGGGATATTACCTTGACTGCGCTATCATCCGCGCCTGTATCCAGTCAATCTGCTACCACGTCAACGAGCAATTTGCCTACTATCACCTTGACGATTCAGCAAATTCCTTAATTGTTATATCCCTAAAAAAGTAATAAAAAAGGGGTTAATTACCCCTTTTTTTATACCCAAGCATTGGTTTACACCGTTGCCACCATCGGGGCTTCACGTTCAACTTTTAATTTCAAAATGCGCGATGTTGAAGTTTCTAGAATGGTAAACTTATAGGCACCGATATTAATGGTTTGATTGACTTCTGGGACATCGGTCAACTGCGAAATCAAATATCCGCCAATGGTGAACTGATCGGCATCGAGTAGCAAATCTGGATCGTCAAGCTCCAAACGTAGTTGGTGCAAGCTTGCTGTGCCATTCACAATCCAATAATCGTCATAGGGGATAATTTCTAAGGTTTCATCTTCATCAGGGAACTCACCTGCAATCGCCTCTAGCACATCAAGCGGTGTCACTAGCCCCGCAACTTGACCATATTCATCAATCACCATCGCCAAATTACCTTTGGCTTTTTTGAGCATATTGAGCAGTTTTAGATTGTCAATGCTCTCTGACACAAACACAGGCTGCTGCTTACTAAGTAAGGGTTTAATGGCGGTTTCAATATCTGCGACATTGTTATCGAGCAAATCCAAAAAGTCTTTGGCGCGTACTACCCCAAGCACTTTATCGATGGTATCTCGGCACACAGGGAACAAACTATGCGGCGTATCAAGCAATTGCGCGCGCATTTCTTCGCGGCTACCGTTGATATTGACCCAAGAGATATCATTGCGCGGCGTCATGATGGTATGTACATCGCGCTCATTAAGCGCTAGTACGCCACTAATCATATAACGCTCTTCTTGCGCAAATGGCATACTATCAAAATCAAAATATTCTGAATTATTCTCTGGGGTAACCGCTTCTTCGGTTTTACCACCCATTAAACGTAAAATCGCATCCGCGGTACGGTCACGAATCGGAATTTGATTTTCATATTTGGTTTTATTGCGTTTGGCTACTTGGTTAAACGCTTCAATTAAGATTGAGAACGCAATCGCCGCGTACAAGTAACCTTTTGGCATATGAAAGCCTAGTCCTTCGACAATTAAACTAAAGCCAATCATCAGTAGGAAACTTAAGCATAAAATCACCACGGTCGGGTGACGACCGACAAACTCCGTGAGCGCTCTAGACGCAGCCACCATCAATGCCATGGCAATGATCACTGCTGCCATCATGATTTCAAGGTGTTTTGCCATGCCTACGGCAGTAATCACCGCATCAAACGAGAACACCGCATCTAAAATCACAATCTGTGCGACAACCGCCATAAACCCTGCTTGCACTTTGCTTTGGTTGGTATGCTCAGGTTTTCCTTCCAGCCGCTCATGCAGCTCTGTCGTTGCCTTAAACAGCAAGAACACCCCGCCTACCAATAAAATAATGTCGCGAACCGATAAATCAAAACTTCCCAAGGTGAGCACGGGATCGGTTAAGGTAATGAGCCATGACATAATCGACAATAAGAACAGCCGCATGACCAATGCCAAGCCAAGACCTAAATTTCGGGCTTTAGCGCGCTGATGCGGCGGGAGTTTATTGGCTAAGATGGCAATAAAGACAAGATTATCAATACCTAAAACAATCTCAAGAATGACAAGCGTCGCAAGGCTTAGCCACGCGGACGGGTCAGATAGTAGTTCTAACATAGTGGGTCAGTTATTCTCTTTTAATGAGGGGCAAAAAATAAAAACAGCAAAAACGAAAAATTAGCCGTTACCTTAGCAAATCATAGCAAAAAATCAATGATAATTTATGTCTGCTTTTGTAGATGGCACATCAATTGTGCCAATACATCACTTGGTTTTTAACTTTACCTAAACCTTACCTACATACTGCATCCACTGAGTTTGTCAAAAAATATACTGATCAGTCATTTCATTTGATTCACAAATTCTTGATTTAGGTTAAATTAATCCATAGGACAGCGAAACTTCATTATGACTTTACAAGGATAGCTAAATTGAACAACGGGTGATTGCCTATATTCGTGAACATACGCCTGAGCCTGCCGCAAGCCAAGCGGTTAACATTTTTCAAAATTATCTCACCTATTTGACTGCTGTCAGCCAGCTAGATAAGCCTAAAGTACAGCAAAACCCCAACGTCAGCGCATTAGATTTATCTGCGATTAAGAACCAATTACGCGCAGTACAACAGCTGCAAGCCCGCTGTTTTGACGCCAAAACCCGTGAAGCCTTTTTTGGGGATGAACAAGCCCTCAATGACTACAACATGACGGTCGTCGAAGCCAACCAAAACGCACAACTGAGCAATGACCAGCGCCAAGCCATCATTGATAAGGCGCAAACTGCCTATATCGCCAGTGTTAACGACCCAAATCTACAGACAAAGCTAACCCAGCAGCGCAATATTGACAAGTTATTGGCGCAAACGCAGCAAATGCAGCAGCAAGGGGCAACGCAAAGCCAAATCAATGCCATGCGTAGTCAATACGTTTCCCCCGAAGCGGTCAAACGGCTTGAGCAGCTTGACCAGTCCGAAGCGCAATTTGCGCAGCGTGTGGCAGCTTATCAGACACAGTCTAATCAAATACTGGGCAAATTGGGTAATGTGTCGCAAGCACAGCAACAAATTGTGGCGTTACAGCAGACGATGTTTACGCCTGAAGAACGGCTACGTCTAGATGTATTGACAAAGCAGCGTTAACTTCCCCCTTAAAATGAGTTAAATGAGTTAAACGCCCCGTTGAATTGCCATAAGCTGTTGAATTACCACAGGCGCGTTTGAGCCTATTTCACACGGTAACGGGCTGAACGCGCGTGGGCATCCAAATTTTCTTCCACTGCCAAAATATCAGCAGTTTTTGCCAGCGTTTGGCTACCTTGCTCGCTACAATAAATAATCGAAGATTTCTTTTGAAAATCATATACGCCGAGCGGTGAACTAAAGCGTGCGGTACCTGATGTTGGCAACACGTGATTAGGGCCAGCGCAATAATCACCAATCGCTTCAGGGGTATAGCGACCCATAAAGATAGCGCCCGCATGGCGGATATCTTTGACCATTGCCTCTGGGTCATCTACCGATAACTCCAAATGCTCGGGCGCAATGCGGTTAATCACCTCAATACCCTCTGCTCGGTCTTTCACCAAAATCAGCGCGCCACGGTTGGCAATCGCTGCTTTAGCGATGTCAGCTTTTGGCAAATCTGCTAAGGCTTTTTCGATTTCCTGCGCAACTTTTTTGAGTAATGGCTCAGATGGGGTGACAAAAATCGCTTGCGCAACGGTGTCATGCTCAGCTTGCGATAATAAATCCATGGCTAACCAGTCGGCTTTATCATTTGCAACACCTTCGGCATATACGAGTACTTCCGAGGGACCTGCAATCATATCAATGCCCACTTGCCCAAACACGGCGCGTTTGGCGGCTGCCACGTATTTGTTGCCAGGTCCTGTGATTTTATCGACTTGCGGGATGGTGTTAGTGCCGTAAGCCAACGCTGCCACCGCTTGCGCGCCCCCAATGGTAAAGACTTTATCCACACCCGCCAAATAAGCGGCCGCCAATACCAAAGGATTTAGTTCACCATGAGGAGCAGGCACCACCATGATAATTTGCCCGACCCCTGCCACTTTGGCGGGTAACGCATTCATCAAGACGCTGGATGGATAACTTGCCAGCCCACCTGGCACATAAATCCCCACTTTATCGAGTGGCGTAACTTGTTGTCCAAGCGTATTACCTAGCGAATCTTGATACGTCCAGCTTTCTTGCCGTTGGCGTTCGTGAAAGGATGTGACGCGCTGTGCCGCTAGTTCAAGCGCTTGCTTGATTGTAGGATTTAACCCATCAAATGCTTGTTTGAGCTTTTCTTGTGAAATCTCTAGCTCAGCAAAAGTTTTGGCAGGATGGTTGTCAAATTGTTGGGTCAGCTTTAACACCACCTCATCCCCACCCTGACGCACTTGCGCGATAATATCATCGACCGTAGCCAGTAGCGCTGGATCATTTACCGTTTCAAAAGCAAGCAGCTCTGTCAATTCCTGCTCAAAACTGGCTTGTTGGCTATTTAACAATCGCATGGTATTCCCCTAAGAATAAAAAATGACTAACCCATAGCATAACAAATTTTTCATGGATGAAAGCGGCTTTTATGGCTAAAAACCCATTCGCTAATCCCATAAAATAGTTCAAGCTTACCAAACAAGCTAATATGTTTGACTTTTGCCCACTTAAAAATAAAAAAGACGTCATGCTAACGTCTTTTTTATTGAATAATAAGGTTAAAAATTTTGTGAATCATCCAGCGCATAAACAAAGGCAATGATTTGCTCGCCGCTGTCAAGCGTGGCGGTTACTTCAATGCGCTGATAGGCTTCACCTTCAAACTCATCTAGCCGCGCCCAATGATTGACCAAATCATCTGACGAAAACACCCATCCCGCTACCATGTCGCCTTGTTCATCTGGGATGACTGCAGGAAATCCGAGCGCCGAGCCCCAACCGCCATCTGGCATCAAATGCCCACGAATAGTCGCAGGTTGCCAAATGCCGTTGTTGATGGGTGTCATAATACTGTGGTTATCGCGATTGGGCGCTAGCGTGCCATAGACAAAAAGATGCTGCATCATGGTGATTTTTGAACCGTTACTGGGTGTTATCAGCGACGCTTTGCTTAAAGCTTTCGATGATGGGCTCAAGCAGGGCAAATTTGCGTTTATAACTGACCTGATTGACAATCAAACGCGAAGAGACTTGGCAAATCTCTTGGCGCGGCTCTAGACCATTGGCTTTTAAGGTATTACCGGTATCGACCACATCCACAATCAAATCACCCAAGCCTACCAAGGGCGCAAGTTCCATGGAACCATAGAGTTTAATCACATCGACTTGTTCACCGCGACTGGCAAAAAACGCGCGCGTCACATTGACATATTTGGTAGCAATTCGAAGACGACGACTGGGTAATTGTAGCCCCACTTTACCTGCCGTCATCAAACGGCATTTGGCAATTTGTAGGTCGAGCAATTCATATAAATTGCTTGAGCCATGCTCCATCAGCACGTCTTTACCCGCTACACCAAAATCTGCCGCCCCATGCTCCACATAGGTTGGCACGTCACTGGCGCGTAAAATCAAGATTCGCACGTCAGCATGCGTGGTCGGAAAAATAAGTTTACGTGATTCTTCTGGGTCTTCAAGTAGTTCGATACCTGCCTTTTTTAGTAGGGGCAAGGTATCTTTTAAGATTCGCCCTTTGGATAACGCTAAGGTAAGACCGTTATAATTGGCATCATTTGCTTGTGTCATTGTCTTATACCTGTTATTCGCCTTTTACCCGCTCAATGGTGACGCCCAAGCCGCGCAGTTTGTCTTCCACATACTCATAACCACGGTCAATGTGGTAAATGCGCTCGATACAGGTCTCGCCTTGGGCTGCCACCGCTGCCATTACCAGTGACATGGAAGCGCGTAAATCGGTTGCAATGACAGGCGCGGCATTGAGTTTATCGACGCCTTGAACAACGGCAGTATGACCATCGACTTTGATATTGGCGCCCATACGTTGCAGCTCAGGGACATGCATGTAGCGATTTTCAAAAATATTTTCAATAATGGTACTGGTGCCTTCTGCAATACAGCAAACTGTCATGAGCTGGGCTTGCATATCGGTTGGAAACGCCGGGTGTGGTAATGTGCGGATATCAACCGCTTTTGGACGACCTGCCATTTTGACATTAATCCAGTCGCTGCCAACAGTGACTTGGGCACCCATTTCTTCAAATTTTTTAAGCACAGATTGCATTAAGCTTGCTTCGGTTTTTTTGGCAGTCACTTCCCCGCCTGTCATCATGGCAAGCGCAAGATATGAGCCGGTTTCGATACGGTCTGGTACGACTGAGTACTCACAGCCATTTAATTTGTCAACGCCTTCAATGGTCATATAAGCGGTGCCAATGCCTTCAATTTTTGCGCCCATTTTGACAAGCATATTAGCCAGATCAACCACTTCTGGTTCACGCGCACAGTTTTCTAAGTGCGTGGTTCCTTCTGCCAATGCCGCTGCCATGATGGTGTTTTCAGTACCGCCAACCGTGACCACATCAAAGGTAAAATGACAACCTTTTAGCCGACCGCTAGCGGGTGCTTTGGCTTTGACATAGCCATTTTCAACGGTAATGGTCGCTCCCATCGCTTCCAAGGCTTTTAGATGTTGGTCGACAGGGCGTGAGCCAATTGCGCAGCCACCGGGCAGCGACACTTCAGCCTGCCCAAAGCGCGCAAGCAGCGGTCCCAATACCAAAATCGATGCACGCATGGTTTTGACTAGCTCATACGGGGCATAGTAGCTATTGATGGTACTGGTATCGCAGGTCACCGTATCGCCGTTCTTTTCAATGGTAATACCCGTGCCCGCAATCAATTTGACCAAGGTATTGACGTCTTTGAGTGTCGGTACATTGTGCAGGGTGACTGGGGTTTCTGCCAAAATCATTGCCGCAAGCAAGGGCAATGCCGCATTTTTAGCACCAGAGATGACCACTTCCCCTTTAACTTGAGTGCCACCCGTGATTAAAAATTTATCCATGTGTTTCTCCTAAAAATGGCTTATTGCGCAGCTTGTTTGGCTTGCATCTCATGCCACTGGGCATAGGTCAACGCTTGGATATTGAGTGCATGGATTTCACCTGACGCAAATTTATCAGACACCAACCCCAACACGGCTTGTTGACGCGCGACAGCACGTTTACCCTCAAAGCTGTCATCCACCACGCGCACATCAAATTTGTTGCCTTGATTGGCGGCTTCGATTTTGCCACTCGGAAAATGGGGTTGTAGTAAAGTAATTAAATCCTGTGCGTTCATGGGAAATACCTAATAAAAGAGGGGTAAAATTATACTATTTTGCTGCGTAGCATAGCATAATTTTTGCTAAGTTTATACGTTATACAAAATGCTTAATTTACGCTAAAAGCGTCCTTAATCCACGTAGGCGTTGGCATGACAGCCTGTCCTGCAGCTTGAGCGCCTTCATAACTTACCACATCAAAGCGAATGTCAAAGCTATCAAATTGCGGATGCGCTTGTAAAAAAGCTGCGGTGGTTTTAATGATTTTACGTTGTTTGGCGGGGGTGATACTGTCTAAACTTGTGCCAAATTGGCTGACTTTTCGTTGACGCACTTCGACAATGACTAGGCAAGGAGTTTTTTGTGTCGGCTCGAGCATCACCAAATCAAGCTCGCCCAAGTTTTTGTAGTGCCAGTTTTTGGCAAAAAACGTTAAACCTTGCGCTTCAAGATAGTGCTTAGCGAGGATTTCATAATAGTCGCCTTGGCGTTGTTTTGGGGCAGTGAGTTTCATTTTGAAGGATGATTGACTATGTTAAAATGAAATTTATTATACTTTGAGAATTAAACAATGCAAAATCCAAAATGCCAAGTTTATCCTAACCTTCCCTTTGAAAATCTCATTCCCGCCATTGATGCGATTCATTATGACGGCCGTACATTGCGAGTAACATTGCTATTTAAACCACAAGATTATGAGTTAGTATATTTAGACTTTGAATATGTCATGGGTTTTAGAATGCTTAGAGAAGGAGATTTACTAGACTTTCCAAATGATGAATACCCTAAAAATTGGTTATTATCTGTTTCAGAAAATGGCTGGTATGAACAGGAAAAATTACGAAAAGGCTTTACTTCACAATATGTCTTTGACATGAAGGGTAACCGCCCAAATGAATTCTTTATTCTGGGTGAAAGTGATTGTATTAGTGTTTTAACGAGTCTCACAGATGTTCCAAAAATAACTTTCATTGAACGATAATTTTATAAAGAAAACGAGAAAAATATGACTTCAAATCAAGGCACACTCTATATCGTCGCCACCCCGATTGGTAATTTATCCGATATCACCGCCCACGCCATCGACTGCCTAAAAAGCGTGGCTATCATCGCCTGCGAGGACACCCGCACCTCTGGAAAACTACTCAATCACTTTAACATACCCACCAAAACTTGGGCTTATCACGACCACAATGCCGAAGTACAGACCCCTAAATTGATTGAAGTTTTACAGTCAGGTCAAAGTATCGCGCTTATCAGTGATGCCGGCACCCCACTCATTAGCGACCCTGGTTTTCGACTGGTGCGCGCCTGTCACCAAGCAGGTATCAAAGTCTCACCGGTTGTCGGCGCCAGTGCTGCCATAGCTGCCCTATCGGTCGCAGGATTACCTTCAGACAAGTTTTATTTTTATGGCTTTTTGCCTGCCAAAACTGCAGGACGACAAAGCGAATTGACTAAAATCAAGGATTTAACCGCCACGCTGATTTTTTATGAAGCGCCCCATCGTATTGTTGAATGTATCGATGACATGATTACGGTGCTTGGCGACAATCGACAAGTGACGTTTTGCCGTGAGATAACTAAAACGTTTGAAACCATTTATCCATCAACGCTCGGCGAACTAAAGCAGTTTGTTGCAAGCGATGCCAATCAGCAAAAAGGGGAAATGGTACTGGTGGTCGCTGGGGCAAGTGAATTACAGAATCATGATAATCAACACGATGAATTGCTAAAACGACTGTTGCAAGATTTGTCGGTGAAAAAAGCCGCACAGCTTGCCAGCGATATCACAGGGGCTAAGAAAAATGCCTTGTATGAACGAGCGTTGATGTTAAAAGACGATAATGATTAACTACTAAAAGCTTTGAATAAGGCGTTAACACCTAACAGTAATAAAATCACCAACGTCATATTTTTGAACATTTTTTGTGAGATTTTATGACGAAAATAAAACCCGATATACAAACACAGCAACGACAACAGCGTCGCCACGCCAATCACGCCCAATTCTGTCGTTGGTAGGCTCACAAACCCTTGCCACAGCACGATGAGCTGAGCGATTTTGCCGACCACATAGCACAGATTACTGGCTTTAATCAGCTCGGTTTTGGGGTCTAGGCTGTCTTCGGTAGCCGATAGCAAGTACATCACCAGTAGCGGCGACATGGCATTGGTCGCACCGCCGAGCACGCCTGCCACCAGCCCACTGAAGATTAAACTTGGTTGATTATTGGGCAGTCGAATATTTTTGCCCGTTTGACTTGCCAAAAACTGGGTCAGCACATATCCGACAATCAATAGCCCAAGCGCGATCAGCAAATAATGCCGTGCGATGAGAAACACCAACTTTGTGCCGATCAGACTGCCCACAAAACTAGTAAACACCAATAGCCAATATTTTTTGAGGTAGTAGCCAATATTGCCACCCTCCAAAAACACCACCAAGTTAATCACCAAACACGGCACGACCGTCAGCAGCAGCACATGCGACATCGGATAAAAACTTGCCAATGCTGTGGTCGCAATCAGCGTCACGCCAATCCCTGTCAGCCCATGAAACATACTGACGATGGCAAATATCGCGGGGATCATGAGCATCGAAAGCATAACGCTTTGCTGAACGGAAAAAATCGCCATCAGCGACTATCTTACCAAGGTAAACTTACCCGCTAATTGCTTACCGATTAAGCTGACCAGCTGATTGGCAATGATATCCTTGCTGGCTTTTTCGAGACTGACTGCGGCATCTTTGCCCTTAAAAAACACCGTCATGGCATTGTCATCACTGCCAAAACCGATATCGGTGCGGGATACATCATTACAGGCAATCATATCTAAGTTTTTGGCGTCAAGCTTGCCACGGGCGTATTTTTCGATATCTTGGGTTTCTGCCGCAAATCCTACCACAAAAACCTCAGGGAATTCTTTGGCAATGGTCGCCAAAATATCAGGGTTTTTCACCAAATCCAGTGCCATCTGATCTTGCGTTTTTTTAATCTTTTGCGGCACGACATCACGCGTGCGATAATCGGCAACCGCAGCCGTGGCAATAAAAATATCGGTCGCTGTGCTAACAGGTTCGACTTCGATATCATTGCCAAATTCATCATGGTCATGATGGTGGTGATGATCATGGTCATGATGAGGGTGGTCATGGTCGTGATGGTGGTGGTCATGGCACTCACATATATCGTCACTAGCGCATTGGCGAGCGGTCATTAGCATTTCTTCAGCCGATAACACATCGATACGATTGACCAGTAGTGGCGTTGGTATGGGCACTTTACCCCCAACGATCAAGGTTACCCTCGCGCCTGCATTACGGCACGCTTTTGCCAGCGCAAATCCCATTTTGCCCGTGGAATGATTGGATAGATAGCGCACAGGGTCTATGGCTTCAATCGTTGGACCTGCGGTGATTGTCACATTTTTACCCGCCAATACTTGTGGTGTGATTTGTCTAGCGATGAAATATTGCACGTATTCAAGCAACTGCTCTGGCTCTGGCAATCTTCCCTCACCGATATCACCACAGGCTTGTTCACCGCTGGCTGGTTGGATGATTTCATAATCATAATCGGTTAACGTCTGCAAATTAAGTTTGACCGATGGATGTTGCCACATTTGCTGATTCATAGCAGGTGCCACCAAAATCGGTGCCGTGGTGGCAAGGCAAACGGTAGTGAGTAAATCATCCGCTATTCCCATGGCCAGTTTAGCAATCGTATTTGCGGTAGCAGGTGCGATAATCAGTAAATCCGCCCATTTTGCCAGTTCAATATGCCCCATTCCTAGCTCAGCACTCTCATCCAACAAGTCGATATGCACTTGGTTGCCCGTCAAGGCCTGCAGCGTTAACGGTGTAATAAAGGCTTGCGCGCTTGCCGTCATAATAACACGGACGTCATAGCCATTTTTAATCAATAGTCGGGCAAACGAGGCAGATTTGTAGGCAGCAATACCGCCTGTGATACCAAGAAGGATGTTTTTCATAAGATAATAGCACTAAAAAATTTCGCCTATAGTAACAATTTTCTGCCATTTTAGGTATGATTAATCATCATTTATTAGGAAATGCCTATGGCAATCAAAGACTGGCACCAAGACGAGCGCCCCCGAGAGAAGCTACTGCAAAAAGGCGCTGAGAGTCTATCCGATAGCGAGATTTTGGCAATATTCTTACGCACAGGTACCAAAGACCAATCCGCCATCGAACTGGCTCGTGGCTTGATTGAAAAATTTGGCAGTCTGGCTCAGTTACTATCTGCCCCTAGTGAAGCAGTTATGGCGTGTCATGGTATCGGCATGGCAAAATACGCGCAGATTTTGGCAAGCCTTGAAATGGGCAAACGCTACCTTGCCAGCCAAGTCAAACAAGCCCCTACCCTTAACGCCAGTCAGTTAGTCAAAGACTATCTGACTACGCAGCTGCGACCGCTCAATCGCGAAGTGTTTGCGGTGCTGTTTTTGACCAATCAACTCACCTTAATCCAGTATGAGGTATTATTCACAGGTGGTATTTCATCGTGCTCGGTGTGTGTGCGGGAAGTGTTGCGCTGTGCGTTAAAATACGGGGCAAGTCAGCTTATTATTGCCCATAATCATCCAAGCACCTCTGCCACAGCGTCACAGGCAGATCTGGAAATTACTCGCAGTTTGGCAAAAGCGTGTCAGCTTGTCGATATGACTTTGATTGACCATATTATCGTGGGTCAAGATGGCACGCTTTCTTTACAAGAAACAGGCAAGATGCCTTAGCGTTTGACGCGGTTTTTAACCATTATTACCACCCAAATCATCATCAGTAAACCAATGATTAACGCAATCATCGCAAACATGGGTGAAAAAATCGACAAAGCCGACAGCCCTATCGCTGTCCCAGTCTCTGCCACTGAAACAGCGGGATTTGCCAAACCGCCCGTCGTGGCAGTCGAAGCCACGCGCGTGGTGGCAGCTGTACCTTTTATCGTAGCCGCGGCGCCGCCGCCAGCAATGATCGCTAGCGCCCAAGTCATGGCAGGACTCATATCGGTCAATGTCGAAGCCATGACCAATGTTCCTGCAATCCCTGCGAGCGGTACAGCAACCGTATCTAACAGATGATCAACCAACGGGATTAAATAACTGATCGACTCTGCAATACTGGCTACACCCAAAATAATTAACGCAGGCGTAGATGCCACCCACTGCCAGCTATCATTAAGGGGAATGATATGAAAATACGCAGCACAACTGAGCGCAAACAGCGGTACAAACACACGAAACCCGCTACTTGCCGCTAAGCCAATCCCAAGAAAGATACTTAAAATCATTTCAGTTGTCATATTCTCGATACTCAAAGTATGAATAATGCTACCGCTATCATAAATAAAAATTATTAAGAAAAAAACACATATTTAATTAGCATCGCAAAACACATCACCACAATCACTGGTCGAATAAACTTGGTACCGCCTTTGACCACCATCTGCGCGCCCAATGAAGCACCGATAAATTGCCCCACCATCATAGCAAGCCCCACTGACCAAAGCACTTTTCCACCCAATATAAAAAACATCAACGATGCTGCATTGCTGGTAAAGTTGAGTAACTTGGCATTGGCAGTCGCGGTAATCATATCCAGGCCCCGCATGGTGATACCGCCTAGTGCAAAAAACATCCCTGTACCAGGGCCCAAATAGCCATCATAAAAGCCAATCAAGGGTGACATCCCATATTGCCATTTTTTTTTGCTGATTCGTGGTGCAGATTTGACCTCACCAATAGCGGGTGCAAACAGATAATAAATACCAATAAGCGCGATTAAAAAAGGAATGCCTTTGGCTAATAACACTGGCGGAGAAAGTTGTACAGCCATGGCGCCTAGCACGGCTCCCACAAAACAGGCGATAATCGAACGCCAAATTTGCTTGGGGTGAATTTTGCCTTTGCGTATCATGGTAATAGAGGCAGAGAGCGAACCTGCCGTTGCTTGCAGCTTGTTGGTGCCCAAGGTATAAAGCGTAGGAACATTTGCCATTAACAGGGCAGGAATGGTCAATAAGCCGCCACCCCCTGCCATGGCATCTAAAAATCCCGCAATCCCTGCGACCAACGTTAACATCACTAGCACATCAAAACTCAATTGCATCATTTTTCCAAAGGTTAATTGAGGATTTATCACTATAAACAAAAAACCCCATAAGCGCGAACCTATGGGGTTTTTTTAATCAGTATGATTAGTCACGGTCTACTAATTCAACGTATGCCATCGGTGCAGCATCGCCATCGCGATAACCACATTTGATGATACGTAAATAACCACCTGGACGCGCTTTGTAGCGTGGGCCTAGTGTCGTGAATAATTTACCTACAGTCGCTTTATTACGTAAGCGGTTAAACGCTAGACGACGGTTAGCAACTGAATCTTCTTTTGCCAAAGTAATTAGTGGCTCTGCCACACGGCGAAGCTCTTTAGCTTTAGGAAGAGTAGTTTTGATGAGTTCATGTTCAAATAGTGAGTTGGTCATATTTTGGAACATGGCCTTACGATGGCTGCTGGTACGACCCAACTTAACTCCACTGTTACGATGTCGCATGGTCAAACTTCCTTTAAATTTTAACGGCTACGGTAAGAGAAGCGGTCATCAACACGTAAATCAGCAGGTGGCCAATTTTCAAGGCGCATACCAAGCTCTAAGTCTTTAGAAGCAAGGACGTCTTTGATTTCAGTTAATGATTTCTTACCGAGATTTGGGGTTTTTAACAACTCAGTTTCGGTGCGTTGTACCAAATCGCCAATGTAATAGATATTTTCCGCCTTCAAGCAATTTGCTGAGCGAACCGTTAATTCCAAGTCATCCACTGGGCGAAGTAGCACAGGGTCAACTTCTTCTTTTTCCTTAACAGGTTCTGGGGTAGCTTCCGCTTCAAGGTCAACAAATACGGCAATTTGCTGCTGCAAAATCGTTGCTGCTTTGCGAATCGCTTCTTCTGGATCGATGGTGCCATTGGTTTCAAGTTCGATAACCAAACGGTCTAAGTCAGTGCGCTGTTCGACACGGGCATTTTCAACTTGGTATGCCACGCGTAAAATTGGGCTATAGCTAGCGTCCAATTTTAAACGACCAATAACTTTGTTATCACCAGAATCTTTACGTACATTGGCAGGCTCATAACCACGACCTACTGCTACACGTAAACGCATTTTTAAATGACCACGATCACTTAAAGTACCTAAAACTAAATCAGGATTGATAATCTCTACATTGTGAGGTAACTCAATATCTGATGCTAGTACAGTGCCAGGACCTTGTTTGTCAAGGGTCAAGAATACTTCATTTTGATCATGCAATTGGATCGCTAAACCTTTTAAATTTAATAATAGATCTAACACATCTTCTTGCAACCCTTCAAGGGTTGAATACTCATGATCAACGCCTTCGATTTCAGCTTCGATTACAGCTGCACCAGGCAATGAAGATAATAGAATACGACGTAGGGCATTACCTAATGTATGCCCAAAACCTCGTTCTAACGGTTCGAGCGTGACTTTGGCGTGTGTTTCATTGACCGTGTCCACATGAATGGCATTCGGTGTAAGAAACTCAGTAGCATTTAGCATCATTTGTCACCTCGACTTTATAGTAAAATTAATTATTTAGAGTACAACTCAACGATTAAGCTTTCGTTGATTTCGGTTGGTAAATCAGCACGCTCTGGCGCTTGTTTAAAAGTACCTTGCAATTTGCTGTGATCAACTTCCAACCACACAGGTGTACCACGTTGACCTGCCAATTCAATTGCGTTTTTAATACGTAATTGTTCTTTGGCTTTTTCGTGTACAGCAATCACATCACCATCTTGCAATTGGATTGAAGGAATGTTCACACGAACAAACTCATCACGACCCGCTTTTTTTACTAGAATAGCACGGTGGCTAACTAATTGGCGAGCTTCTGCGCGAGTTGCACCAAAACCCATACGATAAACAACGTTATCGAGGCGACGTTCTAACATTTGAAGCAAGTTTTCGCCAGTTGCGCCTTTCATACGCGCAGCTTCTTTATAGTAATTTGAGAATTGACGCTCTAACACACCATAAATGCGTTTTACTTTTTGTTTTTCACGAAGCTGTGCAGAATACTCTGACGTTTTGCTACGTGGATTACCATGTTGACCAGGGGCACGGTCAGCTTTTTTGGTTTTTTCTTCGTACGCTTTTACGCCTGATTTTAATTGTAAATCAGTACCTTCACGACGAGAAAGTTTTAATTTTGGACCTAGATAACGGGCCATGAAAGTCTCCTTATACGCGACGTTTTTTCGGTGGACGAGTTCCGTTATGAGGAATCGGGGTTATATCGCTAATGCTGTTTATTTTATAACCCAATGCACCTAAGGCTCTTACCGCAGACTCACGACCAGGTCCTGGACCTTTAACCAAGACATCAACATTCTTGACACCATATTCTTGTGCTGCTTTACCAGCCACTTCAGCCGCAACCTGGGCAGCAAATGGTGTAGATTTACGTGAACCACGGAAGCCTTGTCCACCAGCGGTGGCCCAAGCCAAAGCATTACCTTGACGATCGGTAATCGTTACAATGGTGTTATTAAAAGACGCATGGATGTGCGCTACGCCCTCAGCTACCGAGCGGCGAGTCACTTTTTTGCGACTACGAGTGTCTTTTGCCATCTTTTAGCTTCCTAAGTTAATTATTTTCTGATTGCTTTACGTGGACCCTTACGAGTACGCGCATTTGTTTTTGTGCGTTGACCATTTACTGGTAAACCGCGACGATGACGCAAACCACGATAGCAACCTAAGTCTACTAAACGTTTAATATTCATCGAGATTTCACGACGCAAGTCACCTTCAGTCGCATATTCTGCAACTTGGGTACGGACAGCATCAAGCTGAGTATCATTTAGTTCACTGATTTTAGTAGTTGGCGCAATGTTTACCGCTTCTAAAATTTTAGCAGCAGTGGTACGACCAATACCAAAAATATAAGTGAGTGAAATGATAGCGTGCTTGTTGTCCGGAATGTTTACACCGGCAATACGAG
This sequence comes from Moraxella sp. CTOTU47616, assembly GCF_032017465.1. NCBI lineage: Bacteria > Pseudomonadati > Pseudomonadota > Gammaproteobacteria > Moraxellales > Moraxellaceae > Moraxella > Moraxella sp. CTOTU47616. The sequence goes on from NZ_DALZPU010000003.1 coordinate 131,942, forward strand.
CCATTGACATTTCTCCAATTATAAGGAAAAGATGAATTAATCATCTACTGATGTAGCATTTTGAGACATTTGGTTATCTACAAATGTGACAAAATAACGACAAGTAGCGGATAATACAGTATCCGCTACCTGATTTCAAGTCCAATCTAACAATTTAGATTAACCTTGACGTTGTTTATGACGCGGTTCTGCACTACAAATAACGCGAACAACGCCTTTGCGGCGCACAATTTTGCAGCTACCGCAGATTCTTTTTACAGATGCTTGAACTTTCATTTTCAGCTCCTAGTAGTAGTTATGAATGCTTGACTTCCATGGTTTGCATCAGCGAATAATCATGGTATTGGTGAGTCATTAAGTGCGCTTTAACTTGGGCAATAAAGTCCATAATCACGACCACACTAATCAGTACTGAGGTACCGCCTAAATGAAACGGAATACCAAACGCAGATTGCAATATCATCGGCATCAAACAGATAATTGTCATATAAATCGCACCAATAAAGGTTAAGCGATTTAGCACATGATCTAAATAACGTTGAGTTTGTAAACCTGGACGAATGCCTGGAATATAAGCCCCACTTCGTTTCAAATTCTCTGATACTTCTTTTGGACTAAATACCAACGCGGTATAAAAATAACAAAAGAAAATAATCAAGGCTGCAAAAATTACCAAATACAGCGGCTGACCCGGTGATAACACTAATGCCATATTCTGCAAAAAGCTTTGAAAAATATTGGGATTGGGTGATTGACCCACCCACTGTCCTAAACTCGCTGGGAATAATAATAATGAACTAGCAAAAATCGCTGGTATCACCCCTGCCATATTAATTTTTAATGGCAAATGCGATTGCTGCTGTGCATATATTTTTCGTTCTTGCGATTGCTTTTGGGCATAGTTGACTGGTATACGGCGCTGGGCGCGCTCAATAAACACAATCCCTGCCACCACTGCTAACGCCAATAAACTAAATATCAACAAGGCAATCATATTCATTTGACCTTGCTGGACAGAGTTAATTGACTGTGTGACCACTTGTGGAAAAGTCGCTACGATACCCGCTAAAATTAGCATTGAAATACCGTTACCAATACCACGTTCAGTAATCTGTTCACCTAACCACATCAAAAACATCGACCCTGCAACCAACGAGGTTACCGCAGGAATATAAAAACCAAGACCACTGGTCAATGTAAGATTCTGACTAATCAGACCTGTACACATACCAATTGATTGAACCAAAGCTAAGGCAAGGGTTAATTGGCGTGTATACTTGTTGATTTGGCGTTGACCGGCTTGGCCTTCTTTTTTTAATGCATCCAATGATGGTATAACCGCCGTCATCATCTGGACAATGATTGAAGCAGAAATATAAGGCATAATCCCGAGTGCCATGACTGACATCCGCTCTAATGCCCCACCAGAAAACATATTAAACAAACCTAAAATAGTATTTTCATTGGTTTGAAAAAATTTCGATAAGCTTTCTGGATCCATACCAGGAATAGGTACGTGTGAACCGAAACGATAGACGACTAAAGCACCCAACAAAAATAGTAAACGATTAAATAATTCATCGTACTTACGAATAAATGCTAGAGGATTCATCGATGTTGAATGCTTAGTCATGTAGGATTACTCCTCAACAGTACCACCAGCTGCTTCAATAGCCGCTTTAGCACCTTTAGTCACTTTAACACCTTTAAAAGTATATGCTTTGGTTACGTCACCTGAAAGGATGATACGAACACGTTGCATATCGTGGCGAATGATATTCGCTGCTTTTAAAGACTCAACGCTTACCACGTCACCATCAACTTGGTTCAATTCTGATAAACGCACTTCTGCCGTTACCATTGCAAGTTTACTGGTGAAACCAAATTTTGGCAAACGACGGTATAAAGGCATCTGACCGCCTTCAAAACCTGAGCGAATACCAGAACCTGTACGTGAGGTTTGACCTTTGACACCACGACCACCGGTTTTACCGATACCAGAACCGATACCACGACCACGGCGAAGTTTATTTTTTCTTGAACCTTCAGCTGGGCTCAATTCATTTAAACGTAGACCCATTATACTTCCTCCACTTTAACTAAGTAGTTAACGCGGTTTACCATACCACGGGTCGAAGGGGTATCTTCAACTTCGACAGTATGTCCAATACGACGTAACCCTAAACCTTTCAAACAAGCTTTATGGCTTGCTAGGCGATGGGCACTCGATTTTACTTGAGTAACTTTCATTTTTTTCATGTTATCACCTTAGCTTAGCCCAAGATTTCTTCAACTGATTTGCCGCGTTTTGCCGCAACTTTTTCAGGAGAAGACATTTCTTTTAACCCGTTGAAAGTTGCACGTACAACGTTAGCGGCATTGGTTGAACCATAGCATTTTGCTAATACGTTTTCTACGCCTGCAACTTCTAATACTGCACGCATTGCACCACCCGCGATAACACCGGTACCTTCAGAGGCTGGTTGCATATACACGCGGCTTGCACCGTGGCTAGCAGTAATAGGATGTTGAAGGGTTGTACCTGCTAAATCAACGGTAATCATATTACGTTTGGCAGCTTCTAGTGCTTTTTGAATCGCTGCAGGCACTTCACGCGCTTTACCACGACCAAAACCAACACGACCATTACCATCACCTACCACTGTGAGTGCGGTGAAAGAAAAGATACGACCACCTTTTACAACTTTAGATACACGGCCAACTGTGACTAAGCGCTCTACTAAACCGTCTGTTTGTTCAACTTTTGCCATGATTAGAACTCCAATCCATTTTCACGAGCGGCTTCAGCTAATGCTTTAACACGACCATGATATTTAAAACCGCTACGATCAAACGCAACTTTAGTAATACCGGCAGCTTTAGCGCGTTCTGCAATTAATTTACCAACGGCAGTTGCAGCTTCGATGTTGCTAGTTTGACCAGCACGTAAAGTAGTATCTAACGTTGAAGCTTGGGCTAATACTTCACCACCCGTTGGTGAGATAACTTGTGCATAGATGTGGGTGTTAGTACGATTAACAGATAGACGATTTACGCCTAAACCACGGATATGTGCACGGGTTTTTTTCGCTCTGCGAAGGCGAGCAGCTTTTTTATCAAACATGTCATTTCACCTTATTTTTTCTTAGCTTCTTTACGAGCGACATACTCATCGCTATAACGAACGCCTTTACCTTTGTAAGGCTCAGGTGGGCGATAGCCACGAATGTTTGCTGCTGCTTGACCTAGCTTTTGTTTGTCGCTAGATTTTAACACGATTTCAGTCGCAGTTGGAGTTTCAGCAGTAACACCTTCAGGTAGTACATATTCGATTGGGTGTGAGTAACCTAAGTTTAGGTTAACTTTATTGCCAGCAACAGCGGCTTTATAACCAACACCAATCAATTGTAGACGACGTTCGAAGCCTTCAGTAACACCTTTAACCATGTTGCTTAATAATGCACGAACTGTACCAGTGTGCATCCAACCGTCTTTGGTGTCAGATTTTGGTGAAAGAATAATTTGATTATCTTCCTGTTTTAGCTCGACCAAATCATGCAGGCGTAAAGTTAGCGTACCTTTGCTACCTTTAACTTCAACCTGCTGACCGTTCAAAGTAACACTTGTACCATTTGGTAGTGCTACAGGGGCTTTAGCCACACGAGACATACGGGTAATTCCTATAAAAGTGATAAAAAAACGAACAGGCACAACAAACTATGCCTGTCCCTCTTAATGTTGATTAAGCTACGAACGCAATAACTTCGCCGCCTAATCCAGCTGCACGAGCTTCACGGTCGCTCATGATGCCTTTACTGGTAGAGATGATTGCTACACCTAGACCTTTTTGGACACTTGGTAGTGCATCTTTACCACGGTATTGACGTAAACCTGGACGACTATAACGTTTAATCGTTTCAATAACTGGTTTACCTTCAAAATATTTTAACTCGATAGTTAATTCAGTTTTACCTGTACCAACTTCTTGAGTTTCTGCGGTTGCAACATAACCTTCTTTCACTAGCAAATCAGCAATTGATTTACGTAGTTTTGAGTTTGGCATAGTCACAGACGCTTTTTGAGCCATTTGTGCATTACGGATACGAGTCAACATATCAGCAACGGTATCTTGCATACTCATATTGTTTCCCCTTACCAGCTTGCTTTATGAACGCCAGGTACATCACCTTGCATTACTTTTTCACGAATCATGTTACGTGAAAGACCAAATTTACGGAAATACCCATGTGGACGACCTGTCAATGCACAACGGTTACGTAAACGTACTGGTGAAGCGTCACGTGGCAGTGCTTGTAATGCCAGCATGGCGTCCATACGTTCTTCATCAGTTGCGTTAATGTCGCTGATAATTGCCTTAAGCTTTGCACGCTTCTCAGCATATTTAGCAACAGTCGCTTCGCGTTTAAATTCGCGATTAATCATACTTTTCTTTGCCATATTGCCTTATCCTTGCTGTTAGCCCTTGAATGGGAAGCCGAATGCTTTAAGCAATGCACGACCTTGATCATCAGTTTTTGCGGTAGTCGTAATAGTAATGTCTAAACCACGAATACGGTCGATTTTGTCAAAGTCAACTTCAGGGAAAACGATTTGCTCTTTGATACCTAGTGAATAGTTACCACGGCCATCAAATGCTTTATCTGTAAACCCGCGGAAGTCACGAATACGTGGAATAGCGATTGAGATTAAACGATCTAAAAATTCGTACATCTGTTCGCCACGTAACGTTACTTTACAGCCGATTGGCCATTCTTCACGGATTTTAAAGCCTGCAACTGATTTGCGAGCTTTGGTTACTACAGGTTTTTGACCGGCAATTGCCGTCATATCCGCTAATGCGCCCTCAAGAACTTTTTTGTCTTGCGCTGCATCACCCACACCCATGTTTAGGGTGATTTTGGTGATTTTAGGGATTTCCATAACGTTGGCTAAACCAAGCTCTTGCTGAATTTTTTGCTTAAGCTGTTCGTTATATTGTGTTTTAAGTCTTGCCATTACTGATACCCTTAGATGGTTATGCAGTCGCCACAACTTCACCAGATGAACGATAAACGCGTTGTTTTTTGCCTTCGTCATTCAATTGGTAAGAAATACGATCTGCCTTTTGGGTTGCTGCATTATAAATTGCAACATTTGAAATGTGTAAAAATGCTTCTTTCTCGATAATACCACCTTCAACGCCAGTCTGTTGGTTTGGCTTTTGGTGTTTTTTAACGATGTTGATGCCTTCAACTTTTACACGGTCTTCTTTTACTGCTAGTATTGTACCTTGCTTGCCTTTATCTTTGCCAGCAATTACAATCACTTGGTCGCCTTTACGTAATTTTGCCATGTTTTCCTCACAATACTTCTGGGGCTAATGAAACAATTTTCATAAATTGTTCGCCACGTAGTTCGCGGGTTACTGGTCCAAAAATACGTGTTGCAATTGGTGCTTTATTGTTGTTCAACAACACAGCTGCATTATCATCAAAACGTAGTACTGAACCGTCAGGACGACGTACACCAAACTTCGTGCGTACGACTACCGCGTTCATTACATCACCTTTCTTGACACGACCGCGTGGAATTGCTTCTTTCACAGTCACTTTAATGATGTCGCCTACTGATGCATAACGACGATGTGAGCCACCTAGCACTTTAATGCACATAACTCGTTTTGCACCACTGTTGTCTGCAACTTCCAGCATTGTTTCAGTCTGAATCATCGCGTTACTCCATAAATTGGCAAAACAAGTCTTTGCCACAATAAGCCATTTTTAAGGTGGCGTATTGTAGCAGTTACTGACTTGCTTTGCAATTATAACTATCTATTTAAGTTAAATTAAATATTAACTGCTTTTTCTACGACGTCTACTAACACCCAAGATTTGGTTTTTGATAGTGGACGTGTTGATTTGATACGAACAGTATCACCAACGCCACACTCATTGTTTTCGTCATGAGCATGTAGTTTGGTAGAACGGCGAATCATTTTGCCATATTTGGCATGACGAATACGACGCTCAACAAGTACAGTAATGGTTTTATCCATTTTGTCACTGACAACTTTACCAGTGACTGTACTTTGTTCAGTAGCGTTAGCTTGGTTGGTATTTTGCTCACTCATGATTAAGCCCCTTGGTTTTCGGTGTTCTGTTTTTCAGAGATAAGAGTCTTGATTTGAGCAATCGTACGACGATTTGCTTTAATCTCATGGGTGTTGCCTAACTGACCAGTGGCTTTTGCCATACGAAGACGAAATGTTTCTAACTGTTTTTCGTCTAGTAATTGGGTCAGCTCTTCGACTGATTTGTCTTTAAGTTCACTGATCTTCATTACATTATCGTCCGTTTAACAATGGTGGTTTTGAAAGGCAACTTGGCAGCTGCAAGCGTGAACGCTTCAGTTGCTAGCTCGTCAGAAACCCCTTCGATTTCATAAAGCATTTTGCCTGGTTTGATTTCGCATACCCAGTATTCTACTGGACCTTTACCTTTACCCATACGAACTTCTAGTGGTTTTTCGGTAATTGGTTTGTCTGGGAATACACGAATCCAAATTTTACCACCGCGCTTGATACGACGTGAAATTGTACGACGAGCAGCTTCGATTTGACGTGCAGTCATGCGACCACGTTCTACTGATTTAAGTCCGATTGTACCAAAAGATACGCTACTACCACGGTGAGCTAACCCCGTATTACGTCCTTTTTGTACTTTACGAAACTTGGTACGTTTTGGTTGTAACATATCGATTAACCTCTGTCTTTAGCTGGGCGCTCACTACGTGGGCGGTCGCTACGATCATTACGAGCACGACGTTTTTGAGGTGCACGTGCTTGTTTTTCTTCTTTGACTGGATTATATACACGGTTCATGCCATCAAGCACTTCTCCACGGAAAATCCAAACTTTTACACCGATAGTACCGTAAGTGGTTTCTGCGCGTACATTTGAGTAGTCAATGTCAGCACGTAATGTATGCAAAGGTACACGACCTTCACGATACCACTCTGAGCGCGCAATCTCAGCACCGCCAAGACGACCTGATAGCTCAACTTTGATACCTTGTGCGCCAGCTTTCATACTGTTTTGAACAGCACGTTTCATAGCACGGCGGAACATCACACGACGTTCAAGTTGTGAAGCAATACCATCAGCCACTAGACGTGCGTCTAAGTCTGGTTGGGTGATTTCTTCAATGCTAACTTGTGCTGGTACGCCCATTAATTTGGTAAGTTCTTTTTGTAGGCTTTCAATATCTTCGCCTTTTTTACCAATGATAATACCAGGACGTGCCGTGGCGATAGTGATTTTAGCTGCGCCCGTAGGACGTTCGATGCTAATACCGCTGATCATCGCTGCTTTAAGCTTTTTCTCTAAATATTTACGAACTTGTAAGTCGTTGATTAAGTATTCAGAGTATTTCTTTGGATCTGCATACCAGTTAGCGTTTGATTTACGGATTACGCCAAGACGGATGCCGATTGGATGAACTTTCTGTCCCATATTATGCTCCTACCTTAACTGTGATGTGGCAAGTACGTTTGCTAATACGGTCAGCACGACCTTTGGCACGTGGTAAAACACGTTTTAACGTAATGCCTTCATCCACATAAATGGTAGAAACACGCAATGTATCGATGTCTAAACCATTGTTATGCTCAGCGTTAGCAATCGCAGATTCTAAGCATTTTTTAACCAATTTAGCGGCTTTTTTGTTGCTAAAGGTTAAGATATCTAATGCACGCTCGATTGATTTGCCGCGAACTTCGTCAGCAACTAAGCGTACTTTTTGTGCCGAAATGGCGGCACCGCGTAATTTTGCAGTTACTTCCATGATGAGCACCTTATTTCTTAGATTTCTTGTCAACGCCATGACCACGATATGTACGGGTTGGGGCGAATTCACCAAGTTTATGACCAACCATTTGCTCGTTTACGATAACAGGTACATGTGTACGACCGTTATGAACAGAAATAGTTAAGCCGACCATTTGTGGCAAAATCATTGAGCGACGTGACCAAGTTTTGATTGGTTTGCGTGAGTTAGTTTCTAACGCATTCTCAACTTTGGCAAACAAGTGCGCATCGATGAATGGACCTTTTTTCAATGAACGAGGCATGAAATTATTCCTTATTTCTTATTGACGCGACGACGGCGGATAATCATGTGGTCAGTACGTTTGTTAGAACGTGTTTTAAGGCCTTTAGCCTTTTGACCCCATGGGCTGGTTGGGTGTTTACCGAAGTTACGACCTTCACCACCACCGTGTGGATGGTCAACTGGGTTCATTGCAGTACCACGAACGGTAGGACGAACGCCACGCCAGCGGTTTGCACCTGCTTTACCCAATGATTTAAGGTTATTTTCAGTGTTTGATACTTCACCGATAACCGCACGACAATTTACGTGGATACGACGAGTTTCGCCTGAACGTAAACGAACGATTGCATAGATACCATCACGACCCAATAATTGAACCGCAGCACCTGCTGAACGAGCGATCTGTGCACCTTTACCGATTTTAAGTTCGATATTGTGAATCACTGTACCCACTGGAATGCTACGTAGTGGTAAGCAGTTACCTGGGCGAATTGGCGCAGTTTCACCAGAAATAACGGTATCGCCTTGTTGCAATTTTTTTGGTGCGATAATGTAACGACGCTCACCGTCTGCATATTTAAGTAATGCGATGTGTGCAGTACGGTTTGGATCGTACTCAATACGCTCTACAACAGCAGGAATATTGTCTTTGTTACGTTTGAAGTCAACAACACGGTAATGCTGTTTATGACCACCACCGATATGACGGGTAGTGATGCGACCGTTGTTGTTACGACCACCAGTTTTGCCTTTTGACTCTACTAATGCTGCATAAGGACGACCTTTATGAAGGTGTGGATGCACCACTTTCTCGACAAATCGGCGACCTGGTGATGTCGGTTTGGCTTTTACGATAGGCATTGTGTAATCCTTATTCGTTGTCAGCAGCAGGTTGTTCTGCTACGTCGGCTACTTGAACATCTTGACCAGCTTTTAAGGTCACATAGGCTTTTTTGAAGTCTTGACGACGACCTACCGTGCGACCAAATCGCTTTGTCTTACCTTTAACATTCAAAGTGTTAACTTTAACTACTTCAACACCTTCAAACATTAATTCTACGGCTTTTTTAATCTCTTTTTTTGTCGCGTTGGTGTCAACTTTGAACACTTGCACACCTAAAGTATCGCCCAAGATTTGAGATTTTTCTGAAAATACAGGTGCTTTTAGTACCTGATATAGTCTTGCGTTATTCATGCTAACACTCCCTCAATTTCTTTGGCGGCTGCGACAGACATGATGACTTTGTCAAACGCAATTAGGCTGACTGGATCAACTTCAGTGCTACCTAGTACGCTGACGTATGGAATATTGCGAGCAGCTAAGTAAAGATTTTCGTCAACTTCATTGGTAACGATTAATGCTTTAGGGGCATTTAAGTCTTTAAGTTTAGCGATAAGCTCTTTAGTTTTTGGTGCTGAGATGCTGATGTCATCAACCAATACTAAACGGTCTTGACGAATCAATTCAGCAAGAATGCATTGCATGGCACCACGGTACATTTTACGGTTCACTTTTTGTGACCAATCTTGTGGTTTGGCTGCAAATGCGCGACCACCACCGACCCAAATTGGGCTACGGATGGAACCTGCACGTGCACGGCCAGTACCTTTTTGACGCCATGGTTTTTTACCACCGCCAGATACTTCACCACGCGTTTTTTGAGCACGGCTACCTTGACGACCACCCGCTAAATAAGCGGTAACTACTTGGTGTACAAGTGCTTCGTTGAATTCACGACCAAATGCTACGTCTGATAGCTCAACCGCCGAACCTGTTACTGTATTTAGATTCACGTTAATCCCCTTGATTAAGCTTTAACTGATGGACGTACTAAAACGTCGCCACCGTTGGCACCAGGAATTGCACCCTTGATAACTAGGATACCTTTTTCAGCATCAACTGAAATCACTTCTAAGCCTTGTACGGTCACACGTTTGTTACCCATTTGACCTGGCATTTTTTTGCCTTTAAATACACGACCCGGTGTTTGGTTTTGACCTGTAGAACCCACAACGCGGTGAGATACTGAGTTACCATGTGTCCAATCTTGTGAACGGAAGTTGTGGCGTTTGATACCACCTTGGAAACCTTTACCTTTGCTGGTACCAATTACGTCAACGATTTGACCTACTTGGAACAAGTCAGCAGCGATTTCACTACCTGCTTCGCGGCCTTCAAGTTCGCTGTCTTCGACGCGAAATTCCCAAGTGCCACGACCTGCAGCAACGCCAGCTTTTGCAAAGTGACCTTTTTGAGCTGCATTAACACGAGAATCACGACGTTCACCAGTTGTTACTTGGATAGCTTGGTAGCCGTCTGTGTCTTGTGTTTTGATTTGAGAGATACGGTTGGCAGTAACTTCAACAACAGTTACAGGAATTGAAATACCTGCTTCTGTGAAGATACGAGTCATGCCGCATTTTTTTCCGACTAAACCGATCGCCATGTTGTTAACCTCTTAATTTTTACTGTTATTCAATATAGGTCTGAGTCCTAAGGATGAAACCTAAGGGGTTAGCCTAATGCGATTTGTACATCAACACCCGCCGCCAAATCTAACTTCATCAGTGCATCGACTGTTTTGTCAGTAGGCTGAACGATATCTACCATACGTTTGAATGTGCGGATTTCGTATTGGTCACGGGCATCTTTGTTCACGTGTGGTGAGGTTAAGATGTTGAAGCGTTCAATGCGAGTTGGTAGCGGTACTGGACCACGAACTTGTGCACCTGTGCGTTTTGCGGTATCAACAATCTCTTGAGCTGATTGGTCAATCAGACGATGGTCAAAAGATTTAAGTCTGATACGGATTTTCTGGTTAGCCATGCCAGTAAGCTCCTAATATAAAGTTTGATATGGGTTAATTTGCGTTGGGTGTTAAGCTGTTATTGAGTAAACACCTAACTTGCATTTTTTACCTGTTTTTGACAGGCACTTTTTGAAAATAAAAAAATTTCAGTCCCACTCAAACTACTAACTTGCAATACATAGATAGCATTATTAATAGTCGGTGAAACTGTATTTTTTAATTTCGTGTCGCAATCAATGGAGCGACTGTATTAAAGGGCTTATTCTTTTATGAATTGACGAATCATCTTCGTCGCCCTGCAATAAGTTAAGTGGGCTGTATTATACCGATTTTTTGGGTAAAAGCAATAGGCTAATCTAGCAAAATATCATATTGTTCTTGATTAAAACGGTTATCACTTTCTAAGTTAATCGGACGACCCAGCAAATATTCCATCTCTGCCACCGTATCCGCTTCAATGGTTTCAAGCAAATCAATTACCCCGCTATTTGCGACCACGGTAAATTTCTTAGGGGCGTTGTAGGTTCTGGCGCAGCGCATGAGTTCTCTAAAAATCTCCAAACACACGGTTTCGGCGCTTTTGACAAAGCCTTTACCGCCACAGGTTGGACACGGCTCGCAAAGCTGTTGTTGTAGGCTCTCACGCGTGCGTTTACGAGTCATCTCTATCAGCCCAAGCGCTGAGACTTGGCTGATGTTGGTTTTGGCATAATCGCGTTTGAGCTGTTCTTGCAGGCTTGCTAATACCTCATCGCGGTGTTGTTGCTCTTGCATATCGATAAAGTCAAGAATGATAATCCCGCCCAAATTACGCAGTCGCAGCTGACGGGCGATGGCGTGGGTGGCTTCAAGATTGGTTTTATACACCGTATCTTCAAGGGAACGCCCTCCGACAAATGAGCCTGTATTGACATCAATGGTGGTCATGGCTTCGGTTTGGTCGATGATAAGATAACCGCCTGATTTGAGATTAACACGGCGATTGAGCGCATCTTTTAAATCATCTTCAACGCGGTGAACATCAAATAACGCCTGCTCGCCTTCATACAATTGAATACGTGGGAAAATGGCAGGGACAAATTCTTTGGCAAAATGACGAATAGCGTCAAACACTCGGGCGTTATCGACCGTCACCCTTTCAGTCTGCTCACCAATCAAATCTCGAATCGCGCGCAAAGGTAGCGACAAATCCTGATAAATTAGCTCAAAACGGCGATGGGTCGGCGTTTGTTCACGGCGGGCTTGTACCATACGCCAAAGCTGCAATAGATAATAAATATCTTCTTCAAGTTTGGATTGCGGGATATTTTCGGCAGCGGTACGGGCAATCAATCCGCCTTGTAGTTTGACTTGGTGCATCAGCTCGCCAAGCTGTGTTTTTAACCGCTCTCGCTCATCGCCATCAATCCGCTGTGAGATGCCGATATGTTCACCATACGGCAAGTACACCAAATAACGCGAAGGCAATGACACATCCGTCGTCAGTCGTGCGCCTTTACTGCCTAATTGGTCTTTAATCACTTGCACCAAGATACGCTGTCCTTCATACAAGCGGTTCTCTATCAACTCGCTAGGCGGTGGCTGATAGGTGGTTGTGGTCATCGCAAGCGTAGTGGTGTCAGGGTCTAAGGTGTTGTCAATTGCGGGGTTTTGCGGTTTGGGCGGTTCAATGGCTGAGAGCTTAGGACGCAGGGTCTGCATATCATTGACGTGCAAAAACGCGGTACGCGATTGCCCAATATCGATAAACGCCGCCTGCATGCCTGGCAGTACGCGCACCACTGTGCCAAGGTAGATATTGCCCACTGAGCCAAGTTTGCTATGGCGTTCGATAAAGATTTCGTTCAGTATTCCATCTTCGAGCACCGCGACTCGGCTCTCAGATGGACTGATGTTGATGAGTAGTTCTTCGGTCATTGTAAACAGCTTTTTAAAATTTTTAATTGCCGTTATTCTACTCGAAGTTAGTTATCTGCACAAAGCTAAACTAAATTAGCTGTTGTTTTAGTTCATTGATTGTTGCAACAAGCCTGGTTGGATGTTCTTTTGCCAAAACGTCAGCTTTTTCACAGCCATAACTTACAGCAATGCTATCCATCTGTATTGCATTTGCCATACGAATGTCATGAATACTATCACCGATAAAAACAGCGTCTTCAATTCTTGTGCCTGTTTCTACCAAAATTTGCTCAAGCATTAAGGGATTTGGCTTGCCTGCGGTTTCGTCAGCGGTTTTGGTGACTGTAAAAAACGCTTGAATGCCAGAATTGGGTAGTACGCGCTGCAGACCTTTTCGTTTTTTCCCTGTGGCAATCGCTAAGGTTTTACCTTGTGCGTGTAAATCTTGAATCAATTCTTTAATACCTTCAAACAGTTTGTCATTGTCGCAATGTTTAACGTAATATTCTGAGTAAGTCGCTAAAAGTTCATCATATTTATCACTGTCATTGGGGAAAAGCATCGGAAACGCATCTACGAGTGCAATGCCGATAATGGATTTTGTCGCGTCATCGGTGACGGTTAAACCGTGCTTTTCAGCGGCATAGCGCATGGCAGCGACGATTAAGCCAACCGAATCCATCAGCGTGCCATCCCAATCGAAAATGATTAGCGATTTGTTTTTCATGTTAATCATGTTGATTCTCTATCAAATTTTGCATATCGTCTGGCAATTCGGCTGTAATCACCTCATATTCTGGAATAGCAAGCTGATAAGCATGCAAGCACAAGCGGCGCACGCTTTTATCGCCTTTAGCTACATTCGGATTGTATTTATCATCACCCAATAACGGATGCCCGATACTCGCCAAATGCACCCGAATTTGGTGGGTACGCCCTGTGAGCGGTTTGGCTTCAATTAAGCTGACTTTTTGACCATTTAACTCGAATTTTTGCAACACTTTAATTTGGGTTTGGCTTGGCTTGCTATCTTCGGATTTTACATCTACTTTGACACGGCGTTCACCGCTTTTGCCTTCTTGTGTGGCAGGCAACGTGTATTTTAATAGCGGTTTATCAATGGTTTGTGTTTCGCTACTTATCCAACCTACCACCAAACACAGATAGGTTTTTTGCAAGGTTTTTTCTCGCAAATGCTCTTGTAAAGTTTTAAGGGTTGAGCGTTTTTTGGCAATCATCAGTAAGCCAGAGGTATCTTTGTCAATGCGGTGTACCAACTCAAGGTATTTTTTACCCGTTGCTTCTCGCATCGCTTCAATCACGCCAAAACTCTCGCCACTGCCGCCATGCACTGCCATACCCGATGGCTTGTTGAGTACGATTAAACCCTCATCTTCATACACAATGCGCTCAAGCAAACTCTGGGCAAAGTCAGGGCTAATCACGGGTTTTTCACGCGTGGCAAGCTTGATGGGTGCAATGCGCACCACGTCATTACGCTGCAGTTTATCGTGGGGTTTACAGCGTTTGCCATTGACACGGATTTCGTCAGAACGAATCATGTTATAGACGTGTGAGCGCGGCAGTCCTTTAAGACGACCCAACAAAAAATTATCAACACGTTGGTCATGCTGCTGGCGCGTGACGGTCAAGTAATTGACTTTAGCAAAATCTAAAATATCATCATCTGCAGACTGCGGTTGTTTGCTCGGCGGTTGTTTGCTGGGCGTGCGTTTGGGGTGTTGATGAGCCGATTGCTGCGATGGGGTGTCGCGTTTTTTGTTAGGATGGGCAGGACGTTTGGGAGACTGCGAGTGCTCTGTCATATTTTGATAGCCGTTTACATAAAAATTTGCTATAGTTTAGCAGTTTAGTGCCTGTGCCGCTATGAATTCGCGCCATCAATTCGACTGGACCCTGTTAAACTTCTTTACAATGGAGTGTATGCGGGATAATTAAACTGTCGCTTTTGCTGTCGCCCATACAGCCGAAATTTATTCATGGCGGTATGACTTACGATAGGGCGCACTAGACTGCCAATATTTATAGATTTTAAGACTGATTTTAATCAATATCAGCACACGACATACGAGTAACGAAGATAATTGTCATTTGAAAACATGTTCAAATAGTTTGTAAAGATTAGTGATGTATAGAGATAACAGATAAATGGTGGGTTTTGTGCCTTACAACCACAAAACTGCTGGTAACGATTAGCGTATTATGCGCCTAGGTAAATGAACTCAGTAGTTGCGATTTTGAGATAAACGTTTACGGTTTTGGACGATTTACCATTTTAAATTGCCCACGCCTTTGTAAAACCTAACTTATCAGGCTTGCCATTTAAAGCGAAAACTAACGCTAACACTTTTTGACCAATAGGGAAAAAGGGTTCATTCATTTGTCCTAAAACACACATTGTTTTGGGCTATAACCCCAATCCAGCATGACGGCTATATTTACATAACAGGCTTACAACCTCGCTATGGGAATAATCCAACTTAATCATGCAATTTTTGGTGAACAACAAACCTTGTTATCAAGCGTTGTCAAGCCACTTGCGCTTGGTATCAGCGAGTATAGTCAAGACTGTTTGACGTTGTTTCGCCTAATATTTGATAGTAATGTTTGATAGCAACATTTATCGACACTCGTATGTTTTGTGTGTTTAGGAGAAAACACATGAAACGCATCCTCATCAATGCTACCCACGCTGAAGAAATCCGTGTTGCCCTGTGCAATGGCAATCATTTGTATGATTTCGATTTAGAAAACCGTACCCGCGAGCAAAAAAAAGCCAATATTTATAAAGGTCATGTGACCCGTGTCGAGCCATCGCTTGAAGCGGTATTTGTGGAATACGGTTCACAACGTCAAGGTTTTTTACCGATTCGTGAAATCGCCCCAGAGTATCTAGCAGGCGACCCTCGCTCTACCACTAACATCAAACAACTGATTAAAGAAGGCGATGAACTCATCGTTCAGGTGGAAAAAGAAGAACGTGGTAACAAAGGCGCTGCGTTATCTACTTTGATTTCATTGGCGGGTCGTTATTTGGTATTGATGCCCAACAATGCGCGTGGCGGCGGTATCTCTCGCCAAATCTCTGGTAAGTTGCGCGATGAGATGAAGCAAGCGTTAAGTGATCTAAGACTACCCAAAGGCATGAGCGTTATCATCCGTACCGCAGGGATTGGTAAAACCACGGATGAATTACAACAAGACCTTGACCATTTATTAAACATTTGGAAAGGCATCCAACAACAAAGCCAAAAATTTCCCTCACCTCGCCTGTTGCACCAAGAAGCTGGCGTAGTCACCCGTGCCGTACGCGACTACTTGCGTGATGATATCACGGAAATTTGGGTCGACAATGAATACGCCTATAATGAAGCGGCGAATTTTATTGAAGCGGTGATGCCGCAGCAAGCGAATAAACTGCGCAAATACACTGACTATGAGCCGATGTTTGCCCGTTTTGGGATTGAAAAACAAATCGAAACCGCCTACCAACGTGAAGTACGTTTGCCAAGCGGCGGTTCGATTGTGATTGACCAAACTGAAGCCCTCGTATCGATTGATATCAACTCATCAAAAGCCACCAAAGGCGCGGATGTCTCAGAAACGGCGTTTAATACCAATTTAGAAGCAGCAGATGAAATCGCCCGTCAATTACGCCTGCGTGATATGGGTGGTTTGATTGTTATTGACTTTATTGACATGGCAACCGATGACCACCAAAAACAAGTGGAAAGTCGTCTCAAAGAAGCCACCAAAAACGACCGCGCGCGTATCCAATTCGCTGAAATTTCACGTTTTGGACTACTTGAAATGAGTCGTCAACGCTTGCGTCCGTCACTTGAAGAAGCCACAGGTTACCTCTGCCCCCGTTGTCACGGTACCGGTATGATTCGTGACTTGCGTTCACTTGCTTTGTCAATCATGCGTCAAATCGAACAACGGGCGCTACAAGAGCGTCATGGCGAAATACAAGCCGAAGTGCCAACCGACATCGCGGCATTTTTACTCAACGAAAAACGTGAAACGCTCGTCTGTCTTGAGCAAGAAAGTGGTACGCGCATTACCATCTTGCCGCATGCGCATCTTGAATCCCCCGAGTTTAATATCACTTATAACAGTGATGGGTTCGCGCCATCGAGCTATGAGCGTGTCGCCGAAAGCCAACAACAAGAATATAAAGACCGTGGCTACGATACGAGCAACTGGCACACCGATGACAATGAAGTCAGCCGTGTAGCGCCGACAGGTAATCATAATGCCTGGAGTAATGCTAGCAACGCCGCCAATACCACGCCTAACCCTGCAACGCCATCCAACAAATCTCAGCAAACTGCCAACAATACGACTGCCCCCAAAGCTGCCGCGCCACAACCCGTGCAGCCGGCTGCCACTGTCCCTGCAACTTCTGCAGTCGCTTGGCTATCGAACTTGTTTGCCCCTACCCAGCAAGCCCAAGTCACCCCACACTTTAGTGGTCAAGATGCTGCTTCGGCGATTGAAAGTCTTGTCAATACCGGCGCGCAAAGCTTGGGGGTGCAAGGTCAAATCAATTACGCGGCATTGACGGCAAGCATCCCTGCGGTGACAGCTAACACCAATGAAACTAGCGCCAATCCTTATCAAGAAGCGTCTCAACAACCTTCGGCCACGGCTGAATCAAGCGATAAAGATGCTGAGCGCCGTAAACGTGGTAACCGCAAACCAAAGGCTAAAAAACCAAACCGTTATCAATCTGAAACGAGTGAGACGGAAGTTTCATCACAGGACACTGACAGTAATAAAGACAAGTCAAACGATGCGTCAAAAACTGCTAAAACTAGTGAGCTGCCAAAACGCGAGCCGAATAGTCGCCGTGACAGCCGCGGGGTCAAAGAACGTCGTCCAACACTAGCGAATGAAGATAGTAACGCGGCTGTAGTCAATGATGTGACAGCGACTGATACCGCTGTTGCCCCTGTCGATGGTAGAAAAAACAACCAATCCAGAGCAGAAAAACCGAAAGGCACCAAACAACGTGACCCCAACAGTGTGCAAGTTCAAGTATTTAAAACTGAACAACAACAACCTATAGCTGCGGTTGAAACAACGCATCTCTCGCTAGATGCCAGCAAAGGGGAAATTGCAAAACCTGAGGCGCAGCCAATAGCATCAGCTTCGATGCCCGAACAGGCAATTGAGACGCCAGTTAACCCTAGCAACGTTACAGTGTCCAATGACGAGGTAGCCGAGCTTGCTAAAGCATCGACACCATCTGCGCCATCAGCTGAACCAACCACAGCACAGCTGGCAGTGACACCGAGCCAAGGCCGTGCCAAAAATGACCCACGCGAAGTCTATAAGGCTTATCAAGCGCAATTTAGCCCAGTTGCCTCTGTAGTGAGCACTTCGGTGACAAAAATTTCAGGTACGGTGAGTCAGTTTATTAACCAGTACTTAGATAATGCCGCTGAAAAAATGGCAACCGACAGCGTGGTTAGCTGCTTTATCCAAGCCATCGATGCTTTTAATCATCAAGCTGCTACTACCACTACCCCCGCAAAAGATAATGTCATAGTGGCTGAACAACAGCGTTTTGGGCAGTACTTTAGAAATTATGGCTATGCCAGTCTATCCGCGCAAAATTTGGATGATTATCATACGGCCATTTTGCCAGCCAATCAGTTCCAACGCCAAGCAGGCAAAACTGACGCTGCACTACCAGCGGTAACTAAACGCGCCATCAATGACCCACGCGGTTCTTTGGTTAATACTGCTGTCACTCAAGCGCCGACTGACTCAAACCCGTCAGTTGCTGAGCCTAACTCCGAAACTGGCAGCGTTACAGGTCAAGTAGAAGCAGCCTCAACTCAATCAGCGTCGCCTAACCAAAACCATCTGTCCTATCAAGCAGGTAGCGTAGGCGCATGGATTGTGGCGCGTTTGGGCGATAAAGGTCATGCGTTGATTGAGCAAGGTAAATTGGTCGAAGCTTACTTGCAAGCACACAATGCGCCAGTCGCTAACCGACCAACCGAGCCAGTCTCTGCGACAACAATAGCGGATGATGCTATAGTGAATCAGGACGTTGACTCAGTGCCAACAGCGGATGAATCCGCATTAGACCATAACACTGGCACCGAAGCGCTTGAACAAACGGACGTAGAAGATAGCGCAGAAGCAGCTGCGCAAAAACGTAAAACCACACCGGTAAGTTATAAGAACATGATTGAAAGTGTGGCAGAACAAATGAAACCGGCAACCGTTGGTATGCTGACCTTGGCAACCCCAAAAGCACCAAAAACCCGTACGCGGAAAGCTAAGGCGAGCGAAAAACCAGCAGCCAAACCCAAAACGCGTACCAGTAAAAAGGTGGAAAATGCCGTGGTTGTCACTAAAAAATCAACGACCACCGCCCAAACTGAATTGGCGCCCTCTCACGATGAATCGGAAGCGCCGCAGCACAATCAGTAAGTCAATCGTGTTTGCGTGCACGTATAGCAATAAAAAAGCAGTTCAACATGAACTGCTTTTTTATTTTAGCTACAAATTTTAGATACAATGAATTGGCGGGCTTGTTTAATGGGCAGGCTTGTTACGAATTTTTGAGATGACTGTCATGATCGCAACTACCACTAAACCTGCTATCAAACCAACCAGTGCATTTAATAGGTTGGTGGTTAAGCCTGAAAACGCCCCTGACAAGTCACCTAAATGTTCAATTCCATGATGTAACGCGCCAACGCCATGTGCCAAAATACCACCACCCACCAAGAACATCGCCAAAGTACCGGCGATTGATAGCACTTTCATCAAAATAGGCGCAAAGGCTAATAACGCCTTACCTATACTTTGTGCCGCTGATGACGACTTTTGCTGCAAGTGCAGCCCTAAATCATCTATCTTGACAATCATAGCTACAAAGCCATACACACCCACTGTCATGATGAGTGAAATTACTACCAGTGTTATCGCTTTATCTAGTAAAGGCACCGTTGCCGCAATGGTGCCGAGGGAAATCACAATGATTTCAGCCGATAAAATAAAGTCCGTTCGCACTGCCCCTTTGATTTTCTCTTTTTCATGCGCCACCAAATCCACACTTTCATCGGCATTGGCTGCTACCCGCTCGGCTTGCTCAGGGTCATTACTACCAGAGTGGGGCCAAAATTTGTGCACCACTTTTTCTGCCCCTTCATAACACAGATATAAACCACCAATCATCAATAACCCGGTCACCAAGGCTTGCGAAATTGCACTAATAATTAAAGCCAGCGGCACCAAAATCGCTTTATTGACTAAAGAACCCTTGGCGACACTCCACACCACAGGCAACTCGCGATCGGCTTTTACCCCTGACACTTGATTGGCGTTAAGTGCCAAATCATCGCCCAACACGCCCGCCGTTTTTTTGGCAGCGACTTTTGTCATCACCGATACATCATCTAGGATGACGCTAATATCATCGAGTAAGGTTAACAAACTAGCAATTGCCATGATAAATTCCTAAAAAATAGTAAAAGATGAAAAAATAATAATAGTTATAACTAGCTGACGATTTATTAGTTTACAAATTTGTCATTCAAACACAATGTTTAAATTGTATTGCAACTTATCAAAAGTTATTTGCTTAAACGCTGAATTTTTTTAAAAAACCTAGTTAAGCAAACTTTGTTAAACAACCTTTTAATCCATTAATAGAACTTGGCTTTGAGCCGGTTGCTTTTAGCGCACCAAAAGATTGAAACAAGCGGAAAGATTGAGACGAGCAGAAAGATTGGAACGGGCAAAAATGTGAGCCCCGACCTAGTAGACCTGATAGATTATTAACAATAAGTTGACAGGGGTAGCGCTCATACGCCATAACAATATGGTAAAATAAAAACCTATATTAACGTTCTGTGGGTTTTCTCATGCTCATTCGTTTTGCAACTTATCGTTCTAAAACCTCATTAGCTACCCGTTTAATTACCAGTGTCATCACCGTGGCTGGCATGGTTGGTTTGGCAGGCTGTGATAATGCCCAATCGCGCACACCCGCCAAGTCTGAAACTCAGAAACTTGAAGCGACTAACAGCTCAGCCCCCGCGGCAAAAAATGAATCACAGCTACAGCAACTGCTAGCGGCGAATTTAGCCAAATCAGGTATCACCGCCAAAATCACCTCGGTGACAGCGACGAGTATGCCAAACATCTATTGGGTCAAAGCCGAAGGTTTACCGGCATTTTTCACCGATGCGACAGGTCAATATGTGGTACAAGGGGATATCATCAAAGTCGGTGGTGCCAAACCTGAGCACATCTCAGCGAACTTGCAAGCGCAAGATGCGAAAGCCAGCCTTGCCACCATTGATAAAAAAGACATGATTATCTTCCCTGCTAAGGGGCAGACGAAAGCAGCAATCTATGTGTTTACCGATGCAGATTGTGGTTATTGCCGTAAATTCCACAGTGAAATTGATGAAGTAAATGCACTGGGTATCGAAGTGCGCTATCTACCTTGGCCACGTAGTGAACAGACCATGCCCATCATGGAAAAAATCTGGTGTAGCAGTGACCGCAAAAAAGCCTTAACCGATGCCAAATTGGGCCTGCCTATCAACGCACCGACTTGCAGTAACCCCGTACGTAAAATTTATGAGTTAGGTGCGAACTTGGGTATCAATGGCACCCCAGCCGTGTTTGACACAGAAGGTCATCAACTTGGCGGTTATGTGCCACCGGCTGAATTGGCACAGGCGCTCAACCTCAAATAAGTTAACCCCGGATGGGATACAAACCAGCTAGTCATCACTCGCTGGTTTTTTTATTTTAATTTTTTTGGGCAATTGGATTTTATACCTTACCAATCACAAGTTAGCATGGTATATTTAGCTAGCCAACTTTTAAACTTTTATTTTTATATTTTTGACATTTGAGAATTTTTTTTATGAATAATCGACCTATTCAATTAGCGATTTTAGGGCTTGGTACTGTGGGTACTGGGGTGGTTGAACTACTACAAAATAACCTTGATGAAATGACGCGTCGCACAGGACGTGAGATTAAAATTACCCACGTAGGCACGCGTCGCAAACGTACCGATATTCCAACAGACATCAAACAATCTGCCGATTTGCTTGATATCGTTCAGCAAGATGATGTGGATATTGTGGTGGAATTGATGGGCGGTACGACCACGGCTAAAGAGGTGATTTTAGCAGCAATCGAGCATGGCAAACATATTGTGACTGCCAACAAAGCCTTACTAGCAGAACATGGCAATGAGGTTTTTGCCAAGGCGGAGGCCAAGGGCGTCAAAGTGGCGTATGAAGCCGCGGTTGCAGGTGGTATTCCGATTATCAAAATCTTACGTGAAGGCTTAGCTGCCAACAAAATCGATTGGCTTGCAGGTATCATCAATGGTACAGGCAACTTTATCATGACTGAAATGCGCGATAAAAAGCGGGACTTTGCAGATGTCCTCGCTGAAGCCCAAGCGCTGGGTTATGCCGAAGCCGATCCGACATTTGACGTCGAGGGGATTGATGCTGCGCATAAATTAACGCTACTTGCGTCAATTGCGTTTGGTATCCCACTACAATTTGACAAAGTTTACTGTGAAGGCATTACCAAAATCACCAAGCAAGATGTGCGTTATGCCAACGAGCTTGGCTACCGTATCAAGCATTTAGGGTTTGCCAAACGTCGTATTTTAGACAGTGGCGAAGAAGGTATTGAATTACGTGTACATCCGACTTTGATTCCAAAACAGGTGTTACTTGCCAATGTGAATGGGGTAAAAAATGCCATCATGGTTGACGCAGAGCCTGTTGGACAAACCTTGTATTACGGTTCGGGTGCCGGCGCAGGGGCAACTGCATCAGCCGTGATGGCAGATGTGGTGGACATGGTACGCGCCCTTGCAGAGACCAATGATTCAACTGCCAATTTGGTGCCACATTTGGCGTTCCAGCCTGAGACACTCAATAACACACGTATTTTATCGAGCGATGAAATGATCACAGGCTACTATCTGCGCCTACAAGTCAAAGATGATTTGGGTGTACTAGCAGAAGTTACCCGCATTTTAAGTGAGTCTAAAATTAGTATTGATGCAATTTTGCAACAGCCAGCGCATGATGATACTAGCACTGATTTGCCAATCATTATTATGGTTGACCCCGTTGTTGAGCGCAATATGAATGAAGCGATTGCTAAAATCGAAGCGTTAGATACCGTGACAGATAAGGTGGTGCGCATTCGGTTGGATGAGTTAATGCAGTAAAATTTAGGTAGACTTAATTGGTATATTTTACAGTGTTTTCAGTAGTTTAATTTACATTTTAACTATGATAATATGAAATGTATCGCATTAGCAAAACTTAAAACATCTATTGTGATTGGCATGGTTGCCGTTTACAACCCTGTTTATAGACCCTAGTGATTTAGGTCGTAGTTTGCTTGTGACAACAGAAACCCTAACTCAAAGGAAATTTAATATGGAAAATTCAGTCGTAATCGTAGATGGCGTTCGCACCCCAATGGGTGGATTCCAAGGTGATTTGAACGAAGTATCAATGCCAGAGCTTGGTGCAACCGTCATTAAAGAAGCCGTTAACCGTGCTGGCGTAAAACCAGAAGAGATTGACGAAGTTATCATGGGTTGTATCTTAACCGCAGGTGCAGGTCAAAGCCCAGCGCGTCAAGCGATGCGTAAAGCAGGTATCCCAGATGCCACAGGCGCAGTCAATGTCAACAAACTTTGTGGTTCTGGTATGAAAGCCATTATGCTAGGTGCCAACTCAATTCGTAGTGGTGAGTTTGATATCGTGGTAGCAGGTGGTATGGAATCAATGACCAACGCCCCTTATGTGCTACCAAAGGCACGTGGTGGTTATCGCATGGGAGATGGCGAGATCAAAGACACCATGTTCTTAGATGGTCTTAAAGATGCTGATACCGGCAAGTTAATGGGTGCATTTGCGCAAGAAATGGCAGATAAACGGGGTATCACACGTGAGGCGATGGATGCATTTGCTATCGAATCGCTAAAACGCGCCAACACCGCCATCAATGAAGGTCACTTCAAAAACGAAATCGTTCCGGTTACTGTCAAAACTCGTAAAGGCGATGTAGTCATTGACACGGACGAACAACCCGGTAAAGCCAATGTAGACAAAATCCCAACCTTAAAACCCGCGTTCTCAAAAGATGGTACAGTCACTGCCGCTAACTCAAGCTCAATCTCTGATGGGGCAGCCGCCGTTGTATTGATGTCAGAAGACAAAGCCAAAGAAAAAGGCTTAAAACCACTTGCACGTATCGTTGCCCAAGCCACTCACTCACAACACCCAAGCGAATTTACCATCGCACCCATCGAGTGTGTGAAAAAAGTTTTAGCAAAAGCTGGCTGGAGCAAAGAAGACGTTGATCTTTGGGAAATCAATGAAGCATTCGCCATGGTAACCATGCTTGCTATGCAAGAAAATGACCTTGATCATGCTAAAGTTAATATCGAAGGCGGTGCTTGTGCATTAGGTCATCCCGTCGGAGCATCCGGTGCGCGTATCGTAGTCACACTCATCAACTCACTCAAACGCACAGGTGGTAAAAAAGGCATTGCTAGCCTATGTATCGGTGGCGGTGAAGCCGTTGCCTTAGCCATTGAATTAATCTAATTGTCTTATGCAAAAAAAATCCCTAAGCTAGATTAGGGATTTTTTTTGCTCAACAATCGACCTATAACCATCAATCTATCAAGCAATCATTTGATTTTTAGGTTGATATAACTTATGATTGCCAAAGCTAAGAGATTCCCGATCACTGTTAAGTAAAAAGCCCTACGAAATTCTGGCTTGGTTGATTTATGGCGCAATAACCAATGGGCAAACGCCGCCCCTACCCAACCCCCAGCAAAAGCTAATTTATGGAGTGACGCTTCTTGCACGCGCCAATCACCATTTTGCGCAGCTTTTTTATCATGCGCGTACAGCAGATAGGTCGCTAAACTCATTGCAAAATACCAACCTATAATCCATAAGGGTAAGTGCTTAACCAGCACAACAGCGGTCAGTAACACAAAAAACAGCACCCCAATAGCCACCCACGTAAGTAATGTTTGATTTTTAAGGCCGTTTTGAGCTTGACGAACTTGCCGGGCATTTTGTTGGGCAACTTTTTGTCTGACAAACGTCTGTTGCTGCACGTTGACAGCGCAGGGTTTGCCATCTCTGCCTTGCCCTATTTCAAAAACTACCGCTTCATTAAGCACAGGACGTTGGTTCGCTCGGTATTCGCTGATATGAAAAAAGATGGCTGAGTTTTGTAAATTGTTATCCGTCCGCTCAATAAACCCAAAGCCTTTGTCATCTTGCCAGCGGGTTATTTTGCCCTGATATTTTGTCATCGAAAATCACCTAATATATATGTTGATAACTCATTATTTTTTATTACTTATCTTTTATAACGCCTTATTGGGTGGGCAATGGTGTTTCGCGCTAAGTGCTCTACCCGACTTTTTTCTATGTTTTTAATTTATTGCTAAAAGCCAATTTTTTTTACGCTTGGTTGCAAAAGTTACTTAAGACAACTGCCAATTACACCCTCTAAACAAAAATTTATCAAATCCTACTACTTAATGGGAGCTTTTTTCAGTAATCTTGTTTGCAAGTCGAACGATAAAGTTTACGAATTTTTTCATAACTCTTATCATCGGCGAATTCAACAATCCATCAATGATGAAAGATTTAATTTGTTGAATTTTAAAAATTTTATTATAACAATTTTCATTTAACTATAAAAAACTATCTTATATTTATTTAGTTTTTAACTTAACTACCTTAATAAAAAATAAACAATAAGATATCTAAAGGAGATTTTTCCATGGCAAGTTTAATACGTTTACGCGATATCCAAGATACCCACGTTGACCTTTTAGGTAACGATTATTTTGATCCAACTGGTAAAACCGCTTATGGCGCCAATGGCGACAAAGTGGGTAGTATTCAAGGTGCTTTAGTTGATGAGAGCACAGGCCGTATTCGCTATTTCATTGTTGATGTAGGTGGCTGGTTTAGCTCGAAAGAAGTTTTAGTACCCGCGGGTCTAGCTCGTATTCAAGACGACAATGTATACTTTGATTCGCTCAGCCGAGATACTGTTGAAACAATGGATAGCTACGATCCTGACTACAACTACAGTATTGAAGAACAAACGGTTCGTGACCGTCACGTATTTGACCGTGCTGCCACACCTGTTAAGCTTACTGATAACGATTACCAATCACCTAATACATTACAGTTACTTGAAGAACGCATTTCAGTCAATAAGGACAAAATCGTAGCAGGTTTACTAAAAGTTGGTAAACACGTTGTGTCTGAGCCACGCACTGTCAACGTTGAGTTAACTGAAGAACAAGCGCATATCCAGCGTACACCAGTTAATAAACCTACTGACCGCAGCATCGGTGATAATGACAATGCCACTATTGAGGTTGAACTTGAAGCAGAACGTGCAAATGTCAACAAACAAACTTATGTCACTGAAGAAGTTAACGTAGATAAAGTGGCACAAACTCGCACTGAGACCTTTAATGAAACCGTTCGCCGTGAAGAGTTAGATGTACAAAAAGATGGCGTTGAGCGTGTAACGGGTGTTGATACCATCGATGGTAATGTATCACCTGCAATCGATCCAAATGCGCCCCGTAAACTTTGATAATTAATATCATTAGAATTAATTACTATAAAGCTTAACTTCTGCCAACGGTGTTGCCATTGGCTTGAAAAAGGCAGATGATTTCATCTGTCTTTTTTGTGATTGTTATATATTATTACAGGATTTTGGAACAATAACTTTGCAATGGAAAACACTCAATGAAAAACCCGATGATGAATACTACTGAACCAAACACCTATGATACCCATACTCATGATAACATTGTCAAAACCGTTGATCTTCGTGAAGATACCACCAACACTTTAGAGCTATTAGCTGAACGCCCCCGAGTGCAAATTGAGCGATTTGTCAAAGACAATATTAAATTATCAAAAAAAATCATCAGCCAAACGGTTAACGTTCCTGTGACACTCAATCAAGAAGTGTTAGTGATTGAACATGTATTTTCCCAGGCTAACGCGCCTCATGATAATTTAGTTAGCGTGGTTACTAATAATGTCAATGTGCCACAGTTGATGGTGAATGGGCAAGCGATTACTTTAGGCGATACCCCGATTGAGGTTCCTCTACTTCAACAAATAGCTAAAGTAAATATTGAAACCATTGTGGCGGAAAAAGTGCAGTTAATGACCCAAAATGTCAGTCATGAAACGCAAATTCCTGTGACACTGCGCCATGAAGAATTGGTCACTGAAAAAGTTGAATACGATGAGCCAACAGTATTAGCAACAACGCATATCTCACCTGAAGAGGTTAACTTGGCTTCAAAGTAATTCCATTCTACTTTGTTTGGGTGACCTCGATTTGGCTTTTATTGGCGTGTCTTTTGTTGGCGTATGTTGATATGTAATTTGGGTGTGGCATTCATCAACATAATAGTGGTGTTGTAACATCACATCCAGCATTTTTAATCGGTTAGGTTTAATCGATTAGGCTCGATGATGGGCTGGTAATATCGGTTTATGGGTAATCTCTGGCAGTAAATCTAAAAACCCTTGAATATAAGCCACCTCTTTACTTGTGGTACGGGTCGCCGCATAAAGCTGGCAAAACACACCTTCCCCCAATGCCCTTGATATTACCCAGCCTTTTTTTTCGTATTCATTGACCACCCAATTCGGTAATGAGGCAACCCCTCGTTCGCTCGCAACTAGCTGAATTAACATGGCGGTCAATTCTGTGGTTCTTAGTTTCTTGGGCGCAAGTCCTGCAGGCGCAAAAAAATGCGCGATGATATCGAGCCGCTTGGCTTCCACAGGATAGACGATAAGCGTTTCATCAATCAAATCTTCTGGCAAAATCGGCGATTTTTTATCGACTAATGGGTGCGTCGGTGACAACACCAACCGACTTTCATATTGGAATAACGGCAGATAGCTGATTCCCTCCAAGGGTAAGCGACTGGCTGTGATAAGCACATCAATTTCTTCATCGAGTAGCATTTGGTGGGGCTCAGGTTCAAAGCCTGAGCTAAAGTCCAGCTCAACGTCTTGCCATTCCCTGCGATAACGATTAAGAATAGGCATCAACCAATCAAAACAGCTATGACATTCCGAGGCCAAACGTAATTGTCCCGTTTGACCACGACCCAGTCTTTTAAGGTTGGCGGTGGTACGATTAAATTGCGGTAGCACACTGTCGGCAAGCTTGAGTACTTCTTTGCCCGCCGGGGTAAAGCTTAGTGGTCTTGAGCGGCGATTGACGAGGCTAACACCATAATAATTTTCGATTTCTTTGAGCTGATGGGAGACTGCTGATGCCGTGACATACAAGTCCTCAGCCGCGGCAGCAAGCGAGCCTTGCTCACGTAGTGCGGTCAATAATTGAAGGTGGCGGATTTCAAGCATAAAATAATTTTACCATTTGCCAAGCCCAAAAGAAAAAAGTTCACGATTTGGTGAAACCATGAACTACTTTAACAAGAAACGTGAAAAAAGTTAATCAGTTTCAATGTCAAAGCGGCAGTATTACCCAGTCACCTTGACTAACTATCGCTGATAATTTGGTTTTCTTCATCTTTGATATAACGGGTAACGAGTAATTGGTCAATTTTATGATGATCAATATCGACTACTTCAAATTTATAACCTTGATATTCAACAAAATCCGCAGGACGAGGAATTTTGCGCAGTTTATACATCATAAAACCCGCTAAAGTTTCATAATTATCCCAATCAGGAAAATCTTCGATACCGAGCGCATGTTTGACATTTTCAATCGGTGTGGTACCTTCAATCAGCCATGAGAATTCATCACGCTGGATAATCTGCTGCTCATCTTCAATCGGTGCGACCCAATCCCCCATCACTGTCATCATGATATCAGAGAGCGTAATGACACCGACAATGAGCGCATACTCGTTCATTACCACAGCAAATTTTTCTTTACTAGAGCGAAAACGGTCTAGCAGCTCGGATAAGGTTAATGTATCGGGGATAATTAATACATTACGAATCGTAGTTTCATTGAGCAAAATTTGCGACTGGTTACTAAGAAGTTTTACCAAAATATCTTTGGTATCGACATACCCAATCACTTCATCAATATGGTCTTTACATACCAAAAATTTTGAATACGGGTAATTGGCGATTTTTTGGCGGATACTTTGCTCAGACTCGCCAAGGGTGAAATACACCACATCCTCACGGGTGGTCATGCTAGAGGGCACGTTGCGTTCTTCAAGCTCAAAAACGTTTTCGATAAAGTGATGTTCTTGCTTGAGCAACACCCCCGCTTGCGCCCCTGCATCCACCACGGCAGAAACATCATCAAAGGTGATATTTTCTTCTCTTACCATGTTGATTTTGAAAATTCTAAAAATCAGATTTGCCAACCCGTTGATAATCCAAGCCAGCGGCTTAAATACTTTGATTGACAGCAGTACAGGCTCAATCACCGCTAACGCCACGCGTTCTGGGTTAATCATGCCAATGCGTTTAGGAATCAAATCAGCAAACAAAATAAACAACAAAGTGACCAGCAAAAATGACATTATAAAACCGATATTATCGAGCATTTTGCCTTGATAAAAGGGGGAGATAAGGTCAATAAAGTAGGGGCGAAGCGCAGACTCACCGACAATACCGCCCAAAATTGCCACGGCATTTAGCCCAATTTGTGAGGTAGCAAAAAATTCGGCAGAATTTTCTTGTAAATGCAAAATTTTATTGGCGCGATTGTCACCCGATTCTGCCAACAACTTTAGCTTGATGCGCCTAGCACCTGCCAAGGCAATTTCGGAAATGGAGAAAAAACTGGAAATCAATACTAATATACAAATAACTAGTAGATTTTGGAATAAACTCACAATACACCCATATTTATCTATTTTTATCTAGACAACATAACAGATTTGGCAAAAAATTTCTTAGACTTTATGGTAAAGCAATACTAGCAAACAAACATTGATTAAAGAAGAAGGGATAAGAAAACATTGTTAAAAAAATGGGTAAAAAACTTCATGCGTAAAAAAACCCTTGATTTGAAATCAAGGGTTTTTTAATAACAAAATAATTATACACGTTCAATAATGGTGGCAATCCCTTGACCCAGACCAATACACATGGTGGCAAGACCGAGTTGGGTGTCTTGTTGCTCCATCACATTTAGAAGTGTGGTGGTGATACGCGCACCAGAACAGCCTAGTGGGTGACCTAACGCAATAGCACCACCATTTAGGTTAACGATGTCTAGTTTGTCTTGTAGGTTTAAGCCCTTAAGAACCGATAAGCCTTGTGCGGCGAATGCTTCGTTTAGCTCGATGGTTTGCATATCGTCGATGCTCATGCCAGCGCGTTTTAAGGCTTTTTTGGTGGCAGGCACTGGCCCATAACCCATGATAGCGGCATCACAGCCTGCAACTGCCATACCGCGAATACGGGCACGCGGTGTTAGACCTAAATCTTTGGCTTTTTGTGCAGACATGATAAGCATCGCAGATGCACCATCAGATAAGGCTGATGAGGTGGCAGCTGTTACGGTACCGCCTTTAGGATCAAATACGGGGCGTAATGCCGCAAATGATTGCATGTTGGCATCAGGACGAATCACTTCATCGATAGTGCAAAGTTGTAGGTTACCGTTTTCGTCATGACCTTCAATGCCGATGATTTCGTTCTTGAAACGACCTTGCTGTGTCGCTTCCCAGGCACGGCGATGTGATTCTACACCAAACGCATCTTGTTCTTGACGGCTGATGTTATTCATACGCCCAAGCATTTCAGCGGTTAAACCCATCATGTTAGAGGCTTTTGCATAGTATTTTGAAGCCTCTGGGTTGATGTCAATACCGTGCATCATACCCACGTGACCCATATGCTCAACACCGCCAATAATAAACACATCACCTTGACCGGTCATGATTTGTGCCGCTGCGGTGTGAAGCGCTTGCATGGATGAACCGCATAAACGGTTGACCGTTTGACCTGCTGTGGTACGTGGTAATTCAGCCAATAAACCAATGTTACGACCGATGTTCATACCTTGTTCTAGGGTTTGGTTGACACAGCCCCAGATAACATCTTCTACAAGTTGGGTATCAAACGGGTTACGTGCTACCAATGCTTTAACAAGCTCGGCAGACATGCTGTCAGCGCGTACATTACGGAACATACCATTTTTTGATTTGCCCATTGCGGTACGAACGCCATCGACAATCACGACATCTTTTGGACTTAATGTAGTCATTTTATTCTCCTTAAAATTTATAATCGTCGATTACGCTTGTGGGTAAAAAGTTTTACCATTTGCCGCCATATCACGAATCATTTGTGGCGCTTCATAGGCTTTACCTAAGCTTGCGTATTTGTCGCAAAGGGCTAGGTAATTTTGTAGACCGATTTGGTCGATGTAACGGCATGGGCCACCACGGAATGGCGGGAAACCAATACCCATAATCATCGCCATGTCTGCTTCTGCAGGCGTCGATACGATGTTGTCCTCTAAGCAGCGAACCGTTTCATTACATAATGCAATCATCAAACGATCGATGATTTCTTGGTCTTCAAACTGTTTTGGCGCATCGATAAATGGTTTTAATAATTCAACGGTTTGTGGATCGGCAGTTTTAACTGGCTTGCCTTTTTTATCCGTTTCGTATTTGTAGAAACCAACGCCATTTTTTTGACCTAAGCGATTGGCTTCAAACAATATCTGACCGCTCACTTTGTAGTCTGGTTTCATGCGGTCTGGGAAGCCTTCAGCCATGACTTCTGCCCCATGAACCCCTGTGTCGATACCCACAACGTCCATCAAGTAAGCAGGACCCATTGGCCAGCCAAATTTTTCCATGACTTTGTCGATTTGAACAAAGTCAGCACCTTGTTTGATCAATAAGTCAAACGCACCGAAGTAAGGAAATAATACGCGGTTAACTAAGAAGCCTGGGCAGTCATTTACC
The DNA here is from genome assembly GCF_032017465.1 of Moraxella sp. CTOTU47616. Classification (NCBI taxonomy): domain Bacteria; kingdom Pseudomonadati; phylum Pseudomonadota; class Gammaproteobacteria; order Moraxellales; family Moraxellaceae; genus Moraxella; species Moraxella sp. CTOTU47616. Next base: position 163,813 of record NZ_DALZPU010000003.1, read on the forward strand.
ACAACTGGCACTTTACCCATTTTTTCTGCTAACGCTACCGTAGTCGCTACCGCTTCTTCGCTTGATTTTTCACCACGAATTACTTCAACCAGCGGCATACGATGGACTGGGTTAAAGAAGTGCATGCCGACGAAGTTTTCTGGGCGCTCTAGTACCGAAGCTAAATAGGTGATAGAGATGGTCGAAGTGTTAGATGCTAGGATACAGTTGTCTTTAACTAGCCCTTCAACTTCTTTTAATACCGCGTGTTTAACTTTTGGATTTTCAACAACCGCTTCAATCACGATGTCAGTCTCACCAAAATCACCGTAGTTGAGCGTAGGACGGATACGGCTTAAAGTTTCGCCCATTTGTGCTGGGGTTACTTTACCGCGTGCCATACCGCTTGATAGGTGTTTGCTGGCCTCTCTCATACCCAAGTCAAGTTGCTCTGCCTTGATGTCTTTCATGATGATGGGCAAGCCTTTTGAGGCGGCTTGGTAAGCGATACCACCACCCATGATACCTGCGCCCAATACAGCAGCTTCTTTAATATCATGCGCTTTGGCGCTGTGAGTTTTAGCGAGTTTACGAACTGCTTGGTCGTTTAAGAATAGACCGACTAGGCTTTCTGCTTGTGGGGTTTTTGCTGCTTTTGCAAAACCTGCAGATTCAATTTCTAACGCTTTGTCACGTGGTAGGTTCACGTGTCTTTCGATGGACTCTAAGGCAATTTTTGGTGCTGGGTACTGGGCTGGATTGGCTTTTGAGAACAATACACCTTTGGCTGAGTTAAATGCCATGGTTTGTTCTAGGGCGTTTAATTTGACTGGATTGATTTTTTCGTCATGGCGTGCTTTCCAATCTAAATCGCCTGCGATACATTTTTTGACTAAATCAATCGCTGAAGCCTCTAACTGGTCAGCGGCAACAACCGCATCCACCATACCGACTTTCAATGCAGCGGCTGGTTTTTGTGCTTCGCCAGTTGCGATGATTTCAAGCGCATTATCGATACCGATGATACGTGGCAAGCGCACTGAACCACCAAAGCCTGGGAAGATGCCCAATTTAACTTCGGGCAAACCGATGCTCGCTTTGTCACTCATGACACGGTAGTCACACACCAACGTCATCTCTGTACCGCCGCCCATGGATGCGCCATTGATTGCCGCAACTTTTGGGAAAGGCAGGTCTTCAAAACGGTTGAACGTTTTGTTGATGTCAAGTACCCACGAAGCAATCTCGCCTTCTGGTTTTTTGAAGTTACCAACAAATTCAGTAATGTCTGCACCAGCGATGAAAACTTTTTTTCCTGAAGTAACGATTAGACCTTTAACGTCTGAAGATTGTTCTAATGCCGTGACTGCTTCGCCAAATTCTTTGATGGTGGCTTGGTCAAATTTATTAACGCTCTCAGTTTGATTATCGTAGTTTAATTTAGCAATACCGTCTTCGAGTAGCGATACCGAGATGCTATTTCCTTGATAAATCATTGCTAACTCCTTGAGTTATGTTGAAATCAACGGGGAAAACCGAAAAAATGATGTTTTGCACGATGTCTTTATATGATGTCTTTAAAAGATGCTTGTTAAAAGATGCTTATTAAAATTTTTACATACCGCAGACAAAACAAAATCTTGACTAGTTTACTATGTTTGCGATAAGTTGAGAATAACGCAAATGACTGTTTAGTCATTGGCTAGCAACGGGGCCGCTGCTGCTGCGGGTTTTGTTGCCAAACCTACTATCTTACCAGTTGGCAAAAGTCAGCAAAAATGTGCTTAAAGTAGTCAATTTTTATCACTAACCCCTCTATTTGAATTCGACATACTGCTTGACATAATTGGCGCTTAGCGTGGTGGAATTGACGCAAATCTGTAAATTGCCAGCAGGCACCTCACTTTCGAATTCCTGCAGATGCGCTTTGATAGCATCGGCAATGCGCTGCGCCAATGATTGAATGGTAGCGTCATCACGCCCTGGCATCAGATAAAAATGCGCCATAACAAAGGCTTCATCTCCGCTATCGGTCAGTCCCACCAATACGTGATTTGGGTAATAGATACGTGATTTGATATCACTTTGCAGCCTAAAGTTGCCAGACTGCCATAGCGTATCATTGACCCGCGCTAGCAGGTTATCAGGCTGACTAATAAGATGGTCGTGACTCACTTCAATAATGACATTGGGCATGGTGTTATCCTTTATTCTTGAATTAAATCTGCAAATTTGGCGTTTACTGCGCCTGCTAAATCCGACGGTGACAACTCAATCTCCAAGCCGCGTCTACCGCCACTACAATAAATGGTCGCAAAGTGTTGTGCCGACTGATCGATGACCGTGGGCAGGCGTTTTTTTTGACCGAGCGGGCTTACCCCACCTAGCACATAGCCTGTGGTACGTTCTACCAATTTAGGGTCTGCCATTTGTGCTTTTTTACTGCCAATGGCCTTGGCGATTTTTTTTAGGTTTAATAAATGCTCAACAGGCAGTATCGCAACAGCGAGTTTGTCGTTGTCATCTTGCACCACCAAAGTTTTAAATACCCGCTTTGGCTCAACTTGTAGTTTTTCTGCTGCTTCAAGCCCATAGCTTTCACTATGAGCGTCATGATGGTATTCATGTAATTGGAAGTTGATTTTTAGTTTTTTGGCAAGATTAACGGCAGGTGTCATGGCGGTTTCTTAACAGGGTTTGGTGATTGAACATAGTCATTCATCATAACCAAACTGCGGGTTAAAACAAAGCACATTGGGTATAAAAAACGTATAAAAAAACCAGCCAACTATTTTGCTAGTGACTGGATTTAGTGAGAGGCTCGATGCTAGTTGTTGCCTAGGCTTTAATGTATAGCCTTGATTTTATAAATGGCGCACTACCTATTAGCTTGCTTTTGAGACCATATAATCGACGGCAGCTTTTACTTCATCATCTGAGGCTTGGCTACCGCCTTTGGCTGGCATTACACCGGATTTTCCTTGATAGCCGCCGATGGCGTGTTTATAAAGCGTGTCTTTACCTTGCGCAATGCGAGGTGCCCAAGCGGCTTTATCAGCAAGTTTTGGTGCGCCCATCAAGCCTGCTGTGTGACAAGTGGTACACACACTACCAAACAATTTTTCACCAGCATCAGCAGAAACTGGGGTAGCGGTTGCTGTCGTCGTGGTGGCAGCGGCTGAGGCGGCTGTTGGTGGTACAAATGAAGCAGGCTGTGAAGCCACTGGCATGGGATGGTTTGCACGAGCGATTTCACCTTGCTGTGCGGCAATTTCTTCGGTTGGTTTGCTTTCAGCTGACTCATGCTTACTACATGCGCTCATGGTAAGACCCAAGGCAAGCATAAGACTGGCTAGCGTGGCATTGCGTGTTGATATCGGCATAACCTTTTCCTTTCAAATAAGGTGAAATCTAATTTCACATCAATGTATAAATTTTTAATAGCCCTACAAACTGTTTTTGCATGGTAATGTTTTACGTGGTAATGTCGACTGGCAAATGGCTAGTACAACATTTAGCGGTATGTTGTTATCACATGAGAATTAGTGACTATATTAGCATTACTGCGGTATGAATAAAATAACATTTTAAAGCCACCTTGCTAAATCATTACTATCGTTGTGTATTTTGTTACGCTAACGGGCAAAAATTTTTTTACTGGCTAGCTAAAACAGGGCAATTGGCTAGGAGGAGGATTTTTTAGTTTAACAGGTTATTAAAAAGCTAAAATTTACATTGACTTACATGCAATATTTAGTTAAAATTCGCACCTATTTTTATCCTAATCTGAGCTGATGCCAAACCATGGGTAGGTTGGCTAATAATCACCTATACAGCCGGATTAATGTTCCTGACCCACTAACCCCGCTTTGTTGATAGCACATTCATTGTCTATCACTCAGCCTAGACTTAAGGAGTCTACATGCCAGCAGTAAAGGTAAAAGAGAACGAACCTGTAGATATCGCAATTCGCCGCTTTAAACGTGCTTGTGAGAAAGCCGGTATTTTAGCAGATGTACGTAAACATGAGTTCTATGAAAAACCAACTCAAGAACGTAAACGCAAAAAAGCAGCTGCGGTAAAACGTTACAAAAAGAAAATGTCACGTGAATCAGTACGCACGACTCGTCTTTACTAAGGTAATTTGTCGACAGACAACCCAATACCAGTAAATGATAAAATCCACTTTGTTAAGTGGATTTTTTTATGCTATGTTGCTAACCACAATTTTAAAAACGCCATTAGCTAACATTAGGGAGCGTTAAAACCATGACTACCATAAAAGACACCCTGACCGATGTGGTCAAAACCGCCATGAAAGCGCGTGAGCTTGAAAAAGTTAAAGTGCTACGCAACGTACAAGCGGTGATAAAACAAATCGAAATTGACCGCCAAATAACGCTCGATGATCCAGGTGTACTAGACATCTTACAAAAGCAAACCAAGCAGCGCCAAGAGTCGCTCGCGATTTTTGCCGCCAATGGTCGGGAAGACTTGGCACAAAAAGAACAATTCGAGATTGATGTGATTAGTCAATTCTTGCCACAACCCATGAGTGAAGCAGAAATTGCCAATCTGGTAGCTGCTGAAATTGCTGAGCAAGGTGCCACTTCAATGCAGCAAATGGGCGCTGTGATGAATGCGTTAAAAGTCAAAACCGCAGGTCGCGCTGACCCCGCTTTGATCTCAAAGTTGGTCAAAGCAACATTGGGTTAACCCTTTAAAACATGATAAAAAAGCCATAAGATTTGCACTTATGGCTTTTTTTAAGTTTATTTTTACTAATGGGCTTGCATCACCTGAGAAAGCAAGTCTAAAGTTTCTACCAGTGGCAGTCCAACCACATTGCTATAACTACCGTCAATCGCTTTGACCCACGCAGCGCCCAGCCCTTGAATGGCATAACCGCCTGCTTTGTCTTGTGGTTCGCCCGTATGCCAATAATGCGCCATCATGCTGTCAGTGAGTGCGATAAATTTGACATCGGTTCTCACCACAGTGCGCTCAGCGTAATCCATCTGCCATTGACCGTCACGATGCGCCAGTCGGCTCACTTGAACTGCAGTCCATACTTGGTGCGAGGCATTGCTCATTTGCCGCCACATCGCACAGGCATCGGCAAAATCGTTAGGTTTTTGCAGTACTGCCCCATCCGGCAATACGCCAATAGTATCGGCGGTAATCACCACACACTCGGTCATAGCGGTTGGCAAAACTTGTAAAGCGGCTTGCGCTTTTTGACTCACCATACGCCCAATATAGTCAATCGCCGATTCCTCTGCTAGCTGTGATTCATCAATGTTGACTGCCGCGCAAGTATGTGGCACCGCAACTTGATCTAACAACTCACGCCGCCTCGGTGACGTGGACGCCAAGATAATCGGTATAATGGCATTAAATTGATACATAATAACTTCTCAATATGCTTATCGCGTATAACGCAGCATGACAGCGACTAACAGTGGCCAAATCAAGGTGCTGACGGCAACGGTATAAAGCAATTGGGGTGCAAACACCCCTTGAGTAAATAAATGCAGAAAAATTAACCCAAATTGATAAATCAGCAAACAGGCTCCCGCCAAAAGCCACACCAAGTTCGAGGACAATTGGCGTAAATAACCACTGACAAGCTTGATAAAAAATGCCACCAGTACTGCACATAAGGCTTGCTGACCGATTCGACTATCCGTCAGTAAATCAGCAAACAAACCAACCACAAACGCCAATCCCATGCCAATTAAAGTCGGTTGAAATATTAGCCAAAAAATCAGCATCATGATCATCCACATCGGACGAAATAGCGCAATCTCTGCCGACAGCGGATACACACTAAGTACCGATGCGATGATAAAACTGATTGCCATCACAATATATAAATGCTGTTTGGTTTTTTTGCGCTGAACGACGACCATAATCAGTGATTTTAAACCTTTTGCTGAAGCAATAAAACATAAGACGTATTGATAAAATTGGCAGCGGGTTTCACCATAATCTTGGCATAGCCCCCTGCTTGCTCGGCTTCTACTTTTGCCACACGCCCAACAGGAAATCCAGCAGGAATACGACCACCAAGCCCGGATGAAATTAGCTCATCGCCAATGCGTACATCCGATGCCTTAAAGATATAATCTAGCACCAAATACTGCGGATTACCCTTACCAGATACGATGGCTTTTTGCCCGGTACGTTTGATAGTCACTGCAACGGATTGTTGGTCATCACTGATTAACACCACACGGCAGGTATCGGGATAAACATTGACGACTTGTCCAAGAATACCGTTTTCATCAATCACCGTTTGCCCGACAATTACCCCGTCTTTGCTGCCTTTATTGATGACCACCATTTGCCGCAGTGGATTGCTATCGGTACCAATCACGTGCGACAACAGCAAATTAAACTGGTCTGGCGTGGTGGCAGATAAAATCCCTTGCAGTCGGGCATTTTGCGCGACAAGATAATCTTGCTGCTGTAATTGCGCTTTGGCATGCACCAGCTCAGCTTTCAACTGCACATTCTCACGGCGTAACGCTTCTTTTTCGGTCATGGTACTATCAAGCCAGCCTGCAAAAAAACTTGGATAAGCCGATACTTGATAGATGGGCTGCATGGCGGCATGGGTCGCGGTACGTACTGGCTGAAACCAACTGCTATTTTTACTATCCAATAACATCAGCACAATCGCCGCAAACACCACAATAAGGGTCTTGCGAATGGCGAGCGGTTGTTGGGTAAAAATAGTAAGTGACATAAGTAACATCCAAGTAAAATCGTGACAGTCAGTACAGCAAGCAGCACAACACAGATAAGGGTAGCAAAAAGCTTTTAAACAAAGCTATCGTAAAATCATCTTGTCAATAAAGCAATAAAACCGCTATTAAAAAATAGCGGTTAACGGTAACACATCAGTTAACATCAGACAAAAATCATATTCAATGCTTTGTTATTGATAAACTCTAACGCTTTACCACCACCACGGCTGACACAAGTCAAGGGGTCTTCGGCTACCGTGACAGGCAAGCCTGTCTCACGTGAAATCAGTTCATCAAGATTGCGTAATAGTGCGCCACCACCGGTTAATACAATACCACGCTCTGCGATATCGGCTGATAATTCAGGCGGCGTTTGCTCAAGCGCCGCTTTGACACCTGAGATAATACCAGCAATAGGATCGCTTAAGGCTTTTTGGATTTCGGCGGATGTCACCACAAATGACTTAGGCACCCCTTCTGCCATACTACGACCACGCACTTCCACTTCCAAGGGGTTTTCGGGATCTTCAATTGCCGTCCCTACTTCAGTTTTGATGCGTTCAGCCGTGGTTTCACCAATCACACAGCCGTGGGTACGGCGGACATGAGTAATAATCGCTTCATCAAACACATCACCGCCGATACGGATGGAGTCGGCATACACACAGCCTGATAGCGCAATCACCGCAATTTCTGTGGTACCACCCCCAATATCCACCACCATCGAACCGCTGGCTTCATGCACGGGTAACCCTGCGCCAATCGCAGCTGCCATAGGCTCTTCAAGCAATAAAGCTTTGTTTGCGCCTGCTGATTCAACCGCTTCACGAATCGCACGACGTTCTACCAAGGTTGATTTACAAGGCACACAAACAATCACGTTTGGATTGGCCAAAAAGCGTTTCACTTTCACTTTGTTGATAAAATGCTTGAGCATTTTTTGGGTCACTTCAAAATCGGCAATCACACCGTCTTTGAGTGGACGAATCGCAGTGATATTATCTGGGGTACGACCTAGCATTTGTTTGGCATCAAGACCGACGGCCGCAACGGTAGGATTTTGGGTACGGTTACTACGAAGCGCAACAACCGTTGGTTCATTGAGGACCACACCTTTACCTGGGGTGAAAATTAACGTGTTGGCAGTGCCAAGGTCGATGGCGATATTACTTGATAAAAATCCGAAAAGGCTCATGTATCATTTCCCAGTGATAACAAAACTACACTGCAAGCAAAGCAGAAATTAGCGGGGTGTCTAATCGCATATCGAGTCAACGACGCATTTTTTAAAAGCATTTATTTAAAAGCTTTTAATGCCGATGTTTCTAATGCCCGTGTTTCAAAACCACCCTATTGTGCCCACTAACAAAAAAATCTGAAGCAAGCTACTTACAGCCGCTGTATTTTACATAAAAAATAGCAAGAAACTCTTAACGATTCACAGTTAAAAGGCTATCTTTTTACATAAAAAAAGTGACGATGATTTTAAAGAAGCTTAGGCGATAGTGACTTTAATGCGATTAATTTGCGTTTAGTAAGAATAGTGCTAGATTATAGCGGTAAAATATCGCAAAATATAGTGATTTAATCACATTCTATCTTTATTCACGAATTTTTTGTGACAAATTATTTAGGTCACATCACCCTATTTTTTCAAATTTGTTATTAAAAGCAACTAAACTTATGCAACTGTTTTTTATCAAGTTTTATCACGCTTTATTATAGCCTGTTGCTATAATTGGCTGGTGTAAAATCGCATCAAACATTTGCCTTGTTTGTCCGTTTTTTATTTTTGTTTGTACTTAAGGAACTCATCATGTCGCAGACGCTTTCAACTGATGAAATTATGAACATCGCCAAACTTGCTCGACTTGGCGTGACTACTGAGCAGGCAGATAGTTATGCCAATGACCTAAGCAAAATTCTATCGATGATGGATATTTTGGCAGAGGTCAATACTGACAATATCGCCCCGCTTACCAATGTCCATGATATGACCCAGCCACTGCGTGAAGATGTTATTGGCGGTAATGGGGTCGAAGTCAATCGTGAGCTAAATCAGTCCATTGCGCCAAGTGTCGCTGATGGTCTATACCTTGTACCACAGGTCATTGAATAAACCACAGCTCATCGAATACCTTGTCAAATTTTTGTTAATTAATTATAAGTGAAAATTATGTCTGAACTACATACGTTTTCGGTTGCCCAATTGGCAGCAGGTCTAAAAAATAAAGACTTTAGCAGTACCGAACTTACCAAGCACTTTCTCAATCGGATTGCCCAGCATGATAAAGCCATTAACAGCTTTATCACAGTCACGCCTGAACAAGCGTTAGCGCAAGCTGCCGCCGCCGATAAATTATTGGCAGAAGGCAAAGGTACAGACTTGACGGGCGTGCCACTGGCTCATAAAGATATTTTTTGTACCCAAGGCGTTTTAACCACTTGTGGCTCAAAAATGCTAGAAAATTTTGTAGCGCCTTACAACGCCACCATCGTTGAAAACTGCCTAAATGCAGGCTTAGTCATGCTTGGCAAAACCAGTATGGATGAGTTCGCGATGGGCTCGGACAATGAGTCATCTTACTTTGGCGCCGTGCACAACCCTTGGGATATCAGCCGTGTACCAGGCGGTTCATCGGGCGGTAGCGCGGCAGCGGTTGCGGCAGGTTTTGCGCCCTTTGCCACAGGCTCAGATACCGGCGGCTCGATTCGTCAACCTGCGTCATTTTGTGGTTTGACAGGGATTAAGCCAACTTACGGACGTGTCTCACGTTATGGCATGGTGGCGTATGCGTCAAGTTTTGACCAAGCTGGCAGTTTTGGTAAAACCGCAGAGGATTGTGCTTATTTGCTCAAAGTGTTGTCAGGTCATGACAGCAAAGATTCAACGTCTGCCAACAAAGATGTGCCCGATTTTGTCGCGAGTTTGACCAGCAAACGCCAAGCCAATGCCAGCCATGATAAACCGCTTCAAGGGTTACGCATCGGTATCCCAACCGAGTATTTTGCTGATGGCTTAAATAGCGAGGTTAAAGCTGGCGTAGAAGCGGCATTAAAACAATACCAAGCCTTGGGTGCAAGCTTGGTGGATGTGAATTTGACCAAACCTGAAATCACCCTTGCCACTTATTATTTGCTCGCCCCAGCCGAGGCTTCATCTAACTTATCGCGTTATGATGGGGTGCGTTATGGCTACCGCTGTGATAGCCCAAAAAACTTGGAAGATTTATACACCCGCTCACGTTCTGAAGGCTTTGGTGCCGAAGTACAGCGCCGTATTTTGATGGGTACCTATGCGCTATCAGCGGGTTATTTTGATGCCTATTATGTCAAAGCGCAAAAAGTGCGCCGCCTCATCAGCCAAGATTTTGCCAAAGCCTTTGAAAGCTGTGATGTCATTGCCACCCCAACTGCGCCAACGACGGCTTATAAAATCGGTGCAAGCCTTAGCCCTGCCGAAATTTATATGGGAGATGTTTATACCATTGGCGTGAATTTAGCCGGTTTACCTTCATTAAGCCATCCGGTGGGTTTTGATGGTGACAATCTGCCTGTGGGCTTACAGCTGATTGCAAAGGCATGGGACGAAGAGACACTACTGAAAACTGCCGATGCGTATCAGCAAGTCACTAATTTTCACCAACAACTATCACCCATCGCCAAAGCCTAAGGAGCCTTGTTATGACAAACGAAAATAAACCGCAAGCGCCTTTAGTGGATGGCTATGAAGTGGTTATCGGTATCGAAATCCACTGCCAACTCAATACCAACACCAAAATTTTCTCATCGGCTTCAACGCTATTTGGGCAAGAACCCAACACCCAAGCCAATATCGTTGACCTAGCCATGCCAGGGGCGCTGCCTGTACTCAACAAAGATGTGGTAGAAAAAGCGGTGATGTTTGGGCTTGGCGTCAATGCTGAAATTGGTATGATGAATGCCTTTGACCGTAAAAATTATTTTTATCCCGACTTGCCAAAAGGCTACCAAATCAGCCAAATGGCGCACCCGATTGTCGGTACAGGCTATATCGACATCGTGGTCAATGAAGGTGAAAAAAACGAATATCCCAAACGTATTCACATTACCCGTGCTCACTTAGAAGAAGATGCGGGCAAATCGGTGCATGATGCGGTGCCACAAATGACAGGCGTGGATTTAAACCGCGCCGGTACGCCGCTGATTGAAATCGTCTCGGAGCCTGATATGCGCTCAGCTGCCGAGGCGGTTGCCTATGTCAAAGCCATTCACCAGTTGGTCACTTGGCTCAGTATTTCTGATGCCATTATGGCGGAAGGCTCGTTCCGTGCCGACTGTAACGTCTCTGTGCGAAAACCCGGTGCCGACTTGGGTACTCGCTGTGAGATTAAGAACCTCAACTCGTTTCGCTTTATCGAGCGCGCCATCACAGTGGAAATCGAGCGTCAAATTGACTTGATTGAAGACGGCGGCAAAGTCATACAAGCCACTCGCCTATACGATCCCGACAAAGACGAAACGCGCTCAATGCGTACCAAGGAAGAAGCCAACGACTACCGCTACTTCCCAGACCCAGACCTTTTACCTGTGCATATTGATACCGCAACTTTTGAACAAATCAAAAACGCCATGCCAGAATTGCCAGTGGCACGTCGTGAGCGTTTTCAATCGGCGCTTGGCTTACCTGAATATGATAGCCGTATCTTAACCGCTAGCCGTTCGCTCGCTGATTACTTTGAGCAAGTAGTGGCAAAAGTCGGTCATGATAACGCCAAACTGGCTGCCAACTGGATAATGGGTGACCTGCTCGGCGCGCTCAACAAAGATGAAAAAACCATTGAGCAAAGCCCGATTTCGGTGAGCCAATTTGCCAAACTGCTAGAGCGTATCAAAGACAATACCTTATCAGGCAAGCTGGCTAAACAAGCCTTTATCGCCCTATTCGCTGGCGAAGGCGGTGACGATGAAACAGCCGTAGATAAAATCATTGCCGATAAAGGTTTAAAACAAGAAACCGATACAGGCGCGATTAAAGCGATTGTCGAAGACGTGTTGAAAAACAACCAAGCGATGGTCGATGAGTACAAGTCAGGTAAAGAAAAAGCCTTTAACGGTCTTGTCGGTCAAGTGATGAAAGCCTCCAAAGGTAAAGCCAACCCGGCTCAAGTTAATCAGCTGTTAAAAGAACTAATTGGATAAGTTGGTATTGCAAATTCTGTCATTTTTGGTAGAATAGTACACCTTTCGGGGCGTAGCGCAGTCTGGTAGCGCACTTGCATGGGGTGCAAGGGGTCGCGAGTTCGAATCCCGCCGTTCCGACCAAATTAAAAAGGCTTACGTTTTCGTAGGCCTTTTTCTTTTTTAAGTTTTTGTTATACCTATTGTCACAGTATTTTTACGTGAATATGACAATAGTTTTTTCGTTTTAATAGATAATTTATTGATAAAATTTTCTCACTATTTGGCTGTATTTATTTGACTGTATTTTTTGAAAAATCATGAGCTCGAGCATTAAATTATTCCTTGCTAACTATAAACTGACAAATTTGGCTGCGGCTTTGGTATGGGTGGTTTTACCACTCACTGCGCAAGCCGATAGCGTTCATCAAGCACAAACCAAAAAAGAGGCGATTGTACGTTCTTGTCCCAATCGTTTATGCCCCGTCCCCGTCGTGCAGACCCTGCCCAAAGGCGTCAAGTTTAGCTGGGTATTAGCCAAAAATGGCTTTGTGAACATTGCCGATTCTACCTTGTGGGTATCCACTGCTGACATTAAATAAGTGCTTGTATGTTTTCAAATTTTTCTTAAAAAGCCTGTCATGAATATGATGGGTTTTTTTGTTATGATAGTCTAAGCTTAATGTTAAACGAGTCGATTATGTGTTACCCAAGAATCATTATTTCAATAAAAAAACAACAACTTACTTTACATCTGAGCCCCACCCAATCACAAACTTACCCCGTCTCTACTGCCAAAAATGGTATTGGACAACTACAGGATACTGGCTGTACACCGCTCGGTGCGCACCTGATTAGCGAAAAATTTGGTGATAATTTACCTATCAACAGTGTTTTTGTGGCACGTCAATTTACCGGCGAAATTTATGACGATCATTTGGCAACTACATTCCCCAATCGAGACTGGATTTTGACACGGATTTTGTGGTTAGAGGGAAATGAAACGGGCTTTAATAAAGGCGCCAATGAGCAAGGGGTGTGTGATACCAAGGCGCGTTACATTTACATTCATGGGACGCCCAATACCGAGCCGATGGGCATTCCGCTTTCTCATGGCTGTATCCGCATGCGCAATCAAGACATTATCACACTGTATGACCAAGTGGATATTGGTACAGCGGTCGAAATTTTGCCGTAAATTTATCAAAATTAACCTTAATAATATATTAGATAAAATTAATAAATACAATTAATGGTTAAAAAAAATTACAAAATAGTTTTTATTTATTAGTATTTTAGGCATATAATAGCCGTGTCACATCAATCGGCTTTAACTTTAATTAATAAGGTAGATTGATTATCAAATAACAATGAAAAGGAGCTGATTATGTCAGTCGAAACATTACACAATATCGCAGAAACTCGCCGTTCTATCTATATGCTCAATGACCAATTACCTGTCTCAAAAGATGAGGTAGTTAAACTGGTTGAACATGCCGTGTTACATACCCCCTCTTCATTCAACTCACAATCAAGCCGCTTGGTGGTATTATTTGGTGAAGACCATCAAAAACTTTGGCAAATCACCGAAGATTTGCTACGCGCGATGGTGAATGATGATGAAAAATTCAAATCAACTGCCGATAAAATGGCCATGTTTAAAGCCGCTGCAGGGACTATCTTGTATTTTGAAGACCAATCAGTGGTCAAAGGCTTACAAGAACAATTCCCGCTGTATGCGCATAATTTCCCAGTATGGGCTGAACACACCAGTGCCATGCACCAATATGCGATTTGGAACGCCTTAGCCGCGCTCAACATCGGTGCAAACTTACAGCATTACAATGGCGTGATTGATGGAAAAGTGGCAGAAACATGGAACATCGATAGCAACTGGAAACTTATTGCGCAGATGGTATTTGGTGGTATCACCGCCCCAGCAGGTGAAAAAACCTTTGAACCTATTGAAAAACGCTTAAAAGTTTACGGAAAATAATTTTTTAATGTGCACTACAATGCATGTGCTAGTGCTAGTGCTAGTGACAGCAAAAAGCCAATATCTGACGGTATTGGCTTTTTTATATAAATTTGATTGCCATTAACTAAAAAATTAGCTCAGTAAAAACCCGACAATATACCGCATATTATCTACTGTCGGTATCGAAATTAGCGGCTAAATGCTGTCATCCATGACTGACCTAACTAGTCATACAGTGATTGACTGATTAGTGCTTTCTGCAGAGGCAATTTTCTTTAATTCACATGCCTACAATCAAGCCAAACTACTACCAAAACTTTGGCGCATTTTTAACCGTTTTTAGACTCACCGCGCATTGCTCGGCACTCGCTTGCTCACGCCCGCTAAACCAACCCACCGCAAATAGTGCATTTGGGTCGGTTTTGGCTTTTTCCAAATAATTGGCATGACCGACCACATTGTCATTATACTCACCGAGTACGTCTTGTGCAGGCTCTAAGTATTGCAAGAAAGCATTGAGCTCAGCTGCTTTTTTCCCTTTTTTGCCATTGGTTTGGCTGGCAAAAAGCGGCGCAGCAAACTCACTGACATAACGCAGGCTTTTTAGGTCTTTACGGACACCATGCTGGCTTTCTGTATCGAGACTGGCAAATTTATCACTTGCCACAGCAATCGCGGTAAATAGTTTTTCCAACTTTTTGGCAACAGTGGCTTTGGCTTTTGGGTTGTCCGCAGGTACGGCTAAATGGGTAAAACCAATCAGCTCTAACAACAGAATTTGAAAATCATTGGCTCTGACGGCATCAATCGGCATGATATCGACTGCCGTTGACCACTCGACATGCGGTGCACCGACTGACTCTAGCAGGGGCTGGGTTTTTATTTGCAAGATTTCTTTATCACGATACTCCCCTAGCAGGCTAAAGGTTTGTTTGAGTACCATCAGCCAATTTGGGTCGATATAATCTTGGGCAAATTTGAAATGTTTGAGGGCAGTACGTAAACGCCGAATGCCGACACGCAGTTGGTGCACTAAGTTGCCATCGGGACTGCCTTCAGCAATTGCAGAGGCGTTGGGCAAAATCTGCACGAGGCAGTTATTGACCACTGCCTGCAAAAACGCAAATTGGCTGATGCCTTTGTGTAATTGCAGCACAGCCAAATCCGCTTTGACAGGCTGGGCATATTGCTTATTCGCGAGTAGCAAACTACCCCGCTGGGCTTTGGTAACGGTTGATAAATATAATTTGTATTTTTTGCACCAAGTTTTAGCTACCTCAATCAAATCACTTGGGTCACCTTCAAGAAGCTCAAATTCAATTTCATGAATATCCGATTGGGTTAACCCGTGATTATTGACGGATTTTTGTGAGATTAGGCTACCTATGCCAACTTTGCCGATATCATAAGCGATTTCGATGCGGCTGTTATTTTTCTTAATTTGGCGAGAAGTGCGTTGGACATCGGTAAAATATTGCACGGTTAAGGCTTGAGCGAGCTGGTCGAGCGGCATGATGCTAGTCAGCTGCGCTACGACTGTTGGCTCTGTAATCAGTGAAATATCAGGCACAAGGCTGCTAACATCAAGGGTATCTGGCGTACCCGTCAGGCTCAGCACGGTATTGAGCTCAACGCGTTTGGCAACGCCGTCACCCGCTGTTTTGAGGGTTTGTACCCATTGATTGTCTTCAAAACGAATACGCAGGGCGATGCCTTGTTTGGCAAGATGTTGATTGGGGGTATCAAAATAATACGCCGATAGCCGCTGTTGCCGCGCAGTTTTGGTGTCGATGTTTTTTCTTAAGACGCCTTGTTGATAGCTTGGGACAGCAAACTTGAGTTCTAGTTCGTGCATGATGGTGTCGATTAACCTATATAGCTAACGGATAAAACACCATCATAGCACAACTTTGCTTTTTAAAAATAACCACTTGGCTCATTTGTTAATGGTAAAATTTTAAAGCATTTAAAGAATGCCCTATGATAAGTGATGACCAGTTATGCAATCACATCCAAACCTTCTTCTTTGAGCGATGTAAAGTCAGGTATTGATATAAAAAAAATCCATTTTAAGCTATCATAACCGCAAAATTTTGATGAATTTTGTAATAAATATTTACACTGACCCTCGATTAAATAGGTTTTTTAATAAATGTCAAACGCTACCGCTGACCAAACCCAGTCTAACCAACTCACCAAAAACCCAAGCAAAAAAATCAAACCCACCGCGCGGGTGCGTAAACGTTTGCAAGACGCCCCACCCGTTACCCTAACAGTGACCAACCTTGCCCATGACGGAAGGGGCGTGGCAACTTACGGTGACCAACCCGACCATCACCTTGATAAACATGGCAAAAAAGTATTCGTCAGCTTTGCGCTACCCAACGAGACCGTGAGCGTCAAAATCACAGGCTCACGTAAAAGTATGGAAGAAGGTGACGCGCTTGAAGTGTTGGCAAACCCAAACCCTCAACGCACCACCCCACCTTGCCCGCATTTCGGGGTGTGTGGTGGCTGTAGCTTACAGCACTGGCAACCCGATGGGCAGATTCAATTTAAGCAATCGGTACTGGCAGAGCTGCTCGAACACCAAGCCCATATCCAGCCTGAAAACTGGCTTCCCCCATTGGTTGCTGACCGTTTGGGCTACCGCACCAAGGCACGTATGGGCGTGCGCTATGTTGAGAAAAAAGGCACAGCATTGGTCGGTTTTCGTGAGCGCGCCAGTAATTTTTTGGCAAATTTAAATGAATGCCATATACTTGACCCGCGTGTCGGCTTTGAAATTGAGAACTTAAAAGCGCTTATCAGTTCGCTTGACGCCCGTGACCATATTCCACAGCTTGAATTAGCGATGGGTGAAACGCTTGATGATGTTATCGATAGCAAAAAATCAATTGCCGTTATTGTCCGTCATATGGTGGCTTTAGGTGAGCATGATATCGCAAAACTGCAAGCTTTTTTTGCCGAGCGTAACTGGCAGTTATTCTTACAGCCCAAAGGTAGCGACACGGTACATCGTATTGACCCATTGTATGAAAATACTGCCCATGCGCGCCCATCAAGCCTGACCGTGCCACCGACGGGCGGTTTGTTTTATCGGTTGCCAGAGTCTGATGTGACGTTTGAATTCTCACCACTGGATTTTACCCAAGTCAATTTGTCAGTCAATCGTAAAATGACCAAGCTGGCAATTGATTTGTTAGATTTGAAGCCAGGCGAGCGAGTGCTTGATTTATTTTGCGGTTTGGGCAATTTTAGTCTGCCACTGGCACGTCAAGTGGGTGAAACTGGCTTTGTGATTGGGGTGGAAGGTAGCAGTGAGATGACACAGCGCGCCAAAATGAATGCCTCCGCCAACGGCTTGCACCATACCGACTTTTTTGCCCAAGATTTAACCAAAGATTTCTCGAGTGAGCCTTGGGTTGGGCAAGTCGATGCACTGCTGATTGACCCACCTCGCTCAGGTGCCTTAGAAGTGATGCAGTATTTGGATAAATTCAATGCCAAACGCATCGTGTATGTGTCGTGCAATCCGATTACGCTTGCCCGCGATACCGCCGTGCTGCTTGAAAAAGGCTACAAGCTCACCCACGCGGGCGTGATGGATATGTTCCCGCACACAGGGCATGTGGAAAGTATTGCACGATTTGAGAAACGCTAAAATTTAGCTTTATTCATACAATTTAAATAGCGTACGTTGACTTTGTCGGCGTACCATTTGGTATTATAATCGCGGCTGAGTTTTGCGCCAGAGATGACCACTTGTGGCATGATGGCGGTAGGGGCGTTTTTGCCAGTTTTCATTTTGTAAAGACTGCCAATGGTGCGATAGCTTTCGGTATTTTCAAAATCTTGGCTTTTTTCTTTTGCCAAGTCCATACGCACTTGGCGCTCCGTCAGGCTAATCATGCCTTGTTGTATCATTGATATCAGCGCCTGCTCACTTTGGCTGATGTTAGCACTGATTTTATTGCCTTTTTCATAAATCAATAAATCGCCATCATAGTCTATTTCGGCTTTGGATAACTCTTTTAGCATTTTTTGAAAAGCGGCATTACGGCTTGAATACATCCCTGAGTTGTAGTCAGCAAAGCGATAAATCGGGTCTTGATAATTGGCTTTATACAGTAGCAAGCGATGGATACCGTAGTACAATCCGCCATATTGGCTATATAGGTCTTTACGTAGTTCAAGATTATTGCCATTCATCCGGCGATGGTCACGCGCATAACTTACTTGCACCTGCATTGAGCCTAACGTGGTAATCGGGTCTAATTTTTCTTCGATATCCCCGCCCACCAATTTGGTGACGCTGTTCAGCTTGCTGGCATAATATTTGCTTGAAAAATACGCAAACATCTGATGATAAATGTCGTCAAGTTCTTCTTCGGTTTTGACTTGAGCGATTTGTTTTTCAAAGCTGTTGTCAGGCGTGGGCTCAGTTTTTAGCATGGTGCGAAAATATGGGGCTAGCGTTGAGCCCAATTTTTCTTCCAACTCCTCATTCATCGCTTTTAGGCTTGATTGCCCTAAATTCGGGACAGGCGGATTGGCTTTAAAATTAGACTCTTGGTCGATAATGGCGACAGCGGTACAAATATTTTGCGCGTTTTTTTCTATTTTTAGGGTATCAAAAATTTGGTTGATGTCTTGCGCCCAGCTTTTGCTATCTTGTCCACGTTTGGGAATCAGTTTGGCAATTTGTTTGGCACCAATGGGCGAGTTAGCGTCGGTTTGCGTTTGAAAATACTCACATCCTGTCAACCCAAGCGATAAAGTCAGCGTTATCGCCAACATCGACAGGGTTTTACCAAAGTTCGCAAGGCTTTTTGAGCGAGTCATGGTAAAATCTGACGCTATAGTAGTCGCATTTGTAACAAAATGAGATGGTAATTTCATTAAACTCACCTATACTGAACAAGATAGTTTTATCTTAATTTGGATTGAAGTTCGGGCAAATCGCTGATTGGGTCGTTGCCTAACACTCATTTATTGCTACATGTGCCGCACAGTTTTTAGATTGAATCATCACAGTGATACAAAAATTTTATCGACGTGTTGACTTGCAATTGTTTGCTAATAAACACATCTTAATAAAATTAACACATGAGTAAGCGTAATAAAGTTAGTGTTAAATGGCTAAACATGGGCAACCCTAAAACGGTTAAGATATATAAAGTGAATATGGTATTTACTTTATTTTAACGTTTAACATTTATTTTAAGGCTTAACACGCCCAAAACCAACGCACTATCATAGCTAAAACGCGCTGCTATAGCGACTACTCTGTCATATTTTATTATTGCTAGCGCAGTATCAAATCAAACTTAATCACACAAAAATTCACAGGGAAAGTGAGTTGATAATTTTAAATGAACAAGGTTAGTTTTTTTGCTCTTTGAGGAAATCTGGTAAGTAAGGTGTAGAATTGACATGGTAAAAATACGAGAAAGTTTGCCGCTCTTGGATGGAAAAGACGTTGATCATGATAGTACCACGATGATTGCGAGTATCACTGCCAGCCAGCGTCATTTCACCCATACTGACTTGCCCATTCTCTCTGAGCCTGCCAGTCACATCATCGATGAGCATACCATTGATACCGAAGCTTGGCTGGCATCGATGGCAAAACGCGCTCATCTCACTGAGCTGCCTGAGCTGACCAAAGCCTGTCAACTACTCAAAAATCAAGATTTAAGTACCGAAAGCAACCGCTCTAATGCGTTTTTGACTGGGATTGGGATTGCCGATATTTTGGGTTATCTGTACCAAGATGAAGACACACTCGTTGCTGCGATGTTATATCGTGCCGCGCGTATCCAAATTTTTAACCCCAAACAAATCCAAGCCACCTTTGGCGATGAAGTCGCAGAGCTGGTGCAAGAAACCCTAGCGCTGGGGCGACTGTCCGATTTGATAGAGAACAACAAGCGCTTAGAAGACCACTTTAACAACAACCAGCGCGAGCAGTTATCGGGCATTTATAACATGCTCATCTCAATGACCAACGATGTGCGCGTGGTGTTAATCAAATTGGCTGAGCGTACTTTTGCGATGCGAGAGCTGTCGTATGCTAGTCCTGAGCGTCAGCAACGGGTCGCCCGTGAGGTCATGACAATCTACGCGCCGCTAGCGCATCGTATGGGTATTGCCCAGCTTAAATGGGAGCTTGAGGACTTATCGTTTCGTTATCTTGCGCCTGACCGCTACAAAGAAATCGCCAAATTACTCTCCGAAAAACGTAGCGAGCGCGAAACCTATATTGACCGGGTTGCCCAACAACTGCGCGAGGCGTTAGCTGCACAAGGGATTGACGGGGAAATCACCGGTCGTGTCAAACACATCTATTCGATTTATCGTAAGATGAAACTCAAATCACTGTCGTTTGACCAGTTATATGACATCCGCGCACTGCGGGTACTGGTGCATAACAATGCCGATTGTTATCACGTACTGGGGCTGGTGCATGGTTTGTGGCGTTATATCCCCGAACAGTTTGATGACTATATCACCAACCCAAAAACCAATGGCTATCGCTCGCTACATACCGCGGTGATTGCTGAGAACAAATCGCTTGAAGTACAAATTCGTACCTTTGACATGCACTATGAAGCTGAACTTGGCATGTGTGCACACGTCAACTACAAAGAAGGTACCAAAAACAAAAAAGACGACTATCTGACCAAAAAAATCAGCTCACTGCGTCAGTTATTGCTCAATCAAGAAAATGCTGACAATCATGACCCGTTAAAATTTGTATTAGATAAACATGTTGAGCATGAGAATGGCGAGCTCGATGAAGAAGAACAAGTTGTTGATTTTGGGGAATTTGAGCGGATTTATGTGTTTAGTCGTGATGGCGATATCATCGAATTGCCCAAAGGCTCAACTGTGCTTGATTTTGCCTATCATGTGCATACCCATGTCGGCAATCGCGCCCAAGCCGCTCGCGTCAACAAACGCTATGTGCCGCTCACCTATCAGCTCAAAACAGGCGAACAAGTTGAAATTATTACCAAGCAATCACGCGAGCCAAACCGTGATTGGCTAGTGGCATCCTTAGGTTATATCAATACCAGTCGCGCTCGTAGCAAATTGCGCCAATGGTTTAATAAGCAAGACCGTGATAAAAATATCGAAACAGGTAAGCACATATTAACCAAAGAATTGGCGCGCATGTCGGTACACCCTAACAGTATCGATTTAAATGATTACGTCAAATTTTTTAATGCCAAAAACAGTGATGATATTTTGGTAGGACTAGTCAATGGCAACGTTGAATTGCATAATTTGACCGGTCATATCAGTCGTCATCTAGATTTAGAACCCGAAGTCACTGATACTGAGCTTATCCCCAGTATTCACCCCAAAGCCACAGGCAAGCTAGATGCGTATAAAATCGAAGTCGATGGCTTGGATAACATTGCTATTCACTTGGCAAATTGCTGCTCACCTGTGCAAGGTGAGCCAATTGCGGGTTATATCACCCAGTCCAATGGCGTATCCGTCCACCGCAGTGATTGCGTCGAATACGAGCGACTGGTGGAGCGGGAGCCTGAACGCGCCATTAGTGCCGCTTGGTATGGCAATAAAGGCAAAAGCCAATTGGTACAAATATACCTTGAATCGTATGACAGGCGGGGCTTACTCAAAGACCTGACCCAAATCATCGACCAAGAAAATGTCAATATCCGCCAAGTCGACACCCTAAGCGGGGATGATGATATCGCGCGGTTGAATTTTACCATAGAAGTGACGGGGCTAAGTCAGTTGTCCAAGCTTTTGGCAAAACTAGAGCAGCAACATGGTATTATCTTGGCGCGTCGTATCGTCAATAACAAGTCTTAATGCTTTAAATAGGAGTCACACGGCACATGCCAGAATTGCCCGAAGTGCAGACGACAGCGACGAGTCTGCAACCTTTGCTCAATCAAACCGTTGAAAAAGTTAGCGTCTTTCAGCCCAAATTGCGTTGGGCAGTGCCTGATGACTTGGTGAGTTTGAGAGATTATCAACTTATCGATATTGAGCGCCGAGCCAAATACCTGATTCTCACCTTTAAAGGCGGCGCGGCGCAAAAAAAACTGCTCATCCACTTGGGGATGTCGGGTAGCTTACAGCAGCATCCTGTGGGGTTTGACAAGCGTAAACACGATCACGTGATTTTGACATTTAATAATGGCAAAAAACTCACCCAACTGCATTATCATGACCCACGGCGGTTTGGCATGTTACTGTGGCTGGATGACTATGAAGACAAGCTGATTACCCATTTGGGTGTAGAGCCGTTGTCAGAAGACTTTAGCGCTGACTATCTATATCACCATATCCACAGTCGCAAAAAACCGATTGAACGCCCCATAAAATCGGTGATTATGGCGCAAGAGATTGTGGTCGGTGTGGGCAATATCTATGCAACCGAAAGCCTATTTTTATCAAAAATTCATCCGTTGACCCCTGCCCATCTCATCAGCCATGAACAGCTGACCACCTTGGTCGCCCATATTCGACAAGTCCTACAAACATCGATTGAAAAAGGCGGCTCAACGTTAAAAGATTTCACCGTAGCGGATGGACAAACGGGGTATTTTCAGCAAACGTTACTAGTATATGGGCATAAAGGCGGTGATTGCCCAAGCTGTGGCACTACCATTGAAAATGTCAAAATCAATCAGCGTGCCAGCACGTTTTGTCCCACTTGCCAGCCGCTGATAACCCACAAAAAATCAGTGAAAAAATCAGTGAAAAAACCACTCAAAAAAACGCTTAAAAAAATAACGGCTCTGCTTTAACGTAAAAAAACCTGCAGCAAAGACAATTTTACTTGATAATTCTTGGCAAAATTGATGTAATGTTCCTGAACTATTCAGCAACAACCTAGCAAAACTTGTTAGGTACAACCTGTCAGTCGACCCCCGTTATTTGGTTATCTAGTTGCCTAATTAATTACTTATTTAATTAGTTAGCTAGTTACCTCGTTAATGGTGTCTTGCTTCCAGTTAGGAACCTGCTATGAAACTATTAAATACGATTGCGTCAGCCGTAGCCTTGATGGTTGCAACGACGACTTGCAGCTTTGCCGCTACCGAAATAGATGAAAAAGATTTTGGTCCAACCTATGGCTCCATGGTCGCTGATACCATTGTGGGTAAGCCATTGGGTGCATTGGCAGTGGTGGGGGGCGTGGTGACGGCGATTGCCAGTATGCCATTTACCATCTATAACGATGAAATCGATCAGGTAGAACGCAAGCTGATTCTTGAGCCACTGGCGGCACTCGATCGCTGCTTGGGCTGTACCCCTGCTGAAGACCAATATTTTCGCTCACAGCGCCCTAATAATAACCAAGTGCGCGTTACCGTTGATGGGCCTTCTGAGATTTTAATCAACACCAACCAAAAAGTTATTGTGAAAACCCCTTAGTTGTTTCGTCAACGATTCAAGCAAGCAATTGGTCACCGCTGATTGCTTTTTTTATGACTGTTATGTTCATGATAACTTTTTTGCACCGATAAATTGTTTGCTATAGTCGCTTTTAAACGAGTCTTATCATCATTTGTCAACATTTGGCTGAGTGCTTGTATAAAAAGCGCTCGTATAAAAAGCGCTCGTATAAGCTTGTATAAACAGTTGATTACCAAGGAAGATAACAGTCATGTCGAATCTAAACCTAAAAATACCGTCAGCATTAGCCACACACACTACCCAGCAAACCATTCAAATAGCCACCAAACACCCTGCCACACTGGCGGCGACTGTGTTTCGTCCCGATACGGTTAAAGCCGCCGTGATGATTGCGCCGGCAACAGGTATCAAACGGCAGTTTTATCAAAATTTTGCGCAGTATTTAATGGAGCATGGCTATGGCGTCATTAGCTATGACAATGAAGATATTGGCGAGTCGATGCAAGGCGACCTCAAGCATTCTAATGCGTCACTGATTAGTTGGGGGCGCTACGATATGACTGCGGTGCTTGATAGGCTGATTCAAGAGTTTCCCAACACCACCTATCATCTGGTCGGTCATAGCGCGGGCGGTCAATTATTTGGTTTGATGCCCAATCATCACAAGTTCACATCCGTGTTTAACGTTGCCTGTTCGTCTGGGCAAATCCGCAATATGGCGATGCCGTATCGTGCCAAAGCCATGTGGTTTATGGATGTATTTATTCCCGTGTCCAATGTGTTGTTTGGCTATACCCAATCAAGCAAAATTGGCATGGGCGAAGATTTGCCCAAAAATGTCGCCAAACAGTGGCGAGATTGGTGCAATGGCGCAGGCTATATCAAAACCGCTTTTGGTAAAACAGTGAAAACCCACTATTACAATGAGGTTAACTTGCCTGCTATGTGGGTGAATGCGCCCGATGATGATATCGCCAATGATAAGAATGTCGCCGATATGATTCGGGTGTTTCCCAACATGCAAGCCACCACCCGAACGCTACAACCCAAAGATTATGGCTTACAGCATATCGGTCATATGAAATTTTTTAGCCGACAAAACCAGCTACTTTGGCAGCAAACCCTTGATTGGTTGCACCAACATGGGTAATTAAACAAGGGGCATAGTGATTATGCCCCTTGTTTGATGCTAACAGTAGGATGAAAACAGCACGCTAAACCCTATCATTTTAAAAGATAGATTGCTAATAACCCACGCGGTTAAAACGGCACGGGGCTTTCCCATTCCATCCACACACCCGTATTGGGATGTTTTAAGCGTAATTTGTGTGCATGTAAGCAAAGCCTAGGCGATAAATCAAACGCTTGACCGTCCAATACATCTTGCGCGTAGATGGGGTCGCCAAGCATCACATGCCCGATATGCAGCATATGAACGCGTAGTTGATGACTTCGCCCTGTGACAGGATACAAGGCGACACGGCTAACCGCCTTACCCTCACGCAGTTCGTGGTGCAAGGTTTCGTATTTCGTATAGGCGCGTTTATCCCAATTCATATCGATGATATGCTTGGGTTTTTGAGGTGGGTCGTAGCGCACCGGCACATCGATTTCGCCTTGCTGCGGCGGCGTTCCCCAGACCAGCGCTTGGTATTCTTTGCTCGGAATACGCTCGATAAATTGTTTGCTGATATGGGTTTGCGCCTCGCTATGGCGCGCAAAAATAATAATGCCTGATGTGTCCATATCAAGTCTGTGAATAAGTTTGACGTTGGGGTCGGCTTTGAGCAAACGCGATTGCAAGCTTACTTTTAATTCTTTACCATCCACCGATAACAGTCCGTGCGGTTTGTCGATGACCCAAATGTCGTCATCACGATACAAGGTAACAGATTTGGCAAACTCATCAAAAAAGTGTTGCGGCTGCTGACTTTCTTCAAGATTACGCTGTGCAATGGATTCGGGGGTTAACGCTTGGGGAAGTTGTCGCATGGGTGGTTTTTATTCTCTAAAATCTATTTGATTGAAAATTGTTAGTCTTTAAATCACTATTTGCGCTTTGACCTTTGGCAAACTTCACCAAAGGCAACCGTCCAAACGCAATTAAAAATCCTTTGGCAAATTTTTTATGTGCAACCGTTATGCTTTCGCCATTATCGCAAATACTTCTTTTGCCGCTTGCAAGGTCGCATCCAAGTCTTCTTGCGAATGCTCACTACTTACAAAGGCGGCCTCAAAGGCGGATGGCGCAAGATACACACCGCGATCGAGCATACCGTGGAAGAAGGTCGCAAATTTTTGCGCATCGCATTGACACACCTCTTCAAAGTTTTGTGGCAATGTATCGCTATCAGTAAAGAACATCCCAAACATACCGCCACAGCGCGTGGTTTTAAAGCCAATACCCGCATCCTTCGCCAACTGTTCAAGATTATCAGTCAAGTAAACGACTTTTTCGCTTAATGCGTCATAAAAACCCTCAGCCGTGAGCAAATCAAACATGGCAATACCGGCACGCATCGCCAGTGGATTGCCCGATAAGGTGCCTGCTTGATACACGCCGCCTAACGGCGCAATACACTCCATAATCTCACGTTTACCACCAAACGCCCCGACTGGCAGACCTGCACCGATGATTTTACCAAACGTGGTCAAGTCTGGTGTGATGCCAAAATAGGCTTGCGCTGACTGTAAGCCAACCCTAAACCCAGTCATCACTTCATCAAAAATTAGCACAGCGCCATGCGCGGTACACTCGGCACGCAAGGTATCGTGAAATTCTTGCGTGGGTACAATCATGTTCATGTTGCCGGCGATAGGCTCGACAATCACACAAGCAATGTCATTGCCAAATTGCGCAAAGCAGTCCTTGATGGCTTGCGGGTCGTTGTAACGAATGGTGATGGTATGTTTGGCAAAATCGGCAGGGACGCCTTTTGAGCTTGGTTCACCGATATCTAGCATGCCCGAACCCGCTTTGACCAGTAGACTGTCGCTATGACCGTGATAACAGCCTTCAAATTTGACAATTTTGTCGCGTCCTGTATAGCCGCGTGCTAGACGAATGGCGGACATGGTGGCTTCAGTGCCTGAGCTAGTCATACGGATTAATTCAACACTGGGAATCAATTCGCAGATTTTGTCAGCCACCGTGGTCTCAAACGTGGTGGGGGCGCCAAAACTTAACCCGTCATCTGCCGCTTTTTTGACCGCTTCGATAATATGGGGGTGGGCATGACCCAAAATCATCGGTCCCCATGAGCCCACATAATCTATGTAGGGTTTGCCTTCGGTATCATACATTTTGCTGCCACGGGCACGGCTGATAAAGACAGGTGTACCCCCCACGCCTGCAAATGCCCGCACAGGTGAATTCACCCCACCAGGGATATGGGCTTTGGCTTGTCTAAACAGTAATTGGTTGGTTGTCGAGTTGTTTGAGTTATTTGAATTCATGGGGCCCTCAGCTGAATAAATTTTTGCCTATTTTAACAAAATTCGGGGGTATTGAATACGCTTGCCGTCTATCTTGAATTTGGCTGGCTTGACTTTGGCTGACGAAAAATAGGCGATTGTCGATAAAAAAATATGGTTTTGGCTTGTTTGATATGTCCCCACCTTTTGGCAGCAATGTTTTGGTAGCAATGGTAGCGATCTACTTGCTGCTATCTTTATATTTAAAAACCCCAATGCCATGCACTGGGGTTGTTGTGTTGTGATGTTTATTGCATCAGTTTGCTGAGCAATTATTTGTGGTGATTGAATAAGATATTTGGTACTGCCAATTCGTTATATTCGCCTTTTTCATATAAAGCCCCGGCACGACCCACAATCAAGGGGTCAACTGTCCCCACGACTTTAGGGTCTTTATTGTCGTAAGGTAGTTTGCTTAATACATAGCGCATCGCATTCAAACGCGCGCGTTTTTTATCGGTTGACTTGATGACAATCCAAGGCGATTCTGCACTGTCGGTGTTAAAGAACATGGTTTCTTTGGCAAGGGTGTAATCATCCCATTTGTCGAGTGATGCTTTGTCAATGGGTGAGAGTTTCCATTGTTTGAGCGGATGGGCTTCACGCTCGGCAAAACGGCGGCGCTGCTCTTCACGACTGACTGAGAACCAAAATTTGATTAAATGAATACCTGAGCTAATCAGATGTTTTTCAAACTCTGGGACTTGGCGCATAAAGTCATTGTATTGTTCTTCGGTACAAAAACCCATGACACGCTCGACACCAGCACGGTTATACCATGAACGGTCAAATAGCACGATTTCGCCCTTGGTCGGTAGATGCTGGACATAACGCTGGAAGTACCATTGACCGGCTTCTTGCTCGGTGGGTTTTTCCAGGGCGACGACTTTGGCACCGCGCGGGTTTAAGTGTTCCATAAAGCGTTTGATGGTACCGCCTTTACCTGCCGCATCACGACCTTCAAAGATGATGACGATTTTTTGCCCGCTATCTTTGACCCATTTTTGCAGTTTTAATAGTTCAACTTGTAACTCATATTTTTGGGCTTCATAGTTTTTGCGTGACATACGGTTTTTGTAGGGATAACCGCCTTCACGCCAGTTGTCCGCCAATTCGTCGTCTTTATTAATTTTGCTTTGCACGCTAGTGGTTTGGCTGCCAAATAATTTTTTGACTTCGTTGATTTCATCATTGGACATACCATTGATCAGCGCTTGCAAGTGCTCTGCCATTTTCTCGACATTGCCTGTGGTTAGGTCTTTATTCATGATGCTTTCGATGGCGCGCTTTTTGGCATTGGCTTTTTCACTCACCCCTGCTTGCTGCGACTGCTCAAGCAACACTGTGGGGTCGGTCTCATAAGGCTGGTCAATGCGCTCGGTCGCTGGTGTTTTAGTGCTGCGGCGCGCTGGGGTGTTGGTAGCTAGGTTTTTGGTAGGCTGCGATTTTTGGGGCTTCGCTTTATCCGTTTTGGCATTGTCAGTTTTGGCACTGTCAGTTTTGGCATTATTTACCGCTGTGCTATTGGGGGGATTTGCCATGTCTCGCTCCTTAAATTCAATGGTCGGCTGATGGGTTGAAGTAAAGTGTAACAAATTATTTACTATTGACTATAGACCATTTAAACCCAAGCCACAATCGCTTTTTGCCCTATATTCTGGTCATAATTTTCACTTGTAGTCGAGCCAAAAAAGGCGTTTAATAACCTTAGGCATGTAAGTAGATAGGTAAGCGAATCAGTCATCGGGTGAGGATAAACTGGATGACTAAATGTCTTCAAGCTTTAGCACATCATAAGCGGGGGTTTCATACGGGTGTGCCTGTTTTAAGGCTTGCACCACCGCTTTGATGCGCTCCTCTGCAACCACCATCTCGACTCGCCATTCTTCGATTGTTTGTAATTGATTGGTGGTACCAATAAAGGCTTGATTGCCTGCCAATGGCATAAACTGTCCTGTACCCAACACCTGCCAACAGCAATACTGATAATTGCCAATCTGCCCTGCCCCTGCGTCAAACAAGGCTTGCTTTACAGCCTCTAGATAATCGGTCGGTATGTAGGTGGTAAGTTTATACATAGGTTGCCTTATTAATTAAGCCGTTAAGCCCTATCATCATGGTTTTGTATTTGTTTTAATCTAGCTTTAATCTAACATAGTTTTTTTGCAAAAAGCGCGTTGGTTGGCAGTTTTTCGTTGATTATTTTCCCGTTTTAAAAAAATTTACCCTTAAACACGCTATATATTATACAATATTGTATAATATATATTATTGTGAAATACTTAGGTGGCGTATGTTGTTATTTTCTATTGCAGATTATAGTCATCCATTGGTGGGTGGCATGTTGATTGGGCTCTCTGCGGTTATGCTGTGGTGGAGTATTGCCAAGATTGCTGGCATCAGTGGCATTGTTGCCAGTCTCTGGCAGCCAAACTCACCTGATTTTGCTTGGCAATTGGCGTTTTTTGTGGGCTTGCTGGTATCGCCTTGGCTGGTTGGTCAGTTATTTGGCTTGCCAACCATCACGGTATCATCATCGCCTTGGCTGTATGTCATCGCAGGGTTATTGGTCGGTGTGGGCACGCGGATGGGCTCAGGATGTACCAGTGGTCATGGCATTTGTGGCAATGCACGTTTTTCACTGCGCTCACTGCTGGCAACCATTGTCTTTATGTCCGCAGGGTTTGTGACGGTGTTTATCGGTCGTCATTTGTTGTCATTGATTTAATTGAGACGTTAGGGGCATATATCATGCGAAAAGAAATTGTGTTATTGATTAGTGCTATCTGTGGGTTGGTTTTTGGTACGGGTTTGATTGTCAGTGATATGGCAAACCCAAAAACCGTGCAAAGCTTTCTTGACCTTGCAGGTGAGTGGAATCCTGCATTGATGTTTGTGATGGTTGGCGCGCTCATTGTCGCCACCATCGGTTTTAACTTAAGTCGCTTAAAAAAGACCAGTCTATCGGGTGCGCCATTCCCACCGATTCGCCGCGGTATTGATAAGCGCTTGGCGATTGGGTCGATGATATTTGGTATCGGTTGGGGCATCGCTGGTATCTGCCCTGCCCCTGCGGTGGTTCTGATGGGCATGGGTATCTGGCAAGGGGTGGTATTTTTTGTCGCCATGCTAGTAGGTATGGGGATGGTGATAGCGTTTGATAAAACCCAATCTGCTTAGTCATCAGTTTAGTCATCATTAGGGTGAAATAACCGATAAAACCCAGACGCCATGAGCCAACTGGCTAGTTGCTGTGGCGTTTCTGTTTGCCCTTGCCGCACCCAATGAATGTAGGTGTGATACAGCATTCCTGAAGCAAATACCAGATTGTACTCCCCGCTTTTATCCTGATGTGGCGCTGTGATAGCTTGACAAGTCAATGACTGCTTTTTGCGGTATTCAACAAAAATTTTGCTATTGAGCAGCGTATCTAAAATCAGCCCTTCAAAGCCTTGATTGAGCAAAATCTTGGTTGATAACTCAAACTTGCTCAAATAGTCAAACACGCGTACCAAAAACGCATAAAACTCGCCCTCGCTTGCCGCCGTCAAATCGATAAAAGGAAAATCATGCTCAATCTGCGCCAAATAGTCTTTGAGTAACGCAAGTTTGCTATCGTAATTGCGGTAATAGCCCATGCGACTCACGCCCGCCTTTTGGGTCAGCTCGGTGACACTGATATCGGCAAATGGGGTGGACTCCATGAATTTGAGCAGCGCTATGGCGAGCGAACGTCTGACCACGGTGTTGGCATTGCCCATGATATGCGCCTGCTGTCCAAAATCACTCAAGCTCGACTCAATACTCGTACCCGTGGGCGATAGAAGCGGTGTGAAGGTTGGCTTTGGCACGCGTTAATCCTTTCAACTCAATCCTTTACTTAATTTATCAAAACAAAACGAACCCAAATGTCACAGTTGCAGCAGCCTGCTGAAAAATTAGTATACCCTAATCAGGTAGCGGGTGAACTGTTTAGCGCTAAACCGCTGTTATACAAAGACAGATACAGCCAAAAAGTCACTGTAAGGTAGCACGCGGCAGGTCAGCTATAAGGACAACTATTAAGGAAAATAAGGAAAGCGATACATGGAGGGTCAATCATTTGATACGGATTTTTTGGTCATAGGCTCAGGCTTTGGCGGTAGCGTCTCGGCGATGCGACTGACCGAAAAAGGCTATCGCGTGATTATCGCTGAGCAAGGCAAGCATATATCCCCCGAGACCATGCCCAAAACCGTGCGCGATATCAAGCAGTTTTTGTGGTTGCCTGCGCTCAAGTACAAAGGTTTTTTTTCGCTTCAGCTATTTAAGCATGTCATGGTGTTGCATGGGAATGCGGTGGGCGGCGGCTCAATCACTTATGCCAACACCTTATTACAGCCAGAAGACAAAATCTGGCAACAAGGTAGCTGGGCAGGGCTTCACGACTGGGAAGCGGTGATGCCACAACATTATGAGACCGCCAAACGCATGCTAGGCGTGAGCCAAAACAAAAAAGTCGGTAACGCAGATTTGATGCTACAAAAAATGGCAAACATGAGTGGCGTGGGCGATAGTTTTTATCTTACCAATGTGGGCGCCTACTTTAGTGAACATGACACGTATGCTCACCCCTCTGTCAATGGTGACCCGTATTTTGGCGGCGCAGGTCCTAAGCGCAGTCCTTGTATAGGCTGTGGTGGCTGTATGGTGGGCTGCCGTTATGGCGCCAAAAATACCCTAGATAAAAACTACCTGTATTTTGCCCAAAAAAATGGCGCTACCCTGCTCGCTGAAACCAAAGTCACGGATATAGTACCGATAACTGATGATAGCAAATCATCAAGCGACCCTGCCTATCAAAACGGCTCGCAAGGCTATCGGGTGACGCTGCAATCAGCGGATAAAGGTGAGTATCAAATCGCCACCCAACAAATTGTGCTGTCAGCCTCTAGCCTCGGTAGCCAAAAACTGCTGTTTGAGCAGCGCCATAAAGGCAATATGCCCCATATTTCCCCTTATCTTGGCAAGCGTATCTATACCAATGCTGAATCTTTGCTAGGCGTGCGATTTTTGGATGACCAACATGGCGCCATGAGCGATGGCGTGGCTATTGGCTCTGGGATTTATTTGGGTGATGGCACACATATTGAGGCGACGCGTTATCCTGAAGGCTTTAATATTGCGTCCTTTTTGGCGACGTTAAGCAATTATAAAAACGGCAAAAAAATGTCGCTACTGGCTTGGTTATGGTGTTTTATAGTGCAGTTTATCGTCAAGCCCCGTCAAGCGTGGCGTGCATTTCGACCGCATAATATGGCAAAACAAAGCCTTATCTTGCTATGTATGCAAAGCACGCCGTATGCGCTTGAAATGCGCTATCAAAAAAGCCCGTGGTGGCGGGCTTGGTTGGGTAGTCGCTACCAGATGCAAACCTATGGCCCTGCCATCCCCGCCTTTATTCCAGAAGCAAGCGCGTTTGCCGAGCAGATGGCAACCCAAATGGGGGGAGTCGGTTATGGCGTGCTATCGGAAGTATTTTTGAACATCCCGACCACCGCACATTGTATGGGTGGAATTTCGCTAGGCAATTCTGCAGCAGATGGCGTGGTCGATAAGTACCATCGATTGTTTAATTATCAAGGGTTTTATGTCTGCGATGGCGGCAATATCTCGACCAACTTGGGTGTCAACCCAAGCCTCACCATAACAGCGTTGACAGAACATGCCATGAGCCATATTCCGCACAAATCGACCCAGTTACTGCATGCTGCAGATACCACAAGGCAAAACGTGACGCTCGTTCAAAAAGATGCTAGCAAGATACCGGCTTAACTGCTATGTTGAATTAAAGTTTAACTAAATGATTGAGATAATACACATGACACCTCAAGACAACTCGGATGCAACTAATTCGGATGCAACTATCAATACCATGCAGCAGCAGTTCGACATCATGCGGACAGCTAGCCGCCAAGACCAACATGTTGATTGGTCAATTCGCAGTGCGCGGCTAAAAAAATTAGAACAGCTGGTGATGGACAACCAAAGCGAGATTATCACCGCTATTCATGCCGACTTTGGACAGCGCCCAGCGGCTGAAACCACCATGCTTGAACTGTTCCCAACGCTTGAAGCGATTCGTTATACACAAAAGCACGGCAAAGCTTGGTCTGCCAAACAACCGGTCAAAACTGGGATTTGGTTTTTGCCCGCTCGTAGCTATATCCAGCCACAGCCGTTAGGACTCGTAGGCATTATTGCACCTTGGAACTATCCGCTGTATTTGGTGATTGCGCCGCTGGCTGCCGCATTGGTGGCAGGCAATCGTGCGATGCTCAAAGTCTCAGAAGCCTCACCGAATTTTGAGCAGTGGCTGGCTAATGCGTTACCCAAATACTTTGCCGCAGACGAAGTGACCTTGATTACAGGGGGTGTCGAAGTCGCGCAAGCCTTTAGCCGCTTACCATTTGACCATTTATTTTTTACTGGCTCTACCGCAGTGGGCAAACATATCATGAAAGCCGCTGCACAGAATTTGACCCCTGTCACCCTTGAGCTGGGCGGCAAATCCCCTGTCGTGGTGACGCCGAGCGCTGATTTGGCAAAAACTGTCAACCGCGTATGGACAGGCAAAACCATGAACGCAGGGCAAACCTGTATTGCGCCTGATTATGTGTTGATGCAGGCGGATAAAAAACACGCCTTTATCGAACAATCAACCGCATGGCTTGACGCCCACTACCCCAATCTTGCAGACAATCCTGACTATAGCTTTGTCATCAATCCCAAGCAAGCCAGCCGCGTGCAAGGTTATCTTGATGAAGCCAAACAGCGCGGTGCCACCCTCATTCCACTGACCGATTATGAAGTGAATATCGAAACTGGATTTTTCCCGCCGATGATTGTCACCGATTTACCAAGCGATGCTAAATTGCTGACCGAGGAGATTTTTGCCCCCGTATTGCCACTGGTGTCCTACCAAGACTTGGCGCAAGCGGTGGCGTATGTGAATGAGCGTGACCGCCCACTGGCGCTGTATGTGTTTGGCGAGGACAAAACCGACACCGACTACGTGCTCGCGCATACGGTGAGTGGCGGCGCGTGTATTAACGAAACTATTTTTCACATTGCCCAGCAAAATCTGCCGTTTGGTGGTGTCGGGGCATCAGGAATGGGGCGTTACCACGGCAAATATAGCTTTGACACCTTCTCTCATCCAAAAGCGGTGTTTAAACAAAGTCACCTTAACTTCGCGCATTTGCTTCAACCACCGTATGGCAAGACCTTTTGGAACATGATGAAGGTGATTTTAAAAGCCTAGTGATTGCAATGCTTAGAGAAGCTTGTATGGATAACATTGCCTAGATAACCCAGCATAGACGACCTTGCCTAGATAACCTTTACTGTCGCTCTTGTAAATTAGTAACGTCGTATGTGCTAGTTGATTGGTATGTGCTAGTTGATTGGTATGTGCTAGCTCATTGGTAATAGTTGTCGTGCTTTTTGAGCCACCAGTTCATATTATCTTGGCGTTTGGCGCGAAATTGCTCCAATCTTTTGGCAATAGCCGCATTGTGTGCTCGCGCCGTATCAAGCCCAAACACAATCGGCACACTAACAAGCACGCCATAGCGCCATTTTGGGCTAGGCAGTCCCAAGCCATCGCCAATATCATCACCCACTAAAGTCCGTGTGACACTGGCATTGACGCGCTCAACCAGCTGTCCACGTCTGTTATCCTCACCCATAATTTGCGAGGGTAAATCATGCAGCGCTTTGGCGAGAGGTTTACCAAATTCAAAATCTAATTGCTGGGTTGCCAAATAGCTATAAAGCCATGCCCACGCCTCGGTTTCATCTTCAGGAATGCGCGCCAGCTCAATCCCCATCCACCAACTTGCCAGTTGCCATAAGTGCATGATGCCTTGGGACTCTTCGGCGCTGATTCTTGCCCCCAGTAATTTTAGTCCGCGCATAATGAGTAGCGAAAACTGCAAGTGGGTTGCCACCATATCGGTTTGGTTAATGGGCAACCCCCAGTAGCCACTGTCCCAATCATGGCTGCATAATTGTTGTCTTACCAGACCGTGTATCTGACGCACTTGCAGACTTTGCCGCCAACCTTCCGTGCCAATTGCCAATGGGGGTTGCTGGTTGCGGCTAATCGCTGGGTACTCAGACACTGCCAAAATATAGCCATAGGTTCGCATGAGCCTTGGCAATGCATCATGCACTAACGCCCCTGTTTTGATGAGTGGCAATGACAGCGCAGGGATACTATACCCTGCCATTAGCGCGACATTACGCAGTAACCAAATCAGCATTAACGGATAGCGCCGATAGGCAATTGCGCCAATCTCGGCAAGCTTGGCATCATACCAACTTGGATATTGGCAAAACTGCTGATACAGCGTCTCAAACGCGGGCTGTTGCAATAACGCTTTGGCTGCTGATACGTTATTCGTTTGCGCTATCCCTTGCTCATGCAAAATCAATTGCTGCAGGGGTTTGGCAAATTTGATACCGCTGGATAACAGCGCATCGACAGGCTGATCTGCGATACCATACCCCTGC
Source organism: Moraxella sp. CTOTU47616 (assembly GCF_032017465.1). Taxonomy (NCBI): domain Bacteria; kingdom Pseudomonadati; phylum Pseudomonadota; class Gammaproteobacteria; order Moraxellales; family Moraxellaceae; genus Moraxella; species Moraxella sp. CTOTU47616. Next base: position 199,120 of record NZ_DALZPU010000003.1, read on the forward strand.
TGCATCTGTTGCAATAAATCCTTTGACACCTCAAAATCACGGGGCAATAAAAATCGTTTGATACGCTGCAACACTTGTAAATCAGCATGGTGGTCAATGTCAGTATTGCGCCCCAGTGTCGGCAAATCGGTTTGGTGAAGCGGGTTCATAGCAGTGATGAATCAGTGATGAATGAATGGATAGCCTAGCGCATTTTGGCAACTAAAAAATACTTATGTGCCAAAAAAATCGAATTTTTTTGTTTAAAAATGTTAGACCTTAAGCGAATGGATGGATTTGACCATAGCTTGTCTGATGGGTTTTAATGACCTGTGGAATAATGATTGGTTGGATAACGAAGAGTTGGGTAATGATGACTAGCATAGCGCTAGTCCATGTCATATGTCACGTTGATAAAACTGTATCATGTCACATTTATCGAACTATTTTGTCGCTGACGCTAAGCCTATTTTTGATTACACTATAGCCAACCTCTCTTGTCTTAACAGTATCAAAATCGAGCTACCCTTTGAAATCACCTAGAATCTTAGAAACGCCACCCAATTGGACCGAAGATGAAAAACCCGCGTTACCCGGTTCCCCGCCGAGTATTGCTCACTCTCGATCAAAAAGTATATTGTACTTTGTCATCGGTGTTTTTATTGCCATTTGTGGTGGCTTGGGCAACGGCATTATTACCGCCAATTTACCGCAAATCCAAGGCGAATATGCGCTGACACCCTCACAAGTGGCTTGGATACCTGCTGTGTATGTGATGGCAAATGTCAGCGCCAACCTGCTGCTGTTTAAAGCGCGTCAACAATTTGGGTTGCGCTGGTTTTCTGAAATATCCCTGCTGATGTTCATGCTGGTGATGTTTATTCATATATTTGTGCAAAACTATCCGATGGCTTTACTGGTGAGGGCGATAGGAGGCTTTGTCGCGGCGCCGTTATCCTCACTCGGGCTTTATTATGTGATGCAAGCCTTTTCCAGTAAGTATCGCCTGCAAGGTTTGTATATTGGCTTTGGGGTCAGTGCATTGGCGATTCCGTTGGCTTGGATAATCTCCCCTTATTTGGTCAATGTGAACGACTGGACTCGGCTTTACACCTTTGAGTTTGGTTTGGCGCTGTGTTGTTTTGCGATGGTGGTCGCCGTCAAGTTGCCACGAAGTTTACGTATCGAAGTGTATGAAAAGAAAGACATTCTCACCTTTTTGTTATTGGCGCCCGGTTTTGGGTTACTGTGTGGGGTGTTGGTACAAGGGCCTATTTTATGGTGGGAAAACTCACCGTTATTGGCGTATATGCTCATTGGCGCGTTGGCGCTGTTGATGTCAGGCTTTTTCTTTGAGCATTACCGCAAAAATCCCTTGATTATGACCCGCTGGCTGGGGAGTTTTGCGTTATGGCGCTTTGTAGTAGGCGCTTTTTTACTGCGTTTGATTATGTCTGAGCAAAGTTATGCGGTGGTGAATTTTTTAAAATCCCAAGGTCTAACGTCCGACCAGTTTGTGGGTTTTTATACGGTCATATTTTTTGGTATGTTGGCAGGTTTGATAGTCAGTGCACTGACCTTTTCACGGGATCATTTGATTCCGCCGATGGTGGTGGCGACTTTGCTCGTAGCGGTTGCCAGTGTGTATGATGCCAATATGCTCACCAGTGACGTGCGACCCCAAAATTTTTATCTCAGTCAATTTGCAGTCGCGTTTGCAGGCTCACTGTTTATGGGTCCATTGGTATTGATGGGATTTGGGCTGACGCTGCGACAAAGCGTTAATCATGTCATCACCTTTATCATATTGTTTGGTGCGACCCAAAACTTTGGCGGGCTGGTAGGCTCGGCTTTTTATAGCACCCTGCAACAGCAGCGCACCCAGTATCATAAACAAAGTATTTTACAGCAAATGCAATCGACAGATGCCACAGTAACCCAGCGGCTTCAACAATACCAAGCAGGGTTTAAACCCGTCATCACCGACAACAATTTGTCACAGCAACAAGCCCAACAAGCCCTCAACCAAATTGTCACACGAGAAGCGCAGATTAAAGCGTATGGCGATATCATTACTGTGAACAGTTACATTGCCACGTTTTTATTTGCTTGGGGTATGATTAATATCGCCCGCAAAAAATACATTGAAAATCGGCAAAAAGTAGCAATTAAGCAAACATAGACTGGATATGCTAGAGAGTCTAACAAGGCGACCTAATTAGATAACTGTTTTTAGATAAGTGTTTTTTTAAATAACAGTTTAATGATAAATTGAATGACCAATAAAATTTAATCATCAATAAAATGCTTACGGAAAACCTAACTCATGAGTAGTGAAGCAAAAACCCAAAATGATGCGCCAGCTGATGACAGCGATGACAAACCCGCACAGGCGCCTGAAAAGATTATTAAGCCTAGGCCGCTTACCTTAATTATCATGTTATTGGTTTTTTTGCTCGGTGTTGGGGTGATTTTATGGGCATGGCATTTGGGTCCGTTTAATACGCCACTGCAACAAACCGAAAACAGTTATGTCAAAGGCAATATCACCCTATTGTCGGCACAAATTAATGGTTATATCGAAAAAGTCTACGTCAGTGATTTTGAGGACGTCAAACAAGGTCAGCCGTTAGTTAAAGTCAGCAGTGCTAACTACTCACAGCAAGTAGTACAAGCCGAGTCAGGACTGGAACAAGCGACCACCAATTTAGCCAACCAACAACAAATCATCGAGCAGCGCAAAGCCGATGTCAAAGCCGCGCAGGCAAAAGTAGCACAAGTTAAAACCCAGTTAGAATTGTCTATCCAACAGCTTAAACGACTTGAATCCTTGGTCGGCGTTGGCGCCGTGTCACAAAATGAAGTCGATACTGCCAAAGCGGCAGTAAAAAACAATGAAGCACTGTTGAGCCAAGCAATCACCAGTGTCGATGTCGCCCGCGAAGGTCAAAAGACCGCAGAAGTAGCAAAGATTGGTTTGGTGGCACAGATTAAAAGCGCCAATGCACAGCTAAATCAAGCCAATACCAACCAAGAGTATGGCTTAATCACCGCCCCGACCTCAGGTAAATTAGGGCAAATCAATATCCGTACCGGTCAGCTGGTGACGCAAGGCACACAGTTGGTTTACCTCATCCCAAAATCGATGTGGGTCATTGCCAATTTTAAAGAAACCCAAATTGATAAAATGAAAATCGGGCAAAAAGCGTGGTTTACTGTGGATGCCCTAGGCAAACAAAAATTTACGGGGGTAGTCAAAAGCATCTCCCCCGCAACAGGGTCAGAATTTAGTGTCATTAAAACCGACAATGCCACCGGGAATTTTACCAAAGTGGTACAGCGCATTTCTGTACGCATTGACATCGATGGCAACCAAGGTCGTCTGAATGAATTGATGCCAGGCATGTCGGTAGTGGCAACGGTAGATACGTCAAGTTAGCAAATTAACCCTTTTTTATTCTCCTCTACCAAACGCAATTTAGTCAGATAGGCTTAAAAAATCTTTCGCTAAATAAGCTGGGTTAGGATATTGATAGAACCCCTCACCCGTGGCTTCACCCAGTTTGTTAGTATCGACCAGTTCTGCTTTGAGCTTTTCAGCGGGCTGCTGCAAAGAGGGGTCCATTTTTGCCAGTTCATTAAAGATGTTGTAGTTGGTTTTCATGCCATTTTTATCCAAAATCGCCATCGGTCCAAAGGGTGAACCCGTGGCTATCATCCACGTTTTATCAATGGTTGCGGCATCGGCAACGCCGTTTGCCCACAGTTTTAACCCCGCTACCAATAACGGAATCAATAAGCTATCAAGCACATAGCCCGATTGTTCTTTTTTTACCGCTATCGGTAACATGGCAATGGCTTTGGCAAATTCGATGACGTCAGCATAGACTTGTGGGTCGCAGCTTGCTGCCGCCATCAACTCCACCGTATTACGGATATGGATGTGATTGGCAAAATGCAGCATCAAGAATTTTTCTGGACGGTTAGTAAAGGTCGATAACACGCTTGGCAATAGCGTCGATGAGTTACTGGCAAACACGGTTTTGGCAGGGGCGGCGGCTGAGGCTTTGCTATAAAAATCTTTTTTGATGTCTAAGCTTTCTGGCACCGCTTCAATCAATAGGTCTGCATCTTTTAACGCCTCATGCAAGTCCGTGGTGTAAGCCAAATTTTTGCTAGCTGCTGTCACTTGGGCATCGGTTTCACCTAGGTCATGCTGATGCTGATTGGCAAGGTCGGTAAAGCGAGCTTTCGCCTTAGCAATCGCGTCATCGTTAATGTCATAAATAGTCACGTTAAACCCATGAAACGCACATTGCACCGCAATTTGGTTGCCCAATACGCCACTACCTGCCACGGTAATATTTTTATAGGGTACTTTGGATAAATCCGCTTTAGGTGGTTTTAAAAAGTCAGGATTTTTAAAGGCGGGATTGGGGTATTGATAAAATCCTTCGCCCGTTGGCACACCCAGTTTATGTTGCTCGATATACTCTTTTTTAAGCATATCGACGACCGCTTGGTCTTGTTGTTTGCCCTTAGCTACAGCAAGCTTGTAAATATTGTAAGGGGTAGTCAGCCCCAGCATATCATAAAAAGCAAATGGTCCCATCGGCGAGCCTGTGCCAAGCATCCAAGTTTTGTCGATGGTTTGAATGTCAGCAATACCTTGGATATACAGCTGCATCCCTGCATTTAACCAAGGATTGAGTAGTGAATTTAGTACATAGCCCGAGGTTTCTTTGTTGACGATAATAGGCAACATACCGATTTGTTTGGCAAACGCAGTCACCGCATCAAATACATTAGGGTCAGTATCGGCATGCGACATAATTTCGGCAAGATTGCGCTTCCAAATCTCATTGGCAAAGTGCATCATTAAAAACTTAGCAGGACGGTCGGTAAATTTGACCAAATCACTGGGCAACATGGTAGATGAGTTACTGACAAATACGGTTTTCTCGGGTGCGGCTGCTGAGGCTTTGCTATAAAAATCTTTTTTGATGGCGACATCTTCGGGCACCGCTTCAATCAACAAATCGGCGTCTTTTAAGGCGGCGCTTAAGTCTGAGCTATAACGCAAGTTTTGTTCAGCCTGTTTGGCTTGTTCGCTTGTTTCGCCCAAATCAGCCTGATGACGTTTGGCGATATCGGCAAATTTGGTTTTGGCTTTATTGAGCACCTCGTCATTGATATCATACACAACGACTTTAAAACCATGAAACGCCGCTTGTACGGCGATTTGATAGCCTAGAACACCACTGCCTGCGACTGTGATATGGGTAAAATTAACAAGAGAATTCGACTCTGACATACAATACTCCTAGATTAACAGGCAAATACGCAACTTTATTTTTGGTATTATCGTATTTGCTGTCGACTATTTTTGATTAGATTAAAAGAAAAAAACCGTTAGCATGTTCAAACACTAACGGTTTTTGATTTATTTATGGAGATTGAGTTTTTCACCCAATTGATGAAATTTTTGGTTTATTTCATCACGAAATGCGTCCAATTTTGACGAATGGTCAGCTTTGCGTTGTTCACGCCATACTTGTTGCAAGTGTTTAACCGACTGGTCATGTGCTTCTTTAGCTGCGATTATTTCACTTTGTACATGAGCTACGTCAAAGCGTTGGCTATGCGTGTTATACTGCGCAAAAAAGTCGTTGAGTGGTTGCTCGTTTTGCTCTTGAACCAACGTTAAAATCGCCACTTCACCGTCTTTTAGATTTTGGGCAACGTATTCAAGTAACGATGATTGACCAAAAGATGCTGCCGCACCGACATCACTACCGAGTACCATACCCAGTGAGCCGCCGATTAACAAACCTGCAGGTCCGCCCAATACGCCAAGCAATGCACCAAACAGACCGCCCATAACCGCCCCACCACTAATTTGTTCGCCTTGGTCTAGGCTATCGACCGTTGTGATCACACTGTTTTCTTTTTTAATGAGTAACGCTTGCGCAATCAAGGTTTCAGCGTTGCTTTTGTAAGCTTTAAGCTCGGTAAAGGCTTTGTAGGCTTCAGTTGATACATCAAAAATAGTGACTAAAATATTTTGTTGTGCTTTCATGGCTGTTATCCTTATTTTTTTAATTAGGTTTTTTTAATTAAAGGTTATAAAAATCTTTATCAAATGCCTGTTTTAGGTTGGTTGGCTCGGCACGTTTTTTATGATTTAAACGATGGCGCGTGGTCGAGGCGGTTTGATAGGCACGCAGTCGCGCATGTTGCAAATTACCAATTGGACGGTTGGCTTCAATACAGCGAAACGGGGTAAATGACAAATGCTCCATAATGTCAAAGTTGCCGTCATCCGGTACATCTTGGCAAGGGATGGTAAGTTTTGCTACTGTCACAAATGGCGCGTCTTTTTCATCCCATTCTTTGGTCAAGTCATTGATGGGTTGGTCTTTTAAGTTACGGCACAGCTGGATTTGCACATCAAACTCATAATCATGCTCACGGATTTCTTGTAAAATCAAAGGACGAATCGCCTCGTTAGTAGCGTTTACATCAAGATCACGGCGTTTGATTTTGGCTTGTGAAGCTTTGGTCGGGGCGACACGGATTTTTGCCATATAGTCGCCATGACGCACTGCCCCTTGTGAGTAAAAACTGTATAACAAGGTATTTTGCGGTTTGATGGTTTTAAATTTACTAAAAGCCCTAAAAGTCTTGAGGGATTCTTTGGATGGCAGTTTTTTGCCATATTGGGTAATCCAATCAAAGGCAAACTTGGCTTGACCTTTCGCACCTTTGGCAAAATAATCATTTAATTGTAAAAATAGCCGTGAAATATAACTATAGTCTTGGATAGTATTACAAAAGAAAATAGGAAAATTAATCAGATTGTAGTCAAAGTTTGGGCTATCTGGCTCATCTGGCAGTAATTTGTCGCCTTTGACACCAAAGACTTTAATCGCCAACCCTTGAGAAAGCCCCAACTTGTTGTCGGCAGCCACACGAGATGAGCCGTTAGAAAAACGAATCACCGCTTCATGGCGAGCGGGTTTGGCATAGATACCTTGGGCGTATTCTTTGGGCAGTTTTGGTAAAATCTCAAAGTTGGCTTTTAACGCACAGTAGCCTTTGGCATGGGCATCTCGGGTGTGATAGTTGATTTTGCTAACCGTGTCTGATTTGCCGATATAGTCACGAATATCTGCGGTGATTTGGTCGATGGCTTTTTCATCGGCGCTAGTAAGCTGGTCGATGGCTGGGTCAAACTTGGCATAACGACGACCGAATAATTTATTTAACATGATGATTGTCCTTTGTTATTTTTATCAGGTTAGGTGTACTAAAAGCTCCTAACCTTTTTTTATTTAGATTTACTCTAATATGAATTTTCGTTAAGCTCACTCATCCATTTGAGTGCCGACAAGCTCGGTACAAAAAGATATTCACCGCCTTGTAGGGTATTAAATTGCAAAATATTGGTATGACGCTTACGAATTGGCTCATCGGGTACGGTGAACACATCGCTATCAGCGTCACTACCTGCGTGTACGCCTAGCATTGGGTCACGTTCTTCCCCAAGGTTCATAAAGTTGCCGTCATTAATCCATTGGCTTTGCAAAAACTCAAGCGTGTCCATGGCATGGGCGTTGATACCGATAAAAAATAACCCCCGCTCTTGACCATCGTCTTGGGTCACGTTGGGCGGCACGATATCGCCATACGATACACTACGGCGGATGATACGGTGAAGACGCACATCGCTTAGAATAAAATCTTTGGTATTGCGGGGGTTCATACGGCGAGCATGGGCACCAAACGGGCAGCCTTTGCCATAGGGATCGTCCGTGTAGTCAAATTTATTGTTTGCTACATTGTCTTTGCCGAGGGCTTCATCATCATGGTCTGGGCTTAGGGTGATGGGGGCACCCGAACGCCAGCGACCAAACATTTTTGCCCCCAATTTATCGGCTTTAGCTGGGTCATTGTCGCTTTGTTCAAGGCAATAGCGGTGAAAGTCAGCGACATTACTGCGGTATTTTCGCAGTACCATAAACGAACCGTTTTTTCCCAATACTTCAGGCTGTGGCATGGGAGGTACCACGCCCGCTTCACCTTTATAACCTAACACAAATTCACCCGCCGCAATCGGACGTTCGGTGTTATTTTCAAGGCTGATACCACTGCCATCAACTTCTGGGTTACTGATGCCATCGCGATAACCAAACACGTTTTTGACGTCACCATCTACGCCAAAATCATGTTCCACTAAGATTTCGATCGCGTTACGGCTGGTATCTAGATAAGGGGCAAACGTCTGTTTAAGTTCGGCAAGTTTGGCTTGCCATTTTTCTTGGCTATTGGCAATCACCGCGCCGCAAATATGAATATCGCCTTTATCACCAAATGGCGCAAGCCAGTTGCTAGGGTCATTATCGCCTTTGTCACCCAAGATATCGGAGCGGCCTGCCATACCTGCTTTGAAATTTTCTGGGAAAGAATCAAGCGAGCTTTGCGGTAAGCCTAAAGCTTTTAGCCCCTTATACGTCATCACAATGGTCAAATTGGCATCCATATCTTTTTGGAAATTTTTTGAGCCTGTGACGTTTGGTAATACCGCTTTTAGTAATTCACGACCCGCGTTGCTGTCATTGACTTTTAGCGCGACAAGCGTGCCGTAGTAAGGCGCAGGGCGGTCATGCAAAATAATAGCTTGAATATCCTCAAGCTCCATCGTGGCGATATTGGGATAGATAGCGTTCGTTGCCCGTGTCATGACGCTGTGCAGCTGCGTGCCGATTTTTTGTTTCGCTTCGTGTACCCGTTCTTTGACACTGCCTTTTTCAGCGGGTGTATCGCTGTGTTCAAGTTTGTCTTTAACGGCCTCTATACCATGCTCGATACCATCTTGTAGATGGGTTTTTAATTTGCCAAGTAGGCTTTCATTCGCTGGGTTGTCGTTATTCATGGTCGTTCCTAGCAGAGAATCTTAAAAATTTGATGCTGAAAGCTTGTTCACCATACACCACGCTAAATATCGCTTGCTTATGGTAAAATCACTGAACAAATCGCTTTTGTATCGAAATTTTAACCTAAAGCTTGCCCGTTCAGAGTACGGTTAGAATAGTACGATAAACGTGATATGGTGAATACAGGTTCTAAGTCGGCTTATTGGGCTTGTTCAATGGCTTTATTAATGCCACGCACGATTTTGTCATTACGCGCAATATCACGAACCGTCAGATGAGGCACACCCACATACCAACCGGTAGCGGTAATCTGATGGTCAAGGATGAATTGCTTAACCGTCGGGCTTTTAATCCCAGGCCAACCCTCTACATTGCCAAAAATCAAGTCCATGAGTTCTGGAATTTTGGTAGCAAAGTCATTAATGTAAGCATCCCAGTCGCCATCATAGGCGGTACAAAACAGGAGCTTAGTATCATTGTCTAAAAACACCAACCGCAAATCATGCAAGGTGCCTACATTGGTCGCCCCTGCAAGATTGCCTTTGGTGATTTCTAAAATTCGCTTGATACGAGCTGCCCCATCTTTGGTTAAGGGAGCGATGGCGGTGAGTTCAGACACTTTGCCTGATTTTAAGCCCTTTTCACCGGCACTGGTGACAGAATGGTCATAGCCATCATTAGCGCCCTCTTTGAAGTTTGCCATGAGCATTTGTGCTTTCAATGCCACATCATCTAATAAAGAAAGTTTTTCGTTGTTTTCAGTTGTCATGTTTTATTGCCCTTATAGTTAGTTGATCATTAATTGACGTGCATGATTTAAATTTATTTATCCCATTGTTTTATTATTTAAGATTTAAATCTTTTTCATTATATAAGCCGTAAAAAGTAAAAAGCGCTAAATTAACTTTTATCACCCATAAAATTACAAAACTAAACTATTGATTAAAAAATGACATACTAGAGACCGTAAAACTAACAGTGTTGGCTTAAAAAATTTTCATTACTATCAATAGGTTATTCACATCCCGAATATAACCTAGCTATAGAGAATTCATCTTTCCTGCTTTGTATTTGCTAAAAACAGTGGGGATTGGATAGGTCAAATAAGTAGGTATAAGACAAGCTTTAGCAAAGTAGCTTATTGGCATGAGCTGGTATAATCTCACGGTATAACTGACTCTCACTTTTAAAAAAAAGGTCTATCAGTTAAAAGATTTATCAGTTAAAAGGTTTATCATGGCTAGGATGGATTCCGCGTACTCTGTCGGATAATAGATATAGATAGGTATAGACGAGACGCAAAACGTGCCTTAGTTAGCACGTTTTATCACAAGCATTTAAGACGCCTTTAATATGTCTTTAAAATAAATTTAAGAGGCAATAGCGTGTTTGGGTATGGCAGTAGCGGGTGTTTTTGGGGTTGCAGTGTCGCTGGTTTGTTGCGGGGGTGCATAGTTGTTAGCGACAATTTCACCGAACGGTCCTGTCAAATTTGGCTTGACCAAGCTGTTTTGGGTGTCAATCGGTAATAATGGGAAAACCAATTCAGCAAACCGATAGGCTTCTTCCAAGTGTGGATAACCTGAGAAAATAAAGTTATCAATGCCCAAATCGGCATACTCTTGAATACGCGCGGCAACGGTTTGTGGGTCGCCCACCAGTGCCGTGCCTGCGCCACCACGCACCAGTCCAATCCCTGCCCATAAGTTGGGCGAAATTTCTAAGTTATCACGGCGACCGCCATGCAAGGCTGCCATACGTTGTTGTCCCACCGAGTCCATTTGGGCAAATTTGGCTTGGGCGGCGGCAATGGTGTCGTCAGTGACATGACTTAATAATTCATCAGCGGCTTGCCAAGCGGCTTCATTGGTTTCACGCACAATCACGTGCAGACGAATCCCATAGCTTAACGTGCGACCTTTGGCAGCGGCTTTGGTTTTAAGCTGCTCAATCTTCTCTTTGACGGCAGCAGGCGGCTCACCCCAGGTCAAATAACTGTCAACCTGTTCGGCAGCCAGTGTTTGCGCCGCCTCAGATGAACCGCCAAACCACAAGGGCGGATACGGCTGTTGTAGAGGGGGATATAGCAATTTGGCATCTTCGACTTGCAAGCGTTCACCGTTAAAGGTAAAGGATTCGCCTGTGTGCGAGCGGGTTAAAATCTCTCGCCAAATCGTGGTGTATTCACTGGCTGTCTGATAACGCGTCGCGTGGTCTTCAAAGATGCCATCGCCTTTAAGCTCTTGTTCGTCGCCGCCTGTGACCAGATTAAGCAGCAATCGACCATTTGATAATCGATCAAAGGTGCCTGTCATACGAGCGGCAAGCGCGGGTGTCGTCACCCCAGGGCGTAATGCCACCAAAAACTTTAAGCGAGTGGTCGCATCAATGAGACTAGCAGCGACCAACCAAGGGTCTTCACATGAGCGACCTGTCGGAATCAACACGCCTTCATAGCCAAGGTTATCGGCTGCCACTGCAATTTGCTTCATATAAGTATGGTCAACGGTTCTTGCCCCTTTACTTGTACCTAAATAACGACTGTCGCCATGTGTCGGTATAAACCAAAAAATTTTCATCGTAACCCCTGCTTGTAAGCTCAAAAATTGATTAAGATAACTCGCCTTTTGTCATGGGCGGTTTATCGGTAGCCATAAGCTTAAAGCAAATATCGCGCAATAAAAAATAACAAAAACTGCTTTGGTTAGCACAAAAAATACTTAATAATTTTGCTGCTAACCCTATCAATTTAATCGCTAAAGCAGTGACATAAAAAAAGCTTTACAGTTTTCACCATAAAGCGTTTTATCGTCAAATGAATTGATATCAACATCAGATAAACAAGCCCAAATCTTAAAAATAGCACAGCAAGCGAGACAACAAGCGAATTTGACGCGTATTACATCGGATGTAGCAGATGATAAGTTTTGCCAACTTGCTTATCAGTATTTAGCGTTAGCTGCTAGGTTGTATGGCATCATGCATTGTTGCTTGGGTTAACGTAGGGTTACACAAGGCTAAAAACTGATAGCCAAATCCTCGTAAAAAATGCCCTTGTCGCACCGCGAGCAAGGTGGTATTTTGATGAAATAGCGGCTCGCAATTGAGTAATGTTAACTGGGTGTCTTTATTGGGATTGAACGCCATATCCGCGATGATACCAATGCCCATGCCAAATTCCACATAAGTTTTTATCACATCAGAATCCAAGGCCGTCATCACGATATCAGGCTGTAATCCTGCTTTGGCGAACGCTTCATCAATCATCGTTCGCCCGGTATGACCACTAATGTAAGTGATAATCGGATAATGGGCAATGTCGGCAAGCGTTACCTGTTCAAGCTGGGTTAGCGGATGGTTTGGGGGCACCACAATCGCATGATACCAGTGATAATAAGAAAAAGTCACAAGCTCGCTATAGCTTGACAAGGCTTCGGTGGCAATGCCAATATCCGCTCGTCCATCAAGTAGCATTGCTGCGATTTCTGGCGGTGCGGCTTGTAGCAAGCGTAAATGCACCTTAGGAAAAAGCTGTTTAAACGCTTGCACAACGGGCGGCAAAATATAACGAGATTGGGTATGGGTGGCTGCGATGGTCAATTCGCCTTTATCTTGGCTGGTATATTGTTCAGCCAAGGTTTTGATATTGTTGGCATCATGTAGCATCCGCTCTACAATCACCAATAACTCTTTACCCGGCTCGGTCAAACCTAATAGCCGTTTACCCTTACGCACAAACAGCCCGACGCCAAGCTCATCTTCTAAGTCTTTGATATGTTTGGACACACCCGATTGTGAGGTAAATAATGCATTGCCCACTTCGGTCAAGTTATAGTCACAGCGTACCGTTTCTCGAATAATACGAAGTTGTTGAAAATTCATAGTCTGTTGGCCTAAATAATCTGATAATCAATCAAATTAGTGTAAGCCGAGCGGCCTAAGACAACAAACACCCATCAAACAAATTAATATTCCAAAATTACATATAACAATGTTAAAAATAAAATATTTCGAATAAAACTAAGCTTTCGATTGCTCAGGTGATATTGACGATAACTGCCCTTGTCAGCTCAGCTAATAATCACTAAGGCACTCTCCCATCAAGCAACGAATGGATGGGTTTTAGGCTGTGATTGAACAGTTTGCGGGTGTAGTCTGGCTTCGGCGCTCGATAAATCTGGCACTGCCACAGAGGGTAATATTTCGGCTTGTTCGACTTGTTTATTAATGCCTAGCTGCTGATTGGCTTGCGCTGATTTTTCTTTAATGGCTTGGGCGCGTCGGCCTTTAGCGGGTGCCCACTCAAGTATCGGCAACGCGCGCGCCACCGCTAACACAATACGGTCACGCAACTGTTGGCTTGAGACGGTGTATTCTGGGGTAAAGTCTTTATCCGTCGCATACACGCCTATTGGTAATGTTTGGGCTTGGAAAAAACTAAACAATGGGCGAAGCTGGTGCTCTAGTACCAGTGCATGACGATCGCTACCGCCAGAGGCAGCCAACAATACCGGCACATCCACGAGCGCGGTCTGCTCCACAAAGTCAAATAAGTGTTTAAACAATCCGGTAAAAGACGCGCGATACACCGGCGTTCCTACAATCAAGGCGTCCGCCGCCTCAATCGCTGCCAAGTCGTTTTGTACTCGCTCTGGCAGTTGGTTACGATAAATCGCCCCACTGAGTAAAGGCCCGATTTCACTAAGTTTGATAAAATGTACGTTGATGGGCGTGGCTTGTGCCAACTCATCTACAATATTTTGCACCAGACTTTCGGTTTTTGATGGTGTGTTGAGCCCACCCGATACCGCAACGATATTGAGTGGCATGGCTGGATTTGATTGATTAGTGAAATTTTGAGTGATAGACATCTTTATTCCTTAATTTAGTGTAATCAGATAAATCGATGACATTTCGATAAGCCCATTAAACGAAAAATTAAGCCGTTTGTGAAACAACAATATCTGCATTATTTAGCTGATTTTTTGCTATATCAAATTTGCCATATCAAAGTGGTAAATCTGCAGAGCTACAATTGGCGTTTATCGACCCATTGAGCCAAACTATCGCCTGTGGCTTGCACCAACATCACCAATGCCACCAAAACCACAATGACTGATACCATCATTTGCACATCAAAGCGCTGATAGCCATAACGATAGGCAATATCGCCCAAGCCCCCCGCCCCAATCGCGCCAGCAATGGCAGACGAATTAATCATGGTGACAATCGTCACGGTAAACCCGGCAATAATGCCAGGCAATGCTTCGGGCAATAAGACATACCGAATAATCTGTGTACGGTTGCAGCCAATCGCTTGTGCCGCTTCTATGAGCCCTGGGTCAACTTCACGCAGACTCACTTCGGCAATTCGGGCAAAAAAAGGCGTCGCTGCTAAGGTTAACGGTACCACGGCTGCCCACACACCATAGCTTGTACCGACAATCATTCGAGTGGCTGGAATAATAGCCACCATCAATATCAAAAAAGGAATGGCACGCACAATGTTCACAGACCAACCCAAACTTAGATTGGTCAAAAATGATGGGGCAATACCTTGCTCGCTTGAATTGACCAATACCAATGCGATCGGTAGTCCCAATAAAAATGCTAAAATCGCTGATACGCCAACCATAATCAGGGTATCAATCAACCCCGTCAGTAATAATTCAAGCATAACCAATTACCTCCACATGCAAAACTTGATGTCCCAAGCGATGCGCTAATTGGGCGACATCTAAACCCGTGGTTGCGACGCCAACGACGATATTGCCTACCAAATAGCCTTGAATGGTATCCACTTGACTTTGATACAAAGAGACGGGCGCTTCAAATTGTGCAAAAATTGCTTTTAAATCAGGGGCAGATTTTCTTGGGGTAACGTATCTTAGGTTGAGCAAGGTATGAGTGGCATTGTGCTTGTCGGTGAGTTTATCCTCACCCAAATCAATGGATGACTGGTTATAGCCTAGTAACTCTTGGGTCATGGTGTGCATGGGTGAGGCAAATACTTTCCACACCGGTCCTGTTTCAACGATTTGCCCCTGGTTAATGACAATCACTTGGTCGCAAATATCTCGAATGACTTGCATTTCATGGGTAATGAGCACAATGGTAATGCCGAGTTTTTTATTAATTTGCTTGAGTAACTGCAAAATCAACTGGGTACTTTCTGGGTCTAGTGCTGACGTGGCTTCATCACACAATAACATTTTGGGTTCATTCACGAGCGCCCGCGCAATGCCTACCCGCTGTTTTTGACCGCCTGATAACTGGGACGGATACATCAATGCTTTATCACTGAGCCCCACCATCTCTAGCACTTGCGCCACCCGTTTATTGATATCAGCCTGACTTACCTTGGCGACTTTTAATGGCAAGGCGACGTTGTCTTGTACCGTTTTACTCGACAGCAGATTAAAATGCTGAAAAATCATACCAATGCCTTGTCGCAGCTGTCGTAGCTGGGCTTGGTTGAGTGCTGCCACATTGTTATCATCGATATAAACATGACCATCACTAATCGACTCCAAGCCGTTGATAATGCGTAATAAAGATGATTTGCCTGCCCCGCTTTTACCGATAATACCCAGAATTTTGCCTGTTGGCACCTCAAGCGAGATATCTTTTAGTGCATGAATCGCTTGCGCTTGTCCTTGATAAAACTTATTGACCTTATCGATTCGGATATAGGGAGGTGATGAATGACTGTCATCTTGGGTAATATGAGTAAACGACTGCATAGCATGATCCTTTGTAATTGTTATGGCTAAAACTTGTTAACGCATTACGAGGTCCAACCTGGAAACCAAAGTTTTCCCCCGATTTCTTTGTCAAGCACTTGTTTTACGTTGGGTGACGTTTGATAAATGTGAATAAATTTTTTCAGCTGTTCGGCTCGTTCAGGATTTTTTTGGGCAAAATCATCCCGGGTGACAAATAAAATCGCATAGCGGTTGTTGGTGGTATCATCAAGGATTAAGGCTTGATTGGGGTCAATGGTTTTGGCTAAGCGCAAATAATGCGGGTAGCTAAACACCAAATCAGCATCATCAACCGCTCTTGCGGTCTGCGGGCCTTCAACTTCAACAAATTGCAATTGTTTTGGATTGCTGCTGATATCGCTTAAGTTAGACAGAAAATTATTTGGGTCTTTTAGCCCAATTAATTTTGCCTGTTGCAGCAGTAGTAGCGCTCGCCCTTGATTAACAGGGTCATTTGGCACCACCACACGGGCACGCGTCGGCAATGCTGCTAGGCTTTGGTATTTTTTAGAATACAAACCGACATGGGTGGCAACCCCTTTCCCCAAAGCCGATAGCTTATACTCTGGATGCTGTTTGAGTGCATTGGTTAAAAACGGCTGATGTTGAAAATAATTGGCATCGATGTCGCCACTGTTAAGTGTTACATTTGGGGTATTCCAATCCGTAAACTCGACCAATTTGACGTTGATACCTTGCTGTTTTGCCGCCGCGACTGCTTCTTTAAGTGGATTAGCAAAAGGCGGGCTAATACCGATGGTTAACGGATTGTCTTTGGTGACGTTTGATGCTTGGCTTTTATTGTAAAATGCCCAGCCGCTCAGTAACACCAAGACAGCAATGATAGTTACCCCTAAAACAGTAGCACGATGTTTTGCTGCGATTGCCATAATAGCTCCTTAAAAATGATGGTTTAAAAATAGCTGCTTAGAAATAGCTGCTTAAAACATAAAAAACTGATAACGCTGAAAAAAGTCCTCTAAACAAGCCCTTAGCATCGAAAGCTTTGCACTGGGTGTGAACTGGGTAACCGCTCACCTTTGCCAATGAGCTTGTGGCGTAGACTGCCTTGTTTGTATTCGGTTTTGAAGCGTCCACGACGTTGTAGCTCAGGAATGACATACTGAATAAAATCCTCGTAAGACTCAGGCGTGACCGTGCGAGTAACGTTAAAACCATCAATTCCTGTCTCGTCCACCCAGGTCAACAACGCCTCAGCCACTTCGCGCCCATCACCCACGATTAGCGGATAGCGTCCCCCTAACCGATGCTCGGCTATCAGCTGCGCTTTGGTAACCTGCTGCCGAAAGCGCTGGTTCACCGACGCAATGCTATTGGTTTGTTGGTAGGCAATCACCTCATCATCGGCATACTGTGATAAATCAATCCCCACCGAACTTGAGTAATGTGCCAATCCTGCCTCGCTACTTGCATAGCCTTCATACTCTGCCAGTTTTGCTTGGGCAAGGTCGTGACGCTCGTCAGTCACTACCGTTATCCCCATCAGCACTTTGATGTCATTGGGATTGCGACCTTGTGCTTTTGCCAACTGGCGAATCGTCTCCACCTGCCGTTTAATCGCTGATTTTTCGCCACCCCCAATAAAAATCGCCTCCGCGTGCTGGGTAGCAAATGCCAAACCTTTGGCTGATGCCCCTGCTTGAAATAACACCGGCGTGCGCTGAATAGACGGCATCACTTGAAAAACGCCGTCACTTTGGTAAAAACGCCCTTGATGGTGAATCGCTTTTACCTTGGCAGGATCAGTGAAAATGCGCGCCTGTTTGTCTATTTTGACTGCATCGTTTTGCCATGAGCCTTCCCAAAACTGGTAGCACAACTGCAAAAACTCGTCCGCTTGCTCATAGCGTAAATCATGTGCCTTTAGCCCTTGATTACCAATCAATCGCTCAGCACTGTCCAAATACCCTGTCACGATATTCCATCCCAAACGACCTTGGGTTAAGTGATCTAGACTCGCCATACGTCTAGCAAATTGATAAGGCGTCTCATAACTTAAATTTACAGTGATACCAAAGCCCAAATGCTCGGTCACCGACGCCATGGCAGACACCAAGGTGGTCGGGTCATGGCTTGGCAATTGCACCGACTCTTTAAGGGTCACATCAATGTTATGTTGATAAACGTCATAACAGCCTGTGATATCCGCCAAAAACAACCCATCAAACAGCCCTTGCTCCAAGGTTTTTGCCAAGCCTGTCCAATAGCTAAGCTCATTGAATCGATAAGATTCATCCCTTGGGTGCGTCCACAAACCATGATTGATATGCCCAGCGCAATTCATATCAAAGGCGTTAAGAATAATCGGCTTTGGCAGGTTATTTTCTTGTTTCACCGTCTCACCCATCACAACGTCCCTCGCCGTGGCGGCAATACCCCATTGAGTGCATAGTTGGCAATAAAGTAGTATTTCCACCGTGCCGCATCGTGCAAGGTATGCACCCGTGCGTTTCGCCAATACAGGTCTAGCCCTTTGTCACGTTGGCTACCGCGACTGCCTGCCAGCTCAATGAGCTGTGAGGAGGTTTTTAGTGCCACTTCGGTGCTTAATGCGCGCACTGCCGCGACCGCCAATGACGCTTGGGCAATATTTTGCTCATTGGGCGTTGGACGAGCGGCATCGATGGTTTGGGCAGCGTGTTTGAGTAATACCTCCACCGCTCGCACATCTGCCGCACTGCGCCCAATTTGCAATAGCGTGAGTGGGTCATCGGTGGCTTTATTCACGCCCGAATCAATCCAAGGGCGAGCTTGCCGCACTTGTACCAAGGTTTCTTCAAACGCCCCACGTGCAATACCTGTCTCAATGGCGGCGTGCAACAGCTGGGCAAACGGCCCGCAAACCGTTGGATTTTGATAGGCTTTATCAAAAGCAATGACATCGTCTTTATCCACAAAAACTTGGTCAAATAAGACCGTGCCTGAGCCTGTGGTACGTTGACCAAAACTTTGCCAATCATCAATTAGCGTGAGACCTTTGGCGTCTCGCTGCACAAATGCCAAAAATTCGCCGTCGTTGTCATCTTTTACCAAAGTCGGAATACGGTGTGCAAACAGACTGCCTGTGCAGTAAAATTTTTCGCCATTGATTAGATAACCGCCTGGCGTTGAGGTGAGTTTGGTGGTTTTATCAACGGCATTTTTGGGCTTAAACTCAGCCAGCGCATTGCCTAGCCGCGCCCCTTGTAATACTTCAGCAAAAATGCGTTGCTGCTGGGCTTCTGTCCCCGTGTTTTTTAATACTTCTAACGCATAGTAATGATTTTGCGGAATTTGCCCAATCGCCCCATCTGCACCACTCAACAGCGCAATGATTTGAGCGACGGTCCAACTTGATACATCAGCGCCGCCAAAGCGTTTTGGCACGGTGATTGCCCATAACCCTGATTGGCTCAAGCTTTCAATTTCTGCAAAGGGTAATAGCCGTTCGCGGTCTCGTTTTATACGCGCTTGTTTAAACGATTGGGCAAGCTGATAGGCGATTTCTAATGCTTCGTTGTCCGACTTGATGATATGGGCGACGGGCGTAGGTTTGATTAACGAGGCTTGAGCGTCCGTTACTGGACGGGTGATGGTATCTGACATGGTGTTTTCCTTACTTTCTAAATCCAAGCATGACGGTTGGGCAATTTGTGATTTAAGTAATAATCGCCCAATGCGTGTAACTTCCAGCGCACTGGGTCATGCAAAGTATGCACGCGAGCATTTCGCCAATGCTGATCCAAGCCATGCTCACTAAGTGATGAACGACTACCGCCAATTTCAAACAGTTTTTCAGAAATCGTGAGAGCGGCGTCATTGGCATATACTTTGGCTTCTGCCACTTTGATAGACGCGAGTGCTGCCTCTTCTGCGGTGACAAAATCCAATCTATCCAGCGCATCCAAATAATCAGCCGCTTCTTGCAGTAATAGGGTAGCCGCATCCAAGCGTACTTTTAACTTTCCCACTACTTGTAGCAAATACGGCTCAAAGCGCGCAGCTTCGACTTTGGCATCGACAATGGGACGGGCTTTTTTTGCCACAGCTAAGGTATCTTCAAACGCCCCTTCTGCAATTCCGACATCAATCGCCGCTTGTATCAGCTGAGAATAAGCCCCACGATACGTCGGTGCATCGCTAAGCAAGCGCTCATCAAAAATTAGCTCAGGTAGGACTTTGACTTGGTTGAGTTTGACCGTGCCGCTTGAGGTGGTACGCAGTCCAAAACCATCCCAATCATCTACTACCTCAACGCCCGTTGCGGTTTTATCAATAAGGGTGAGTACCACATGACCCTCAGGGTGTAAGGCTTTAATCGCCAAGTAATCGGCAAAACTGCTGCCTGTTGAATAGAATTTTTCCCCGTTAAGATAGTAACCATTGTTGGCAATGGTCAATGTCGTTGCCAAGGTTTTGCTGTCTTTGGTGTCACGTTCTGGCCCGCCATTGGCTAAGCGACTGCCTGACAAAATCTCGCCAAAAATAAAACGTTTTTGACTGTCATTGCCGATGATATTGATGATATTGAGTAGGCTGATTTGATTTTGTGGAATCAATCCAATATTGGCATCGGCTTTGCTCAAAATACGAAAGACCTCTGCCAAGGTGCGATTTGACACTTCGGCGCCGCCATATTGTTTGGGAATACGTATGCCGCCAAGCCCGGTTTGGCTAAATAGATCCATCACTGCAAAAGGCAATTGTCGCTGTTGGTCGCGCTCGTCGCGCTTGATGAGGGCAAAAGCCGCCACTTGCTTGGCAGCTTGAATGGCTTGCTCATCAGTGACAATGCGTTGCGCTTTGGCATATTTATCAAGTGGCTGATTAAAATCCGTCATGCTAATTCCTTACCGCTAAATGCTTGAATAAGGCATCATGGTAAAGATTTTTTTTCGCAAAGATAACCAAGATATTTTGCTATCTATAGCAAGAAATGTGATGAACAGCATGTCATTTGATTGATTGGGTGAACATAAAAAAAGCCCATCAATCTTTTAATGGGCTTAGACCAACAGGTAAATTTTTGGATAAATTTCTAACCAATAACAAAGCTAATTTGTAGGGATAGGTTTTTTCAAACCATCAAAAATATCCCCACTGTCGGTGATAATTTACTGTCAGCTGATATTGATTTTCATCAATACCCGCTGCTTTGAGGGCTTTTTTTAACTCCCACGTATCAAAGACGGCTTGGGAGCAATGATTGCTAAAGCCAAATTGTGCTAACACCGTCTTTGGTAATGGGATTTGACTTTTGATAGTGGTTGATTGGGTAATCATAAATTTATCCAATAGTTTGCAAACACATGGTTAGAGAGCCAATAGCCCAGCGGCAGATTGACCAAAACACCCGCTGTAAACGCAAGTACAGGTTTAATGCCCACGCTTGCCAATGCTTTAAATCGCGTTGTCATACCAATGGATAAAAACGTTAAGGTAAAAAACCAACCGCGATAGTCTTTGATAAGACCTAATGCTTGTTTATTAAAAGCTTCAGCGTTGGGTGCAATCAATACAAATAAGGTAGTGATGATTGAGGCAATAAAAAAACCGATAATAAACTTAGGAAATCGACGCCAAATCTCTGATTTATCAATTCGCTCGTTCGTTGAAGCACGCTCCCAGACAGTGACCGATAAATAAGCTGCCAAAAATGCCCATAATCCAACAAACATATCTCGGCCTACCACTTTCATTAATGTAAAGGCTTGGGTAGCAGACTCATTACCAATCGCTTCAACCGCTGCAAAACCAGCAGCATCTGCAAATTCAGACGTTCCAATCCAGGCACCGGCAATCGCAGGTGGCAAATCCAACAACTTACAAGCAAATGGCAGCGCAAAAATCATAATTACTGCCCACACAATCACCAACGAAATTGACGCCGCCACATGCTCATGCTTGGCTCTACAGGCACCGCCAATGGCAATCGACGCTGACACCCCACACACCGAGCCACCTGCCCCAAGGGTCGCTGCAAATCGGTTATCAAGCTTAAACACTTTTGTTGCTACGAAATAAATGGTAGAAAAAGTCACAACCGAAACAATTAAGGCTTGTACGATGGCCGCCGGACCCGCTTTTAAAATCGTAGTGAAGGGTAAGGTTGCCCCCATTAAAACAATACCAATTTTGACATAGTATTCGGTTCTCAGCACTTCCTTTAATTTATCAGCAATTGAGGTAAAATTGCCAATTAACAGACCTATGAACAAGGCTACCAAAGGACTTTCTAGTTGCCATGCTTTGACAGTCTTATTACTGCTTAAAATCAAAATGCCCGCCGCCATCAAAAACAATAGGACAAATTTGGCTAAAAATGGGGGTAACTTTATTTCAGGTTGCGCGGATTTGGCACCCAAAAATAGCAATAACCCGAAACCAATTCCTAAGCTTAGCAGTCCTAGGATTGAATGGCTAACTAGGTTAAATAACTCACTAAAGTCTGACCAAGGTTTTATTTTAACATTTAAGTTGGCAATAGGTATTTGCGATATATACAAGGTGCAAATCACTACCACAATAAATAGTCCCAGTACAACCGACCAATTATCCTCATTTTTTAAAAATTTCATGACCTCACGCTCCTTTCTCCCAGTATTGATATAGCACTTGTATCAAATGAAAAAGGCATTATTCCATAAATTATTGATTACACTTAGTAACCATAACTGATATGAATATAATAAATTCTGCTAACAGGCGGTACTGTGAGCGCATAATGTTTAGGTGGATTTTACTTACTGACTTAGCACCAATAAAAGCACTGAGCAAAGCTTCGGCTAGCCCAGACAGAAAAATCAAATCGATTAATTTTATCATTAAAAAAGCCCATTAATTTTTTAATGGGCTTTTGCTCAATAAAGGGTGGCAAAGAGTGCCAAAAGGTGTCAGTTGCTTGTCATTGAACGATTGACAGACTCAATGCACCGCTAAAATCTTATCCAGCACAATTTGCTCAAGTGGCGCAGTTTTAGTCATATTATTACGGGGATGTGGCAATAAGATTGGCAAGTCTAGTCCAATTTTGCCTTGTTCAATTAAAATCACCCTATCAGCAGTGATGACCGCTTCACTGACATCATGGGTCACTAAAATCACCGTAAATCGATGTTCTTGCCATAATTTGACCAACAGTTGCTGCATATCAAGACGGGTTAACGCATCTAGCGCCCCCAATGGCTCATCAAGTAGCAACAGCTGGGGACGATGAATAATCGCTCTGGCCAAAGCCACTCGCTGCTTTTGCCCCCCTGACAATGCCGATGGCCAATCATCCGCTCGCTCTGCCAAGCCGACTTCCGCTAACGCTTTCAACGCTTGCGCTTTCCAATCTGGCATTTTTAGCCCAAGCCCCACATTTTCCAGTACCGTTTTCCAAGGTAATAATCGGTCATCTTGGAACATCAGCCGCGTGGATTGTCGCCATGCCTGAGGCGACATTGCTTGATTGGCAATTGACATGGCTGTCAACTCCCCACTACTCGCCGTTTCTAACTGAGCAAGTAAACGTAGCAACGTTGATTTACCACAGCCACTGTGCCCGACAATAGCGATAAAATCACCACTTTGAATGTGCAAATCTAGGTTTTTAATGACTTCTCGATTGTCAAATTTTTTGACCACATTGGTTAAGCTTAAAGCCAATCCTGTTGAGGTTTTTAATGGCGTTCTGGATGGCGCTGACAATGGTGCTGACAATTGCGTTGACATCAGTGTGCTCCTTGTTGGTAAGCGGGGTGCCATTTGAGCCAAACAAACTCAAGCTTTTTGGCAATAAAATCGGCTAGAAATCCTAATAGTGCATAAACCAAGATTGAAAACATGATGATATCAATCTGAAAAAATTCGCGAGCGTGCATGGCTAAATACCCAATGCCTGTGGTGGCCGAAATGGTTTCCGCCACAATCAGCGTCAGCCACATAATGCCCAATGAAAAACGCACCCCAACCAAAATACTCGGCAATGCCCCAGGTAAAATCACTTCTTTAAACAATGCCCAGCCCGTTAAATCATAGCTTTTTGCCATCTCAACCAGATGTTTATCCACATTACGGACGCCATGATAGGTATTCAAATAAATCGGAAAAAATGTGCCAACTGCCACCAAAAAAACCTTTGCCGCTTCATCAATCCCAAACCACACGATGACCAAGGGAATTAATGCCAAATGTGGAATGTTTCTCAGCATTTGAAAGGTGGTATCCAATAAGGTGCGAAATACAGGCAAAGTGCTGGTCAATAGCCCAAACCCCAACCCAAACAACCCGCCAATCAACAACCCAGCAAACGCTCGCAGCGCACTAATGCCTAGATGCTGCCAAAGCTCACCACTTTTTATGAGTTCATAGCCCGCTTGAAGAACGGCACTGGGTGACGAAATATTTTTAAGGTAAGCCTCAGGCAGTAATTGATAACTTGCTACCAGTTGCCAACCCGCCAACATAAGTAATGGCAACCACCAACCCCCTGTACGCGCAAATAGGGTTTTAACAACCTTGCGGGTTGACAATGTCTTGACTGGCGCATTCACCCTTATCGGTTTCGTCGGTAGCGGCTTTGATGCCGCGACCACTGAATTATCCGCAACAAAACTTGACGTTTTCATAAACAATCTCTCAATGCAAATTTATCTTTATTAAGCTAACTGTTAAAAGCCTAACTGTCGGCTGTATCGCTTCAACGTAGTAAGTGCAAGCTAGCGTCATAAAGGTTACCTACCCTTTTTTACTAGCCATGTTTTTACTAGCAATAGGGTTTACTTGGGTGGATACCAGACAATATCTTTTACCTGTATTTGTTTTGGCAGCAATTTATTTTTATAAAAAGTATCCGCTTCTTGCTGCTGCGCTTGAATGATGTCATCGGTGATATAGTTGACACCGTAATTTCTTGATTTCACCGAGGCTAACGCCACGTCAGGTTTTAGATTGGTGACTTTTTGGATCATTTTGCTAAAAGTTACCGGGTCAGCGGTAATCGCTTTATCCGCTTCATCAATGGCTTTGACAATGTCTTTAACCACATCGGGGTGTTTTTGAGCAAAATCCGTTGATGCCAAATAAAACGATGTATTATTGGGCTTAAGACCTGTAGCATCGGTCAAAACTCGCGCTTTTAGCTCAATTTTGGCACTCGACAGATAAGGCTCCCAAACGGTCCAAGCATCCAGTTTCCCCGATTCAAAGGCAGCACGGGCATCAGATGGCTGTAAATACTTGACATCTATGTCAGCAAAACTCAATTTGTCACGTTCCAATGCTTTTAGTAACGTATAGTTAGCACTAGAGCCTTTAGTCACCGCCACAGCTTTACCTTTTAATTCAGCCACGGACTTTAAGGTTGAATTGGCGGGGACAATGACGGCTTCAGACTGTGGTGAAGGTTTTTCATAGGCAACATACACCAGATTACTACCCGCGGCTTGGGCAAAAATGGGTGGGGTGTCCCCTGTGGTGCCAAAGTCAATATTGTTGGTATTTAGCGCTTCTAGCATCGGCGGTCCCGATTGAAACTGCACCCAATTGACTTTGATGCCGGATTTTTCGAGCGACTTTTCAAGCAGCTTACTTTCCCGCAGATACACCAACGCTCCTGAACTTTGTAATCCGATACGCACTTCTTCAAGTGGTTTTGAATCACCGCTCTTAGCGTCATTGGTCTGTGCTTCATTGGTGGTTGCCGCATTGGCAGATTTGGTGGTATTTTGCTGGCAACCTGCTAATAGCAAGCTAATACTAAACCCCGAAATAAGTAGAGCAGAAACTTTTCTCATTACAATACCTTATACAATATTTAGGACAATTTGTCCTTATCCTCAAAATTTTTCATTTTTTCGATATGAAATGCTATAAAGCCCTATCAAGTATCATCGAATGGTGACATTATTCCACAAAATAATAACAAAGCTTAATAATTATAATTGATAAGAATATAGAGAAATTTTCTAACCGCTCTACAATGCGGATACTTTAGCTTGCGGATATATAAAGGAAGCGTGGATAAATTAACTGCAGTTATCCGTAGAGCTAGCTATTATCCGTAGAAAAAAAGGTTAGTTTAACTCGCAGCAAATTTGGTATGCTTTAAGATTGGATTGAAGGTTATATTGAAGATGGAATTGAAGGAAGATAGGATTGAAGGGTGTTGGGTATTATTCAGTTTCAACTCATACCTGCTTGCAGTTTGTGAGGTTGGCTTTCACTGGATTATTATTGAAAAGATTATAAACAAATTTTTGCAAGCAACAAGGCTGCATAACAATAGCAGCCTTGCCCTTGTGAGTCATTCAGTTAAATTCAGTCAGTCGGTTACATTCAAATAGAAGCCGCTGTAAAATGCTGATGCAGATGGGTTTTATTTTCTAAATCATCGGCAATGGCAATCGCTAAATCCGCCACACTGATACCTGCAGGTATATCGCCGTTCATCAACAGGTGGTTGTCACCTAAACGATACTCTCCTGTACGCTCTTCACTATAACCAGCGGTTACACCAAGCATGGCAGGCGGAGAAATAAACGCCCAATTCACATCACGACGGTCTGTTAACGCTTGGATTAAATGGCGTGCTGCATTGGCACCGTCAAAGATTTCTTTAGGAAAATCTGGTGTATCAATCAACTGTTTATTGTCAGCAACATACAAACTACCAGCACCGCCGATAATCAGCAGATAAGGTACTTTTGCCTGTTTACCCCCTTCAATAATCGCCTGAGAACCTTGTGTAAATTCTTCACCAATATTGGGGTTAGTCCATCCGGGGTTATATGCACTCACAACGGCATCAAACCCTTGTAATTTTTGTGGAAAATCCGCACTCATCACGTCAGCTTGTACAGCGGTGACATTGTCTTGGGGTTCGATTTTATCAATATGGCGGGCAAACGCAGTAACTTGATGTCCACGTTGTGCTAATTCTTTGACCACCGCTTTCCCAACATACCCTGTGGCTCCGATGACGGCAATTTTTTGTGGGTTCATTTTTATTCCTTTATTTGACTGAGTTAAGATTAAGCTATTATAAAACGCTTATTCACAAACGATTAGTCTATAATAAGCTAAAATATTATTAGCTAAAAGGCAATAATAGAGAACCTATCATGAATCAATCTGACTTTGGGCAATTACTGATTTTTCATAGTATTGTTCAAGAAAAATCGATTACCAATGCGGCTAAAAAGCTAGGTATCACCGTACCATCGGTAAGCAAGGCGCTTAAGACATTAGAGCGTAATGTTGGTATTGCCTTATTCGTTCGCACAACACGTAAACTACAATTAACCGATGCTGGCGAACAACTTTACAGCCAAACCCTAGAACCGATTTCTAGGTTACAAAACACTTGGCAACATATTGGCGATCAGTATCAACAACCAAGTGGTCTTGTACGAATCACTTTATCACAGCTACATTTCGAACTGATATTTAAACCTTTTTATGCAGAATTTTGTGCGCGTTATCCAAAGATAATTTTGGAATTTTCTATTAATAATGCTAGTGTGGATTTAATAGAAGCAGGGTTTGATTTGGGGGTAAGATTTGGTAATAACTTGACTGACAACGTGGTGGCTAAGCCCATTTATCCTGCGTTTCGGCAAGGGCTGTATATTTCTTTAGACTATGCAAGCAAATACGGCATACCAAAGACCCTAGATGATTTACAACATCATCGGATGATTGGCTTTCGTTTTATGAGTAGTAATCGAATCGAGCCCTTATTTTTGCAAATAAATGGGGAAAATAAACTACAACCGATTGAAAACACGCTGATTTTTAATGATTCTGAACAAGTGTTAGATGCCACTTTGCAAGGATTAGGCATAGGGCGAATCTTTGAACCTTTAGCAACTAATTCAGCGTTGATACCTGTACTTGAAGAATATTGGATAACCTTTCCTGCCAATTATTTATACTATTTGCCAACACCTGTTAAAGCTAAAAAAATACAGCTTCTCATTGATTTTTTAATGGAGAAATTTGGCAGTTACGCCTCATCTTAAATTAACAACCTACATTGATGACAATGAAAGTGGATAGTGACTAGTGAATCGCCACTTGCTCATGTTTATAGTTTTGATAGGGATACTTTAAAAGGATTTTTTTTAGGACATGAAGGCTATTTAAAATAAGCAATGAAAATCAAAAAAAATTCAGTTTCATCTCTTTTAAATTCGGGTGGGTGTCAAAATCTACTTGCTCAAAAATTAACCAAGGCACAATTTGGGCACAAAATGGGCACACAAGATTTTTAAGCGATTTTTCTGTGCCCAAAATCACAAAAGTGGTCAAAATTTCAATTCTCGAAAAACCATGTAAACCGTTAATACAACTGCAATAAAAAAGCCCCAATCAATCGACTGGGGCTTTTGGAATATGGTAGGCATAATCTGACTCGAACAGACGACCCCCACCATGTCAAGGTGGTGCTCTAACCAACTGAGCTATATGCCTAAAAGGGTCTAACAATCTACTTGCGTAAGTAGGAGTGCCATTTTACCAAAAAATTTTGCTTTTGCAAGTGGTTTTAATTTTTCGCTTTAATTTTTATTGCACCATCTTCAGCTAAGTTTTCGTTAAGGTTAGGTTGTTTTAATACACTTAGCCACTCGGATATATCTCAGTATCAACCTTATCCCGTGACCTGACAAATTTATCAAAAACTTAGGATGGCATTATGAAAAAATCATTAATCACCTCAGGCTTATTGGCACTCGCTATGTTATCAGCCAGCAGCGCATTTGCCGAAGCCAACTGCCAAGCGCACCCAAAAAACGAACAAATCCCGCAAGCCGATTTTCAAAAAGCGTTAGAAAAACATGGCTTTACTATCAAAAAATTCAAAACTGATGGCAACTGCTTTGAGATGTATGGCAAAAGCAAAGGTGGTAAAAAAGTCGAAATGTACTTTGACACCAAAGATGGCAAAATCGTTAAATCAGAAATCGACTAATGATGGGTTAAGCAAACCGTCCAACCAACGCAATTTGAGGTAGGTTTGCCAATGTTATGCCTTGACACGGCTAACTTAGCCGTGTTGATATTTTGGACAATGGAAAATAGCAATGTTACCACAACCACAATCTGCACAAACCGTCAAAGTCTGGGATATTTGGGTGCGTATCACTCACTGGGCAGTCGCTGCGGGTATTTTTGCCAACCTTATCGTCACTGAAGGTGGTAGTGATGTGCATGAGTACATGGGTTATGCCGTCGTGGCGCTCGTAGTATCTCGTTTGCTTTGGGGATTGATGGGTAGCCAATATGCCAGATTTAGCAATTTTTTCCCTACCCCAACCCGCATTCGCGAGCATATGACCGACATCAAGCAGCATAAGTTTCAAGGTCATCTGGGTCACAATCCGTTGGGTGCGCTGATGATGTTTGCGCTGTGGGGCGTTATTATCGCGCTGGGTGTCACAGGCTATCTGCAAACCACCGACCAATTTTGGGGAGAAGATAGCATCCAAGCGATTCACGAATTTTTAGCCAATAGTCTTTGGGTACTAGTCCCTTTACATGTGGCAGCCGCGATTATAATGGGCAGACTACAACAGCAAAACTTGGTAAAATCGATGATAACGGGTGAAAAAACTGTTCAATAAATACCTTCGCTAAAAACTAAGCTAAAACACACGGAAGACCCTCATGACCCGAATTTTACTGATTGAAGATGATGCCACCATTGCCGATGGTATTGTCAAAGGCTTGAGCCAACAAAACATGATGGTGGATTGGTTTGCTGATGCCAAACTCGGTGAAATGGCAATTCATGAAGGGGTGTTTGATGCCGTGTTATTGGATTTGACCTTGCCACGTGGCGATGGGATGACCATTTTAGCCAATTGGCGACAGCAAAAGATTGACACGCCTGTCTTGATTATTACGGCGCGTGATGCCATTGCCAACCGCGTGGCAGGTCTCAATGCTGGCGCAGACGATTATTTGGTCAAACCCTTTGCTTTAGATGAAGTGGTTGCCCGTTTGCAGGCTTTGATTCGCCGTAGCCAAGGGCGCAGTCAAACCGAAATCCGTTATGGGGATGTCAGCTATTTGCCACAGCAGCAGCAAGTTTTTTATCAAGGCAAATGGGTGGATTTGACTGCCAAAGAAATCACTGTCCTTGAGCAGTTTATCAGCTATCCCAATTTGGTGCATAGCCGTGCCAGCCTTGAGGATAAGCTATACGGTTGGCAGCAAGATATTGAAAGCAATGCGATTGAGGTACATATTCATAACCTGCGAAAAAAACTCGGCAATGATTTTATCCTCACTCGGCGTGGTATTGGCTATTATCTCAATCCTGCCTTGCAGCACCCTGAATGATTCGCCCGCTATCCTTCTTTAAGCGGTTACCATTATGACCCCTACCACCCAAAAAGCTTATAGTATCCAAAGGCAGCTGCTCAATTCCCTGCTCATCGGACTACCGATTATTTGGCTATCAATTACCCTCATATCGGTATGGCGGCTTTCACACGAAATCAACGAAATCAATGACACCCAAATCACCCAATTAGCCCGCTATCTGATTGGTATTTCTCAAGACGTTAAGCTTCATCTCACCAACCCTGCCAATGAGCCTAAAATTTTAAATCTTGAAAATGGCTTGCTATCAGGCGATTTAGGGGATGCCGAAGAAGACTATATGGGTTTTGCGATTTGGGATCAAAACGGTAAATTACTGATGGCTGATAAAGACGGTCAGCATTTTACATTTTTGCCCAAACAACATGGGTTTTTGGAAAACAACAGTGCCTATCAAGAGCTCAATCCCTTTAGTCACTCGTGGCGCCTGTTTTATGCGCATGATGACGCCACCAACCATCTCATCGCTATCGGGCAAAACCTTAATTCGCGTCAAGAGATTATCTATAAATCATTAACCATTCAACTCGTTCCCTCGCTGATTGGGGTGCTGCTATTGATTATGCTGACATGGCTGTCAGTGCGACGAGGGTTTGTTCCACTTAAACGGATTAGTGACTTGTTGAGCACTCGCAGCCCTGAAGATAAAACCCCATTATCGGTCGATACACCATTAGAAATTCAACCCTTGCTAAACGCGCTTAATGAGTTATTTGATAAAGTCGCGGATACCCTTGAGCGTGAAAAACGCTTTACCGCAGATGCCTCTCATGAATTACGCAGCCCGCTCACTGCCATCAAACTACAGACCGATGTACTACAACAAACCATTTTGCAAGCCAATTTAACCGATAGTCAAACCGATGCACTCCTGAGTCACTGCCGACAAATCAGTCATAGTAATGAGCGCGCCAATCGACTGGTCGAACAATTGCTGATTTTGGCAAAACTGGCGCCACAGCAAGGGCTCGACCCGCAGACCTTTGCACCGATTGATTGGATAGCCCTATCCAATGATATCCTCTCAGAAGTCAACCGTCGTGCCCGCGAAAAAAACAGCCAATTACGCCGTGATGTGTTAGTGGATGCCAAAGCTATTTTGCCTTTGACAGGTAACGCCACGTTAATCGGCATTTTGCTGCGTAACCTATTGGACAATGCCATTCGCTATAGCCCTGACCATACCACGATTCGGTTAGTGTTAGATAGCGAGGTGATTTCAGTCATCGACAATGGCAATGGGGTTGCACCTATCGACCTTGCTCGGCTATCAGAGCGGTTTTTTCGTCCCGCAGGTCAAGCTGAGATTGGTAGTGGCTTGGGTCTGTCGATTGTGCGCCGTATCGCTGAGCTGCATGGTTTGCAAATTACCCTACAGAACCTAGAACACGATGGGCAGATTTGCGGTTTTCAAGTCAGTCTCTTTAAGCGCTGACTTGCCCACTGCTGAAGCTTACTTTACCAACAACAGGGGGCATTTAAAAAAGGATACATAGCGTATCCTTTTTGTGGGAGTAAACTAAAAAAATTAGTACACGTTGGGCACATACATATCTTCAGCGATAGGCTCACGCTGGTAGTTATCGTGATGCTCACGCTCTGGCAATACCACTTCATCCCGTTGTATTTCTTGGTAGGGAATTTGTGAGAGCAGATGGTTGATGCAGTTTAGCCGCGCTTTTTTCTTATCATCACCCTCGACTACCCACCAGCGGGCTTCAGGAATATGGGTGCGTTCAAACATCACTTCCTTGGCTTTGGTATAATCTTCCCAGCGGCGACGCGATTCTAAATCCATCGGTGAGAGTTTCCACTGTTTGAGCGGGTCATAAATACGGCTCATAAAGCGTGACTCTTGCTCGTCATCTGAAATAGAAAACCAATATTTGATTAAGCGAATCCCTGAGCGCACCAACATACGCTCAAATTCTGGCACTGACTCAAAAAACTCTTCGTATTGCGCGTCAGTACAAAACCCCATCACTCGCTCAACCCCAGCACGGTTGTACCAACTGCGGTCAAATAGCACAATCTCCCCCGCCGCCGGCAGGTGCGCGACATAGCGCTGGAAATACCATTGGGTTTTTTCTCGGTCATTGGGTGCAGGCAGTGCGGCTACACGGCAGACGCGCGGATTGAGCCGTTGGGTGATACGTTTGATAGCACCGCCTTTACCTGCTGAATCGCGACCTTCAAAGATGACAACGATGCGCTCACCGGTTGCTACTACCCAATCTTGCAATTTAATGAGTTCTTTTTGCAGACGAATCAATTCATTAAAATAAATATGGCGAGCGATTTTTTGGCTGTCGGTTAACGGCTGCCCGTCATACCGTAAATCTTGGATGTAGTCGTCCATTTCGGACTCAATCTCTTCATCATAGCTGTCAATCAAGTCTTCATGCATTTGTTGGCGCAGTTTGTCATTATTTTTGAGGGTTTCATCATTTAAAAAATGTGATTGGGGTAAGTCATCAAGCATATCGGTAATATGATCGCTGATAGTGAGGTTGCTATGTGCAGTGGGCTGATTATTTGGCATATTGACGTTCTCTAATGAGCATTAAAAATGCTGATAATATGACAAAATTATGAAGGTATGATGATACAAAAGGTTAAAAACATCAGCTTATCGGAAAAAAACAACGTTCTGACATATGTTTGCTGTTTTAGGTTTTATTTCAATTTAATTGTCGTTAAAATTATACCAATCCTTACTTATCTTTAAGAGAGATTGCAAATTTTTTTGTGTAAACCTTTAAAGGCAGCCTAAAATAGCATCATACTAACTAGTAAACAAATATTCTATATTAATACCCCTCCACCCGATGTCCATATAACATCACAAACTGACGCATAGCAGGTTTCCAATTTTGAATCGGCATCGTCCATTTTTGCATCGTATTGATCAGCGCCATATAAATTGCCTTAAACACCGCATCATCATTCGGGAAAGTCTTTTTGGTACTTGTGACTTTTCTTAAGCTGGCATTCAATGATTCAATGGTATTGGTGGTATAAATTACTCGTCTAATATCTTTTGGATAATCAAAGAACGTGGTTAAGCGACCCCAGTTCTCCTGCCATGACTTGGAAATCTGTGGATGTTCGCCATCCCATTTTTCGGCAAATGCTAAAAGGTTATCTTCCGCCTCAGCAAGGGTATCAGCCCCATAGATGGTTTTTAAATCTGTGGCGATTTCCTTTCTTTGCTTATAACTGACGTATTTAAGCGAGTTTCTGACTTGATGCACAATACACAGTTGAACCTTGGTTTTAGGAAATACCGTTTCAATCGCTTCAGGAAAGCCTTTTAGCCCTGAGAAGCACTGCTTCGCAAGGCAAGCGATAAAAATATCATTCACTCCACGGTTTTTTAATTCGTTCATCACTGAAACCCAGAATTTAGCGCCCTCATTCTTGGCAATCCAAAGACCGAGTAATTCCTTACGTCCTTCGGTATTAATGCCTAAAGCCAGATAAACACATTTATTATGGGCAATGCCTTCTTCTCGGTTTTTCACCACCAATCCATCAAGATAGACGACAGGATAGACTGATTCTAATGGACGTTGTTGCCATTGCTTGACTTCATCAAGCACGCTATCGGTGACCGTTGAAATAAAGGTGGAGGAAACGTCAACGCCATAGATTTCTTTTAAATGCGCTTGTATGTCACGGGTGCTCATGCCGCGAGAATACAGGGAGATAACCTTGTCATCAAAGCCGTTTAACGTGCGTTCATGTTTTTTAACAAACTGTGGGTCGAAACTGCCTTCACGGTCTCTGGGAACATCAAGTTCAATGTGACCAAAGTCGGTACGGACGGTTTTTTTAGTGGTGCCGTTACGGGCATTGCCTTTTTTACGAGCGGGTTTGCCCGCAAGCATTGCGGTTTCTTCGCTTATGGTGCTAGGCTGGGTATTTTCGTCTTCATCTGATCGTGGTTCGCCCTCTAGCAAATCATTATTGGGTTCATGATTGATGAAGTCGTCAAGGGTATCTTTCTGAGCTTTGCCTTGATAGTCATGTTTGGCATAGCCAAGATGATGGGTCATTTCGGCTTGTAAGGCTCGTTCAGCAAGTCGTTTGGTGAGTTGTTTTAAGATACCGTTTTCACCTAATATTTGTTCTGGTGTTTGATAATCTTTTAATAGTTCGTCAAGTAAAACTTCTGTTGATTCTTTCATGTAAATGTTCCTGTGTAAATCCTTGTGTTAAAATTGGGTTTACACAAAATATTTTACAGTCTCGACATTCCGCCTACATCAGGTTTACAGCGTCCCGATCTTTGGGCAAGTCTGTTGACCATTAAACAAACGCCTGCGTTTACCCCGCTCGTCAAAACAGTAGCCGATAGTGAAGTCAAACTTATTTGGGCAGAAGCAGAATTTTGTGAGTTTGGTTGGCGCCATTCTCGCGAGCACTATAATACTGTTGACCGCTGGGTAGCTACGGCTGAATTAACCGCCTTAAATACATCGGGTGTGGATAAACAAAGCTTTAATGCGTTAAAAGCCCAGTATTTGGCGCGCTTAAAGCTGCTTGCTGCGACTAAAAATAGTAGAGAAAGTTGCCGTGGCGCTGTGTTACCTTATATCGAGCCACCCAAAGTTGCCATAGCTGATGAGCAGTTTACCGTTAAATAAACTAACCAAATAATTTATCTGTTCTTGGCAAAGTTAAGATAGGCGCATAACTCGCTACAAATACCAAGAAGGCGACAATCCAAAACGCTTGAGCCATTGCCAGCGTAGCAAAGTAATAATCAGGCAGTATCCAACCCAATACCGCCCTCGCCAACCAAGCCATCGTCATGCTAATAAAAATGACAGTAACGGTTTTGGGCGGCTGATGGATATTACGTCCGGTATGACCCAAAGATACCCGCGACATCATTGCCAGTGTCATTAGCCCAATACCTGATATCACAACGGCATGCATCGCTAAGCTGTGATTGATGATACCAAAAGGGACTAATACAAATAGGAAAAACCCAATCACCATACCAAAAAAGCTTAGCCAAAGTGACCACAGTAGTGGTTTTGACCAAATTTCTGGCAAATACCAGTTTTTAAGTCGTATTAAATTGCTGATCGCAATGACTAGCGCTGCCGTACCGCTGGCACACACTGCCCAACGATAGCCCGTTAGAAACACATCACTCAGCATAAAGGCAAAAAATCCTAACAGACTGAGCCGATCCAGCAAATCAGAATTTTTAACTTTCTGTCGTACTTCCCCACCCGTAGCTATCCCATGTTCAATAAACATTGGCATCACGCGTCTACCGATGGTAAGCACCACGCCAACAATCAAATACAACCCAAATAACAGGCTCATATGCATGCCATTATTGTTTTGGGTAAATAGCGCAACATAAAACCAAACCTGTCCGATGAATAATAAAAGCAACTTAGCCACGATACCGATTTGGCGTTTTTGCCGAACGCGATAAATCGGTAAGATAACAAAAGAGGCGGTTAATAACCAAAATATGATATCACTCGCAGCCGCTATCAGCGTGCCGGTGTTGATATTGATGCCGTTGGCCAAAAATAACACTCGAGCCAACGCCCAAGGTACAAAAATTACCAACAACTTATAACCGTAAGGCATAGACTGCTGAGTCCAAGCTTTCACGGCGGTCAACAAAAACCCTGCAATCACTGCCAGTGCGTAACCATACAACATCTCATGACCATGCCAGTAAAACGGCATCATCTGATTCGTACCATCAAACTCAAACCGCGTGGCAAACGTTATGTATGCCCATTTCAGCATCGTCAAAATCGCAAACACTGCTGCACCTAAAAAGAAAATGCGAAAGCCTAAATTGAGTACAGGATGGGGAGAATAAGGGGGTTTGTTAGGTAATCTGATTTGTTGCATGGCTATGCTCACTTATTAGGGCAACCATCGTTTTAACATGTATTTAAAATATATATTATAGCAAAGTGTATATGAGAATAGCCGTTAATCTACATATTAAAGATTAACGCTATTTTCATTCTCTCTGCCTCATGCTTTTATACACAAATTAGGTTTTAGCTAAAATTTTCATTCAACAGGTTATTCCACAAATCTAACGATTGAGCGGCGACAAAATGTTATAATCGACTTATTAACAGATACCTATGACAATTTGAATCAGGACAAGCCTTTCGATGAGTATCAGCACCAGTAACGCACCTACCAGTCACAAACCCCACGACCCAACCAATTTTCAACTTACACCCCCTGCCAGCTTTCCGTTCAAAGCCATACAAGCGACCAATAAAGCGCGTTTAGCTGACCTGTTAAAACAGCGGATTTTGTTCCTTGACGGGGCGATGGGGACAGAAATCCAAAACTATAAACTCATCGAGGCAGACTACCGTGGTGAGCGATTTGCCAATTTTGGACGTGACGTCAAAGGCAACAATGACTTATTGGTACTGACCCAGCCGCATATCATCCGTGATATTCACCGCTCGTATCTTGAGGCAGGCGCAGATATCATTGAAACCAACAGTTTTAATGGCACGCAAATTTCGATGGCAGACTACGGCATGGAAAATCTCGTTTATGAGATTAACAAATCCGCCGCCGCCCTCGCCCGTCAAGTGTGTGATGAAGTCACTGCGATAAACCCAGAAAAACCTCGGTTTGTGGCAGGCGTGATTGGTCCCACCTCTCGCACTTGCTCGATTTCACCCGATGTCAATGACCCCGCCTTTCGTAACGTCACCTTCGATGAACTGGTTGATAACTATACCGAGGCGACTTACGCTTTGATTGAAGGCGGTGCCGATATCATCTTGATAGAAACCGTGTTCGATACCCTAAACGCCAAAGCAGCGATTTTTGCGGTGACGGGCGTGTTTGAGGCCATTGGGTTTGAATTGCCGATTATGATTTCGGGCACCATTACCGATGCGTCGGGACGTACGCTGTCGGGGCAAACTGCCGAGGCGTTTTATAACTCAATCCGCCACGCCAAGCCGATTTCGATTGGGTTTAACTGTGCGCTGGGCGCAGATGCATTAAAGCCGCATATCAAAACCTTGTCGGATGTGTGCGAAACTTTCGTGTCCGCTCACCCCAATGCAGGCTTGCCCAACGAGTTTGGCGAATATGACGAAACCCCTGAGCAAACTGCCACCATGGTTGCCGACTATGCCAAATCTGGCTTGGTCAATATCGTGGGCGGCTGCTGCGGTACTACCCCCAAACATATCGCCAAAATTGTCGAGATGACGTCACCCTTTGCCCCACGCCAACTGCCAGACTACAAGCCAGCTTGCCGATTGTCGGGACTCGAAGCCTTCAACATCACCCGTGATAGCCTGTTTGTCAATGTCGGTGAACGTACCAATGTCACAGGCTCAAAGAAGTTTTTGCGTCTCATCAAAAACGAAGAATACACCGAAGCGCTGGAAGTGGCTCGTGACCAAGTCGAAGGCGGCGCCCAAATCGTTGATATCAACATGGATGAAGCCATGCTAGATAGCAAGGCGGCGATGATTCACTTTGTTAATTTGGTTGCCAGTGAGCCAGATATCAGCCGTGTACCGCTGATGATTGACTCGTCAAAATGGGACATCATCGAAGCCGGTCTTAAATGCACACAAGGCAAATCTGTGGTCAATTCGATCTCGTTAAAAGAAGGCAAGACAGAGTTTGTGCAAAAAGCCAAGCTATGTCAGCGTTATGGGGCGGCAATTATCGTCATGGCGTTTGATGAAGATGGACAGGCGGACAGCTTTGAGCGTAAAATCCAAATCTGCAAACGCTCATACGATATTTTGGTTGATGAAGTCGGTTTTCCGAGTGAAGACATCATCTTTGACCCCAATATTTTTGCCGTCGCCACGGGGATTGAAGAGCATAACAATTACGGCTTAGACTTTATTAATGCCACCCGATGGATTACCGACAATTTGCCCAACGCCATGGTCTCAGGCGGTGTGTCGAATGTGTCGTTCTCATTTCGTGGCAATCCCATTCGAGAAGCCATTCACGCCGTGTTCTTGTACCATGCTATCAAAAACGGCATGACCATGGGGATTGTCAACCCCGCCATGCTAGAGTTGTATGACGATATCAACCCAGACGTTAGAAACGCCATTGAAGACGTGATTTTGAACCGTAACCAAGGCGAGTCAGGTCAAGACGCTACCGACCACTTGATGCAAGTGGCAGAAAACTATTTAAGCGGTAAGAAAAAAGACAGCACCGTCGATTTATCATGGCGTGAATTGCCCGTCGAAAAACGCATTGAGCACGCGCTAGTCAAAGGGATAACCACCTATATCAACGAAGACACCGAAGAAGCGAGGCTAAAATTCCCGCGTCCCTTAGACGTTATCGAAGGACCTTTGATGGACGGTATGAATGTGGTCGGTGACTTGTTTGGGGCAGGCAAAATGTTCCTACCGCAAGTGGTAAAATCCGCCCGTGTGATGAAGCAAGCGGTGGCATGGCTTAATCCGTATATCGAAAAAGAAAAAATTGCAGGCGAAACCAAAGGCAAAGTGCTCATGGCAACGGTGAAAGGCGACGTGCATGACATCGGCAAAAACATCGTCGGCGTGGTGCTCGGCTGTAATGGCTATGACATCATCGACTTAGGCGTGATGGTGCCTTGTGAAAAAATCCTACAAGTCGCCAAAGATGAAAACGTCGATATCATCGGCTTGTCAGGCTTGATTACCCCAAGCCTTGATGAAATGGTATATGTCGCCAAACAAATGCAGGAGCAAGGCTTTAATCTACCCCTACTGATTGGCGGTGCGACGACGTCAAAAGCCCATACCGCGGTAAAAATCGAGCCCAACTATCAAAACGATGCGGTTGTCTATGTTGCCGATGCCAGCCGCGCAGTGGGCGTAGCGACGACTTTACTATCCAAAGAAAAACGCGTCGATTTTATCAATGAGCTGCGTCAAGAGTATGGCGAAGTCCGTGAACGTCTTGCCAATCGCCAACCCAAAGCGGCAAAGCTGTCGTATGCGGAATCGATTGAACAAGGTTTCCAATACGACTGGGCAAACTACACGCCGCCTAAGCCCAACCAATTAGGACAAGTCATTTTGGACGATTATCCGTTACAAAATTTATTGCCTTATATCGACTGGACGCCTTTCTTTATCTCTTGGGGATTGGTCGGCAAATATCCCAAAATCTTTGATGATAGCATCGTCGGGGAAGAAGCCAAAGACTTATTTGCCAATGCCCAAGCCATGATTGATAAATTAATCAAGGAAAAATTGGTCACAGCTAAAGCGGTGTTTAAACTAAGCCCTGCCCAACGCCCAAGCTCAGACACGGTGCAGGTACTCGATGAGCAAGGCAATGTCACGCATACCTTTGAGCATTTACGCCAGCAGTCTGATAAAGCCAGTGGTAAACCTAATTACAGCCTAGCGGATTTTATCAGTCCTGAAAAAACCGATTATCTCGGTGGTTTTACCGTGTCATTGTTTGGCGCAGAAGCACTTGCCAATGACTATAAAGCCAAAGGCGATGATTATAGTGCCATCATGGTACAGGCGCTTTGCGACCGCTTTGCTGAGGCATTTGCCGAGCATTTGCATGAGTTGATTCGTAAACAGTATTGGGGCTACCAAGCCGCCGAGCACTTGACCAATGAAGAGCTGATTAAAGAAAAATATGTGGGTATTCGCCCTGCGCCGGGTTATCCTGCCTGCCCTGACCACACCGAAAAAGGCAAGCTGTTTGACTGGCTGGACACCACCAACGCCATTGGGACGTATTTGACGGAAAGCTATGCCATGTACCCTGCGTCTAGTGTGAGTGGATTTTACTACTCGCACCCAGAGAGTGATTATTTTAATGTCGGTAAAATCAGTCAAGACCAGCTTGAAGATTATGCTAGACGTAAGGGTTGGGATAAAGCTACCGCAGAAAAGTGGCTAAATCCGAACTTATAACATCATACGACACAAATTTTCGTGTAGTTACTACTAAGTGTATACAAATAAAGCCTAATTATCTATATTATAAAATTTAGGCTTTTCACATTTAAATTATAGATTTTAAAAAAATTTAGAGAAAGTAGGTATCAAAGTGGAATCAATAATATATCAGAATGAATGTTCTTATTATTTTACGAATATAGGCAATGACCCTTTATTAGATCCTTTGAATCTTAAATTAGCTAGTTTTGCACAAAAATCTAAAAAGTTAATATATTTTCTTAATAGTCCTTTAGTAGAAGAGGATACCGAAGATTGTCCTAAGACTGGATTAGGTTTAATCCTTATGCCTGACCATAAACTAATTTTTGTAAAATCTCCGCACACAGATGATGAATATTTTGAAGAATTTGTTGATAATTTTATTGATGATATTGGGTATTTGACGAAGAAGTATAAGCATCTTGAGTTAATAGGTAGAGCAAAAAAATGGAAAGAGGACTTAGTTGAAAGTATTATTTTAACTGATGAATTAGATCTATCTGAACTATTCGATACTAAATTATTAGTAAATTATGAGGCTAAAAGAAATACTAATCTTTTGATATCTTTAGTTATTGGCAGTATTAATGATATTAGTATGGTTTCGATTAATGAACCCCTTGATATTCTAGAAGCCATAAAGAAAAAAATAGTTTTATTTGATGGAGATCAAACGAGATTTATTCATAAAAAAATAGATAAATCTCTAGTGAGAATCCAAGGATTATCGGGAACAGGCAAGACTGAATTACTACTTCATAAACTTAAAGAAATTTATTCTGATGAAAGAAAAGAAAAACCAAAGATTCTATTTACTTGTCATAATAAAATTCTTGCAGAAAGCTTACGAGACAGAATCCCTAAATTTTTTGATTTCATGAGAGTTGAACAACAGATTTTATGGAATGAGAGATTATGGTGCGTGAATGCATGGGGTTCGAGAAGTGATAAAAATTCTGGTGCATTAAGATATATTTCTGATTTTTATGATATACCTTTTGAAACCTATTCAAGAAACACAACTTTTGATGAAGTGTGTAAAAGAGCAATAAAGGAAATTAAAGAAAAGAACAGTTTATTAAAAGCTTTTGATTATATAATAATTGATGAAAGTCAAGATTTCCCTGAAAGTTTTTTTCAATTATGTCAGATGGTTAGTGCAAGAAAAATTTTCGTTGCGGGCGATATCTTTCAAAGTATTTTTGATGACCCAGAAAAAGATTTTGTAGAAGCTGATTTCTTATTAAATAAATGTTATAGAACAGACCCAAAAACTCTGATGTTTAGCCATGCTCTTGGAATGAATTTATTTGAACAAGATAGACAATTAAGGTGGTTAGAAAAATCCCAATGGGAGCAGTGTGGATACCATGTAAATGATTTAGGGGATGAATATAAATTGTATAGAGAACCTGTCAGAAGATTTGAAGATATAGAAGATAATCAATTAGGAGTTAAAATTATAGATCCTAGCGATAATGGAATTTTTGATGGTAAAAATGTGATAAAGATTATTAATAATCTTATTGATAAATATCCTACATTTTCTCCTGAAGACTTAGCAATTATTATTGTCACAGATAAGACTAATAGTGCTAATTTATATAATATTGCTAAATTTTTAGAGAGAATCATTCCCGAAAATTTTTCAGGTTGGAAATGCAATATTGGTTATGAGTCAAAGCAAAAGATACCAAATCAAGTATTTATAACTAATACTAATAATATCAAAGGATTAGAATTTCCATTTGTAATATGTATAGCTAATGAGATTTCTAACAGTTACTTTTTGAGAAATAGTCTCTATATGTCTTTAACTCGTTCTTTCCTAGAATCCTATTTAATAACGTTTGATTCAAATGAGAATAGGATTGTTGATTTAAAAGCTGGTTTAGAATATATAAATAAAAATAATGAGATACTATGTCCTATTCCCTCTAAAGAACATCAACAAAGAATAAAAATGCATTTAGAGAATAACTTCAAAGAAATGTCTAACGATGAATTTATACAGGAACTAATTAATACATCTGATCTTAAACCTGAAACTTTAACATCTATTGCAACTCTTTTAAAAAGTAAGGTCAGCGATAATCCTGGAATAACTAAAGATGAAATAAGAGATGTTTACAATAGTTTTGCTAAAACACTTAAAACATGAAAATTATAATTAATGTTAGTGAAAATTATTATGAACAACTTTTAAGCTTCACTATAAGAAGTAGTATTGATAATGTGAATTTAATATTAAATTTTATTGATTATATTCTTAATTACCATTGTCACGATGATTTGAACAATTCGAGTATACATAAGATTGCAATTATAAAAAATGAGGGGTTCAGAATAATATTTCAAGAACCTAATAAAATTTTCTCTATCTGCCTACCTTTCAAAATTACATTATTAGAGAATGGGTTTGAGGTATCTGATAAAAAAATTGGTAAGATTAGCAACCAAGAACTTTCTTTACTAAAACGTATTTTTAATAGCCAAAATATTTGTAACTTAACTGATCCTTTAGAGGTATATTCAAATATTGAAGAGATATTTGAAGACTATCCAGATTTAACATGGAGTACAGAAGATATTTGGAACAAATTTATTAACTTAATGACTTATGATTTCGGGTATATTAGATTTGATGAAGATGCGAAAAATGCTAATGGAAAAATCCATCCATTATTTCATTTTGATTTATCTTATTGTAATCATGCTACCTATAAATTTGGACTAAATAAAAATTTATCTTTGGATAAGTTTACAGATATATTTAACCCTAATACTGATCAGCTATATATTAATTTATAAGTCTTGTCTGAAAGAAAAAATTTCACTGCTCAATCGCATAATCAATAGTGACAACGAGCCGCACCAATTTATCCACACCATCTTTATCATACGTCCCACCATAATCTGAGTCATCGCTGTCAGGGTTATGCGCATCCAAAATATTAAATGACCCTTGCGACGCTGAGCGCATCACCCCGACTTTGGCATGACCGGTTTTGGCAAATTCTTCGGCGCGTTTGTTGGCATCATCGGTGGCTTTGGCAATCAAATCATGCTTGATTTTCTCAAGGTCATTGAGCAGATATTGTGGCTTTTCAAACGTCACTGATTCATGGCTGATACGATAATTTTGCACTTGAGCGAGCATATTGGTGATTTTATTGAGTTCTTGACTGCTAATTGACAGCGTTTGCGTAGCTTTATAGCCATTTTGGCGGGTGCGGGTTTGTCCCTGCTCATCCACATAGTCCTCATTATACGGCTCAACGCTGATAGGCGTGACATTTTGACTAGATATGCTAAAGCCTTTGCTTGCCACAAATTGCTGCAGCGCTTTATTTATATCCTATAGAGTATAGCAAACAAATATTGAATATTAATGTTTTTTTAGCGCGATGGTTTTTGCCAAATTGTCTAATTGCCGTATGGGTTGTTTGTTATCCGTAGGCTGCTGATAGCGGATTTGTCGATATAGCGCGGCAAGTGCTTTAAGGGCTGCCTTATCGGTGACTTTTGGCTCAAGTCGAGTAAGCCAAGCCAGCACCCCTTCACTATCCTGCCTTGCGAGCGTTTTGTCTTTTTTTGCCAAGCGATTGGATAACTGCACCATAATCCAATCATGTCTATCCCACACCCGGCGGCGACGCCACCACAGCCACAATCCCAATAGCGCAAGGACGCTCACAAGGGTGACAAACATCACCATCACTTGCTGATAGACAGATTGGATATTGAGCCATTTAAACAGCGATGACCGCTGGCGGTCTTGGTCATAGCCGACCACATCGCGTTGCCAATAGTAGCTAGCTTGGTCAAACAAGCGGCGCGCTTGCTGCAGCATTTGAAACTGCTGATAGC
Source organism: Moraxella sp. CTOTU47616 (assembly GCF_032017465.1). NCBI lineage: Bacteria > Pseudomonadati > Pseudomonadota > Gammaproteobacteria > Moraxellales > Moraxellaceae > Moraxella > Moraxella sp. CTOTU47616. Next base: position 243,001 of record NZ_DALZPU010000003.1, read on the forward strand.
TAATTTGCCCTGCCACGCCCTCACCAAACATTTTTGCCCCAGCCGTTTGGGTCACCGTTTGCATCCCTTGCTCGACCCGATTGGGAGCGACAAAGCCCGTAGGATCTACACGCACCCAGCCGCGCCCTTGCACCCAAATCTCGCTCCATGCATGGGCATCCATTTGCCGCACTTCCCAGCTTTTACCATCACGCCCTAACTGCCCACCTTGATACCCGGCTACCACCCGAGCAGGTACACCTGCCGCTCGCATGAGGTAAGTAAAAGTTGACGCATAATGCTCACAAAACCCTGCACGGGTAGCAAATAAAAAATCATCGATGCGATTACTACCCAAGGTAGGGGGTGATAAGGTGTAGCGAAACTGCTGGCTACGCATCCACTGGGCGATGGCGTTGGTATAGGCAATCGGGTCATCGCCTGCTTGGTGATAGAGTCGCTGGGCAAATTGGCGACTTTGCGGATTACCGCCTGCTGGCAATGCTAAATTGACCTGACGCTGCTGGGTGGATAAGGCTAAATTGATAGGTGCATCATCTAACCAATGCACTTGATAAGTGAAACGCTGATTGACAGTATCCCAATACCGCAGGGTAAAATCCGACGTCAGCCCAATGCCTTTTTGGTTGATTATCGGATAATCAAGCCCAAACAACCAATTTTGTCCCGTCTGCTCCAAAATCACCCGATAGTCAGGGATAACGGCTAAGGTAAAGCGTTTACTCAGCTTCAACGTCGGCAACAACCAATCAGCAATCGGCTGATCGGGCGTCCAAAGCGAGGTGTTAGGATTGGCTCGCCAAGTGGTACCATCAAAATCAGAAAATACCAAACCGCGCCAATATAAATTTTGTTGGCTTGGCTGATTGCCTAAAAATTCTACCCGAAACGCCAATTCAGTCGATTGGCTGAGGTTGGCAAAATCGCCCGGTGACATACTATCTGACATGCCCGTCTTTGCTTGCGCGCCGCTCAAATGCACCGACCATAATGGCGGCAATCGGGGGAAAAATAAAAACAGAATAATGGTCAAAGGAATGGCTTGACCGACCAATAAGCCAAGCGTGCGGTAGCGTCCCGTACCATCATCATTTTGCGCAATCATGGCAAACAGCACGACCATCGTGCCAATCGCTACTTGTAGCGTTGTCATCAAATCTTGGTTGATTAAAAACAGCCCAGCAAGCACAAATAGCGATAAACTGAGCACCACATAGCCATCACGCCTGGTATGCAATTCTAGTAGCTTACTGACGGCACACAATAGCAAAAACGCGATACCGACATCCAATCCAAAGGCAGTACGATAGGTCAAATACAGCCCCACCAAGCTTGCAATGAATCCTGTGTACTGTATCAACTGTAATGAGCGCGGACGATACAAAGCATTGGGCAACCAACGTCGCAGGGGCTGCAATTGAAAGAGGATAATAAAAAAGGCATACACCGATAGCCAAATGGGTAAGTTTTTGACGTGAAAAGCCACAATCAACAGTTGAGACAGCAATAGCCACTGATACGCTGAGATTTGGTTTAGGCGCGCAGACAAGGTTAAGCTGGCGCGATTTGGGCTAGGGCGATTCATGGCGTTTTTGCCAATCTTAGCAAACATTGCTGACGAAATGCTTGTCCTTCACCTATTGCGCCTTCACCATCCGGCAGTCGCAATTGAAAAGCGATTTGGCTCTGGGTCAAACTATCCACCCCGTAGCGCAGCTGGCTGAGTTTTTCCTCATGCGTCACCGCAGGCATCTGATAGTAATCCAGCAATTGCTGCTGCCCCACACTCTCCACAAAACGTTTTGACATAAGTCCTTGCCCGCGCGCGACATGCGCCCACGAAATACGCGCCAATGATTCCCCTGGGACATAGTTATCCAGCTGGTCAAAATCTTCCTGCCCTGCTTGGGTGTGTAAGGCAGCAGTTTGCTCGTCATCAGATGGCACAAACTGACTGGCTTTCATCTCATAGCTCAGTGGTGCAGGATATATCCACGCGTGTCCTTCAAAAAACACATACGACCAAGCTTGCAAAATCCCTAAGGGATATAGGGTACTCACTGTGAGCCTCGGTAACACAAATTTGCCGCGTTTGTCGGCTGCTAACCATAAGCTGACCTGTTGCGGCGCTTGTATTTGACTGACCAATAGCCAATCATTTGGTGCGGACTGTGCATTGGGTTTGCGGTGTATCGGCTGTTTAAAATCAAAGGCGTTGTTGGTAAAACTTAACCGAACTTGCCGATGCGGCTGACTTGACTCACTACTAATTTGCAGTCGCACTTGCACTTTGCCACCCACTTGCGTGTCACTGATATCCACCAGTTTGATTTGTAACCCTGCCAAGTGCGCAAAGGTATAATGGATAGTCACCACGAGTAGACTACCTAACAAAAAGCACAAACCCAACACCAAATTATTGGCATAATTAATCCCTGCGACAAAGAGAATGATGAGTAAAAAAGCGTACAGCAATCCTTCTTTACTCAAAAAAATATATACGTTGCGCAGATTGAGGGTGATGTCGCGGCTGACCGGCGCCCGACGCTTAAACCATGTTTGCAAGTAGTTTTCAAGTCGCTGGCGAATGGCAAACATGATAGGCGCGGGCTCTTAATTGGGATAATTTATAATTGGGATAATTTAATCGGATGATAAAAATACAGCAATAAGAAAGTTGTTAACGCTAAAACACGTTATACCTCATGGTTTACACCAGTACCGGTACTTGGCGTAATAACTGGGTGGCAATCGATTGCGGCGGCTCACCGCCCAAATGATTAAATGGGATAAAAGCTTGCCCCAAGCGGTGATCAACGACGGCAGCAAATACTGCTTGGATATCTTCTGGCGTCACTTCATGGTAGCCACCCAAATAAGCGAAGGCCTGTGCCGCTTGCTTGAGCGCCAACACACCACGGGTAGATAGGCCATGATAGTCTCGGCTTTCACGCGTTTTTGCTACCAATCGCTGCAAGTAGTCAATCACAACATCTGCGATATATACCTCTTTGGCTTGCGCTTGTGCCTGCTGCAATGACTGGGTATCTAACATCGGGGTAATTTGGCTCAGCATTTGACGTCTATCTTTACCCAGTAGCAACTCTCGCTCTGCATTAACCGAGGGATAACCCAGCGATAAACACATCAAAAACCGATCCAGCTGTGACTCAGGCAAAATAAACACACCCGATTGCTGCGTCGGGTTTTGGGTGGCAATCACAAAAAAAGGTTCAGGGAGTTTTCGCGTTACCCCATCTTGCGACACTTGCCGCTCTTCCATCGCCTCTAACAGCGCAGATTGGGTTTTTGGGCTTGAGCGATTAATTTCATCGGCAAGTAACAGCTGGCAAAATATCGGCCCTGTCTTAAATTCAAATGTGCCAGTATCGGTTTTATACAGCGAAATTCCTAAAATATCGGCAGGTAGCATATCGCTGGTAAATTGCACGCGATTAAACGATAACCCCAGATGGTTGGCAATTGCGTGCGCCAGCGTGGTTTTACCCATTCCTGGTAAATCTTGAAGCAGTAAATGACCATTGGCCAACAAGCAAGCGACCGCCAGCTTCACCACGGCAGGTTTATCCAACACGATCTCATTAATACTCACCAACATGGCTTGCAATCGTTGTTGTAACGGCTGATTGTCTAAGTTACCCATCACAGTGTGGTCTATCCTTTAAAGGTTTAAATGTTGTTTATCAATCATGTTAACTAAAAATATCGCTTAAAGGCATAGCCACAAAGCGATTTAACGAAGCGTCGAAATATAGGCAATAATGTCTTGGCGGACTTTGGCATCAGCAATCGGGTCAGAACGCATACGCGTTCCTGCGATAGTTTGTTTTGGATCGGCGATATATTTATCCAAATTTTCCGCTGTCCACGTCATATTGCTGTTTTTTAGTGCGTCTGTATATTGATAATCGGTTAATAAGGCGGATTTTGCCCCATAAATACGCAGTAATTGCGGGCCTTTCTCGTTATTTCCTGGCTGCAGCTTGTGGCATTTGAGGCAGACTTCTTCGTATTGCTTTTTACCGTTATCGGCGTCCCCTTGGCTATAAACGGGCAAGGTAACTGCTGGGCGCTCGGCGGGTGGCTGATGTTGACAACCTGTCGCAATGACGATACAAAGACCCCATCCTAGCATAGCCAATGGTTTGGTTTTATGAATGATTGTTTGCTGCATGTTGGCTAACTCGTTTTTATCTTATAAATTCAGCGCTTGGATTTAGCTGGTTTCATTCTCGATGTGCATGGTGTCACTGGCTTTTTGCAAATAGGCCCCTTGCAAATAACGCGCACCGACTGTCCACGCCGCTGACATGGCGGCAGGGTCTTCAATAAAGGGCATCAAACAACTGGAGCCGCGTTCAGTGATTTCGCGCACCACCGTTGCCACGGTATTGACATTGTCATTGTTGCTCAAATCTTTGATATAGCTGCGATCGAGTCGTACCAGTTGTGGTTTGACAAATTCCAATACTTCCATGGCGTTGACCGCCGAGCCAAAATTATAGATACCTAGGTGACAACCCATTTGGTTAAGCGCATTACTTTGTTTGGCTGCCACTGCCAGATAATCAATTACCATGGTTTCATTAAACTGTAACGTCAATACCCCGCGCTCGCTGGTACCTAATGCTTGCATCAATCGACTCATAAAGCTTGGTAAGGTGGCATCGGCTAGTGATATCGGGCTTAAATGCACTAATAATCGGGCACTGGCATCGACCTCATGACGGTAACGTTTTAAATCTTTACAGGCTTGAATTAACACCCAACGGTCGATTTTATCCATTAACTGATGCCGGGTCGCCACTTCTAAAAATTTATCAGGTGCCATTAAGCTACCATCTGCGAGCGGCAGGCGTAAAAACACCTCAAACATGTTACTGACATCGTTTTCAACGTCATAAATCGGCTGATATAATAATTTAAATTTGCTGTGTTCTAGCGCATCACGTAACGATTCGTACAGCGCACTGTCATCACTGCTGGCAAAACTACTTGGGTCATATAGATAGAATAAATCTTTATCGTCGTTGCTGTCTTTATTGGCTTTGGTTGCCATGCCGACGGCTTGGATGACACGGTTAATAATAGTATTGGTATCAGGTGCACTGGCGTTGACTAAGGTTGCACCAATGGTTACTGTGGTCTTAACCGTACGATGACCAATTTCAATAATGGTGCTATTGATATCGGCAACCAATTTTTGTCCTAACGCTGTCAAATCCTGTTGTCGCATATTAGGGATAATTAGCATAAACATGCTATCATTAAAACGGCTCAAATAGCCATTTTTCACCCGCTCTACCCCAACAATCTCAGTGAGATGTTGCTCAAGAATATTGGCAACGGCAACCACCACCCCATCAATCCCTTCAATCCCCACACTGGCATGAATTTTACCAATATTATCGACGCGTAACGCCATCAAACCCACAGATAGGTTTTTTTCAACAATCACGTCACGCAGTCGGTTAAACAGTCTTTCAAAACCATGACGATTAAATAGCCCTGTGATTGAGTCAATGCGTTCCATTACCTCAAGTTTTTTGGCAAGCTCAGCGCTATTGGCTTGTTCGTTGGGCTGGATAATGACTTGTAGACACGGCTGACTATCATAGGTAGCAGCCGCTAACTGCAGCTTAGCCGCGAAGGTGGTATTATCTTTTCTCACACTTTCAAATTTAAATTCGACGTTTTTACGGTTGCCTTTTTCAAAGTCTTTTAAAAACGTTTTAAAATCTTGGATATTGTTGCGCGCAATCAAGTCAACAACGGGTATCCCCATCAATTCATCGAGCGTTTTAAACCCAAACATTTCAAGATAGGGCTCATTGGCATAAATATGTAAACCATCTTCAATATAAGCCACTGCACTCTTGGAGTTTTTGATAAGAATATTGGCACGCTGTTCGGCATCGCTCAATACCATTTTTAGGCGCTCAAGCTCGCGGACGAGTTTATGATGCTCGTGTTCACGGCAGATACGAATGGCCATGCGCAGTAACTTATTTTTGCGCAAAGCATCCGCTGCACCCCAATAGGTATATAAAGGTAATAACTTATGGGTTTTATCAGGGCCGCTAACAAGCTGGGTCTGGGCTTGCTCATTGGCAGTTAATGCCTCTGGGTAATCAGTCGCGTCATCAGGCAACAAAGCGATGACGGGGATGTGAGCATCGTGGGCTTTTAAAATCTCTTTGACGTCTTTAAACGATAAATCATACGCATTCCCCATCAAAATAATGTCCCAAGACTGGCGCAATAACTTTATCAGCTCGTCTTTGGCATCCAAAAATCCTAAATTAACCTGTCTATAATAATGTTTTTCTAGTAATCCAACCAAATGTTCGGCATACAGCTGGTTATCATCAATGATTAACAGGTTGAGTTGTTTTTGTTTTTGCATCGATTCACTATCCCATTAAACGCTTGGTTTATAGAGCACTAAGCGAGCTATTATAAGCGAATTTTTTGATAAATTATTTATAATATTAGATTCAATTTCTTATTATATGATTAATCAATCAAAACGGCTATAAAGCGATGAAAATCTTTTATTTTTAATGGGTTAGATTTATTTTGGCAACTTTTGTTGCCATTTTTTAGCGATTAAAACTGAATTCTCACAAAAGCGTATTCCTCGACATCATCAGTCATATTAAGTAGCTCAGTTAAACGCACGTTAATTTCTTTGTTATCAATACGTATCACTAGCTTGTCTGCCACTTGGTAGCCAAAGCGCGCCATCAGTAAACGGGGCTGGCTAGCAGCGTTGTTTGGGGCGGTTGGAATTATAAATGCCGCAACAAAATGTGGCTGACGGCTACCGGCATTTTGAAAGCGCACGCCACAGGGAATCGCATTTTGACAATGCACGTGCACTTGTGCCTCAATTTCCAAGTAGGTCTTGTTGGTTGGTTGCCCAGCGGGCGTATCGATAAAACCCTGACGGTTGTCTTTAATATAGCCGAGCTGCCAAGTTTTTGAACCATTAACCTTTCGCATCGCAATTAAGGAATTGACTTGCAATTGACTCAGCGGGTGATAGTTATCGCCACGGCTGATGCTCGGATATTGGTCAACGAGCTGATTGTGGTAGCTAAACACATACGACAGACACATAGATTGGGGATTTTCTCTGTTCAGCGCGACAACGGTATATTTTTTAAGATACTCAGTATTTTGAGTTTTGGGTTTTAACCGCTCAGGCAGCTCATTGGCCTGAATAAGATTGCCCAAACTGGTTTTATTGGCAAGCATGTAGTGGATATTATTAAAGCCGAGCACGACTTCACATTTTGCATGGCTATGATAATACTCTGCCGCTGGTTTTAACCCATCTTGCAGATTATTCAATATCAATTTGGCCTGACGCGCGCTATTTTTTATCTCAGCATCAGTGCTGATTTGACCTTGGGTAATGGTTTGATGCAAGCGTTTAAATAACCGACTAAACATCACAAACAGGCAATTACTGGTTGCTGCAAAAGGATTGAATAAATCATCGACTGCCAGCAGTTTGGGCGGCTGTTTACCTTCTAAATCAATATACAGGTAAGGTTTTTCAACCAAATCTTTACTGATAATGAGCTCTTGCATCAACTGGGTACTTACTTTTTGAATGGCTAAAATATCGGCACGCCGACAAGCATACGGATTGGTGACCGCCACCATCAAGCAGTGAAAATAAATAGCCTCAATCGATAGCGGTGCGCCCTGTTTGCTATATTCATTGGCAGAATGCAGTTTGACTGGCAGGGTGATAGATTGCCAGTCATTGGTAACCGCAAATCGATAGCAGGCATTCAGATATTGCCAAATCACCTGTGTATCTTTACGATAGCCGATGTGTTTTTCAAACAGCGATTGGCGCAGTAATAGCATGATACTATATAGGCAGCGCTGAATGACTTGGGTGGGGGTAAGGGATTGAGGTTTTTGGCGAAATAAGCCAGTGATGCCTTTTTTATCAGCCACTTCAGGGCGAGCCGCCGCACGCTGCCAGATGACATGATAAAACATGATGCTTAGATAATGCACCGATAATACGGTATCTAAGCCTTGCTGTTTTTCTTCATCCAAAATCCCTGGCTGGGTTTGGTAATTCACCCGTAATTTGCCGAGTAATACGCTGACTGCTTTATGAACCTCCTCAAACAAGGCAAAGCGTTTAACGTCGTCAATATCGGCAAACATCAACTGGTTGATCACGAATTTATATTCGTCATACATCTCACACGCCGACATACGATTAAAGTGCATCTGCCAATCGGTCGTATCCTGCAATGAACTCTGCGTCACTTTAAGTTCAATAGGACTGGTCGGTGTATCGTTTATGCGCTGTAAGAAATCGTCTAGTGTGAGATCCGTAACCATTTTTTTGCACCCAAATGCACAACATTTTTCGACTTATTTAACAACAATAAATAACATAAAAACCAAATTTTATCTAGATATTTTAAGATAATTGTACTATTTAACAGATAAACTGTTATTTAGTTGTTGTTTTTCAACAAATTTTAGTGGTCATACAAATCAATGGGTGTCTTAAATGGCTTATTAGGTAATTCTCGTACTAACTTTGGCACCAAGTAGCCAGCACATTTGGCGAGTAATTCCCAGTACAGAGAGACTGCTTGCTCATCTGAAATATAAAAATGGCTCGCCCCGGCAACTTTATCAAGCACATGCAAATAATAAGGTAAGACGCCCGCTTGCCATAATTTTTCGTTCAAGCTTGCAAGCGTATTCGCATCGTCATTAATCGACTTGAGTAGCACAGTTTGGTTAAGTAACGTAACACCCGCTTTTTTTGCCTTACCCAGAAATATTTGTGTTTCTTGGTCAATTTCATTGGGGTGATTGGCATGAATGACCATAACGATGTGACAGCGGCTGTTGGCAAATCGCGCAAGTAACGGCTCATCTAAGCGCTCAGGAATCATCACAGGTACACGGGTATGGATACGAATGGTCTGCACTTGGGGTAGTGCTTCAAGGGTGGTGAAAATCTCCAATAAACGACGGTTGCTCAGTGATAATGGGTCGCCGCCGCTTAAAATCACTTCATTGACCGCGGGGTGCGCTGTGATGTAGGCACTAATGGCTTGCCAATCGTTTTGGGTTGGTAGATTTTCGTGGTAGTCAAAGTGCTGGCGAAAACAATAGCGGCAATTGACCACGCAAGCCCCGGTGACAGGAATCAGCACCCGTGATGCATATTTATGGATGATGCCTTTGACGGGATTGGCGTGTTGTTCATCGAGTGGGTCGGTGACAAAGCCGGTGACTTGTACCGTTTCTTGAAACGTCGGCAACACTTGCTTAAGCAGAGGGTCATTAATATCGCCTTTCACCATTTTTTGCACAAAGCGACGTGGCACTTTTAGGGGAAATTGACCGACCTGACTGTCAAAACTATCTATCGGCAAATCTAACGCTTGCGCCAATTCAGCAAAGCTCGTGATGGTATCAGAAAACGCATTTTGCCAGTTTTTTTGTGTCGCCAAATAGTTTATCATATACTGTTTATCCAATTGTCAATGCCGCTTGCTGATAACGCCTGTCGCTGATAGGGTTACCCCGTAGGCAGCGCGTTTTTAGCAAATTGGCTATTATACAAAGATTTGATTTACCTCGGTTATTTTTTAGTCGCAACACCTTATTAGGAAATTTTATGGCAACTTACTCAACCAATGAATTTAAAGCTGGCTTAAAAGTCATGCATGAAGGCAATCCATTTGCAATTTTAGAAAATGAATATGTTAAACCAGGTAAAGGTCAAGCATTCAACCGCGTCAAAATGCGTAACCTAAAAACGGGTAAAGTATTAGAAAACACCTTTAAATCTGGCGATAGTCTTGAAGGCGCTGACGTTGTTGATACTGAAATGAACTACCTATACAACGATGGTGAATTCTGGCACTTTATGCACCCAGAAAGCTTTGAGCAGCTACAAGCCGACAAAAACGCGATGGGCGATGCGGCGAAATGGTTAAAAGAAAATAGCAACGAAGAATGTACCATTACCCTATTCAATGGCGTGCCTTTAAGCGTTGCTGCGCCAAACTTTGTTGAGTTAGTGATTACCGAAACTGACCCAGGTCTAAAAGGCGATACATCAGGTGGCGGCGGTAAACCTGCAACTCTTGAAACAGGCGCGGTAGTACGTGTACCATTATTTGTCCAACAAGGCGAAAAAATCAAAGTCGATACCCGCACTGGTGAATATCTATCACGTGTGCAATAATTTTTGAATACATCAAAAAACCCGCTATATTGGCGGGTTTTTTATTTCTAAAACGCTTATTTATAAGCGGTGATTAGCTGTTGTTCCCTATGGTTTGCTACAGATGTATTTAGTGGCTCACAATCCACTTCACTTTTAGTCACAGCGGTATTTTATTTTCAACCAGTTCATTTTTACCAGCATTTTCATAGACTTTACCTTTATATAAGACCGCATAGTCCTTACTGTCACTATTTGTGGTATTGCATTCAACCACTTGCCATTCATTATTCAAACCTACATTGTATTTTTTAATGCTTGCGGTGATTACACCATATTGATTAGCCAAATAACTATCTAAATATGTGTAATTGGTAACATTGGCTTCTTCAAAGCCATAGGTCAATCTGTCTTGAGATAATTGTTCATATATAAAATTACAAGCCATGATTGCAAATCTTTTCAAACTCCTTTTTATAACTTTGCTTTTTGTAATAAAACCTTCATGTATCATCAATACAATGAAATTAAGTAAAAATTTAACAATTCGTCAGACGCAAATAAGTTTAAAATCAACTTTAGAAAAATTCATAAAAATATATTAATAAAATCATCTAAACTATTTGCACATTTGGTTTGGCTAACACAATTCTAGCAGGTACGCATTTGGATAAAAAAGTTGCTCTCATTCTGTTTTTCTTAGTCAGTCTAGCGATTGTTGGGGCATTGCTAGCTACCACTTCATTATTTAGTAAAAAGCAACAAGCTGACCAAGTTGCGCAAGCCGAACAAGATAAAGCTGCCGCTATCCAAACAGTGTCTGGACTCATTGGTTCTGAAAAAGAAACCTTTTTTAATGACCCCGATGTCAAAAAAATCTTAGAAAACAAATATCGACTACACGTCGATATCCAAACTGCGGGTTCGCGCAGTATCGCCACCCAAGGCGGTCAAAAAGGCAATGCAAGTCAATACGACTTTGTATTTCCCTCTGGACAACCTGCTGCCGACAAAATCAAAAAAGACTTTAAAATCCAAAATAGCTATCGAGTATTCTTTACCCCTATGGCTGTCGCAAGCTGGCAGCCTGTAGTAAAAGTACTGGAGCAAAATGCGATCGTCAGAAAAGTTGATAATCATTACAACATCATCGACATGGCCAAATTGCTGACATTGATGAATCAGCAGACTCGTTGGCAAGATTTACCCAACAATACTAGTTTCAAAGTTGGGCGAAAGGTACTTATCAAGTCAACCGATATCAAATCATCCAACTCTGCCGCCATGTATCTGAGTTTGGCAAGCTATATCGCTAACAATAAATCCACCGTCACCAACGATGCTGAAATTACCCAAATACTACCTCAAGTCGCACCGCTATTTATTGGGCAAGGCTACATGGCAGGCTCATCAGCTACTCCATTTGAAGATTATTTGCTCAAAGGCATGGGAGATTCACCAATGGTAATGATTTATGAAGCGCAGTTTTTATCGCAAGTTGAAACGGGTGGAATTCGTCCCGACATGGTACTGCTCTACCCTGAGCCAACCATTTATGCACAACATATTTTATTATCGCTAAATAGCAACGGTAGCAAATTAGGCAATGCTTTAACTACCGACCCAGAACTGCAAAAAATCGCCATCAAATATGGTTTTCGTAGCAACGACCCAAAAATGTTAAACAAATTTCAAAACTCTATCAACCAGCATAAAATTACCTATGTACCAACACATTTAGACGAAGTGATCGATCCACCGACCTTTGAAGTGCTAGAAAAAATGATTACTCAAATCGAACAACAGATGAAGTAATCAAAAACAGCGTTCAACTTAGCGTTAGATCGGTCAGCTAAAATATAAAAGCAATAATAAAAAAATAAAGGATAGTATATGCAAGAATTAACCCCACCAGAAACCACCACACCCGTCATTACTCTAGAACCGCCAAAGCCAGTCGCAGTCGTACCACAAGACGAAGCCGACCAAATGGTAAAACTCGACCAAACCAAAGTTCCAGAGCTTGATGCAAAGGTCAATGACTTTGTCATGAATGTGCTTCAAACTCCTGTCAACACGCCAGTATTTGATGAAAAAGTTAATTCTATTCACCAATTAGGTAGTGCCGAAATTCGAGCCTCAGCACAAATTTCCAATCGAATGCTAGATCGTCCCGCCAAAAGCATGGACAAAGCCTTATTTGACAACTCCCCGATTGCCAAATCCTTGACTGAGCTACGCAGCGTGGTCGAAGACCTAGATCCAGCCCGACAAGGTTCGCTGTCAAGTCCACGCAAATTTTTGGGCATTATCCCAATGGGCAAATCCGTACAAGATTATTTTCGCAAATACCAATCTTCGCAGACCCATATCAATGCCATCATCGAAAGCCTATATCACGGCAAAGACGAACTGATGAAAGACAATGCCAGCATTGAGCAAGAAAAGGTCAATATGTGGGCAATCATGCAGTCGCTCCGTCAATATATTTATGTCGGTCAAAAAATTGACGAACGCCTTGAGCACAAAATCGGTGAGCTTGAAGCCACCGACCCTGAAAAAGCACGCGTGGTCAAAGAAGAATTGCTGTTTTATGTCCGCCAAAAAAATATGGATTTTTTGACCCAACTGGCGGTGAATATCCAAGGGTATTTGGCGCTTGATATGATTCGCAAAAACAACTTAGAGCTTATCAAAGGTGTTGACCGTGCCACGACGACAACGGTTGCTGCGCTGCGTACTGCGGTGATGGTGTCACAAGCGCTGAGTAGTCAAAAACTGGTACTTGACCAAATCAATGCGTTAAATTCGACCACAAGTAGTTTGATTGAATCAACCTCAGTGCTATTAAAACGCCAAACCGCACAGGTACACGAGCAAGCCAGTAGTAGCTCAGTAGATATGGAAAAACTGCAAAAAGCCTTTAACAATATCTATGAAACTATGGACGCGATTGACGACTTCAAAGTCAAAGCATTGGGTAATATGCAACAAACAGTCAACGTACTAACCCAAGAAGTCGATAAAGCCCAAACTTATCTTGACCGCGCCAATCGCCAAACGGTGATTGATGTTGCAAACAACTTGCAAATTGACGATAAAAAATTGGGTGAGGTTAAAATCTAGCCAATCAATATGACTGGCAAAAACAGGGATGTTTGTGATTTCACCTTATCTCAAAAATGCCCCTTTTTATCACAAAAGGATATTTGATGACTTACTACTATAATAAACCATCAAAGTATTTCAACACTTATCTAGCACTTGGTGTTGGCTTCGCTGCGATCATTAGCCTTTCTGCTTGTAGCAAATCTGGTAACAGCACCGCAAAAGATGAGGCACCTGCAACTGTCAACATTACCAGTGAACAAGCCATCAATAACCCTGATTCGCTATATATCTTGGCAGGTTCAGAACTCAAAGATATTGAGCCTTTTTTGGATGATATCAAAGCCAAAACTGGCATATCTATCAAACTTGACTATACTGGCACAATTGATGGTGCCGAAGCCATCGCACAAGGTAAAAAAGCCGATGGGGCTTGGTTTTCACATGGTAAATATCTCAGCCTTATCAATGGCAAACAAATCATCACCCAAACTCCGATTATGCTGTCGCCCGTGATTATGGGTGTCAAACAAAGCAAAGCCCAGCAGTTAGATTTGGTTAGTGCTGATGGCAAGACCGCCAAAACAGATATCACTTGGCAAACTATTGCGCAGAAAGCCAACAATGGTGAACTTAAATATGCTATGACCAACCCCGCATCTAGCAATTCGGGTTTTACTGCACTCATGGGTGTGGTTTCTGCTTTTGCTGGGACATCCGATGCGCCAACTGAAGCTGATATTGCCAAAGCACAACCTAAGCTAAAGCAATTTTTTAAAGGTCAAACCTTGACTGCTGGTAGTTCTGGCTGGCTTGCGGATGCCTTCGTCAAAAATTTGGATACTACCAACAACCTGGACGGCATGATCAATTACGAATCCGTATTGATGCAATTGAACAAAAGCAGCAAGCTCAAAGAGCCTTTAGTTTTGCTATATCCTAAAGAGGGAATCATCACCGCTGACTATCCGCTTATGTTATTAAATACCAGCAAACAAGCCGCGTATGACAAAGTTGTTTCGTATCTTAAAACAGCAGAATTTCAAACCAAATTAATGCAACAAACCTTTCGCCGTCCAGTCAATAGTAGCGTCAAACTTGATTCAAGTTTTAATCAAGCGATGATGGTTGAGTTACCTTTCCCAAATGCCAAGACGGTAATTAACAGCATTCTTGGCTCATATATGAATGAGTTACGCTTGCCCGCTCGTCCGATTTTTATCATTGATACTTCAGGCTCGATGTCTGGGAATGGCATGGAGCAGCTAAAAAAAGCATTGATGACATTAACCGATGGCGATGGTACTACAATGGGCGATTTTGCCAAATTCTCTGAACGTGAGCAAGTCACTTTTATTCCATTTAATAGTACACCAGAGGCAGAAAAGCAATATACCATCGGTAAAGATGCCAAAGCCCGTGAACCAGTACGCCAATTTGTGAAAGACCTTACTGCAGGTGGTGGTACAGCGATTTATAGTTCACTACACAAAGGCTATCAAGAAATTGTCGCGCGACAATCCAATGCTGCCATTGCCCAACCGTACTACGATACTATTGTCCTTATGACCGATGGCCAAAATACCAACGGTGAAAATTTTGAAGCATTTGAAAAGTTTTACAACACACTACCTGCCAATGCCAAGAATGTCAAAACTTTTACTGTGCTATTTGGCGATGCCGATCCGACCGAAATGCAAAAAATTGCCGATTTGACGGCTGGTAAAGTATTCGATGGACGAAAAGAGAATTTAGCCAATGTATTCAAGCAAATCCGTGGTTATCAATAAAACTTAGACAAAATCACAAGGAAAACGAAACCGCTATGCAACGTTTTTGGTTATTTTTTTATGGATTACCCAATATATTTGGCTTAGCTTTTTTGTTGATTGCGCTAATAAGCTATGTTTGGCTGGCTTTGACGACCAATGATATCAGCTCGACAATGGTATTTTTAGTAGCGGTCATATTGGCTTATCCGCTAGGGTGGTTATTCGGTTTTCTAATCCGCAAAAAAGATGACATGTTGCACTTTCAGCAGACCTTAACTGCCGAGCAAATTACCGATGAATTAAACCGCTTAATGCATAAAGTCAAAAACCGAATCTCGCCAGATTCCTATACGCATTTGCAAAATATTCAAAGTTCAATCATGTCGGTATTGCCACAATTGGTCGCGGGTCGCTTTGCCAATCAAGATTTATTTACTATCAAAAAGACAGTATTCGATTATCTGCCTACCACCCTTGAAAACTACTTAAAATTACCATCCGTCTATGCCTCTATGCATGTCGTTCAGGATGGTAAAACACCTAAAATGCTACTCAATGAACAACTCGCCTTGATTGATAATAGTATGCAACAGGTGGTACACAGTATCTACAATGAGGACGCACAAGCTTTATTAGTCAATCAGCGATTTTTGGAAAACCGCCTGCAACAGCCCAATTTTTTGGGTTAGCAATTGGAATTTATCAAGTTGTCGTTTAAAGAGTAACTTCACAAGGCAGACAAGCGATGACTTTTGCAACCGCCGCTTCGAGCTGACTGCTATCGCTCGGCATGACAGTGATATGAGCGATTTTTCGACCTTCGCGCTCTTCTTTATCATAATTGTGCACGTGCACGCCAGCGATGGCTAGGACTTCGTCCAGTTTTGGGTACTCTCCGATGACATTCAGCATGACAGAGGGTTTGACAATGGCTGTGTCTCCCAATGGCAACCCCGCCACCGCACGCATGTGATTTTCAAATTGACTGGTTACCGCGCCTTCAATACTCCAGTGCCCTGAGTTGTGCACGCGGGGTGCGATTTCATTGGCAAGCAATTTTTCAGCCCCGCCTTCAGAAGTCACAAATAATTCTAACGTCAACACGCCCACATAGTTTAAATGTTCGAGCAATTTTTTGATATTACTTTGGGCTTGTTCGGTCAATTGCTCGACTTTCGGTGCTGGTGCGGTTGATTTGGCTAAAATACCATTACTATGCTCATTTTGCACGAGCGGATAATAGCGGATTTCACCATTTTGGGCGCGCACGGCAATGATAGATACTTCGCGCTCAAAGTGAATAAAGCCTTCGGCAATGAGCGGCGCTGTTTTGGTCGCGTCACCAAGTTCTGCCCACGCGGTGTCAATTTGGTCAGCGGATTTGACCACAAACTGCCCTTTGCCATCATAGCCCCCACGTGTGGTTTTGAGTACCAAAGGCAATCCCAATTTGTCGGCGGCGGCTTGGATATCGGCTTTATTATGCACTGCCATAAAAGGCACGGTGGCGATATCTAATTGGTTAAACAAGTTTTTTTCATTTAACCGATCTTGTGCCACTGATAGCGCAAATGACGACGGGTACAAGGTTTTGGTCGATTCCAAAAACTGGGCAGGTTTGAGCGGGGTGTTTTCAAATTCTAAGGTAAAAATATCGCAGCTTTGGGCAAAATCTTCAAATTGCTCGCTACTAAACACTTTGCCCAGTAAGCGTGCCGGGCAATTAGCACTATCCTCCAAAAACACGCAGCGGATACCGAGTGGCAACGCCGCTTGCGCCAACATCATACCTAGCTGTCCGCCACCTAAAATCCCAATGGTTTTGACAGGATAATTGGAATGATTGATGGTATAAAAATTGGCGGTTTGCATAGGCATGGTGGCGGCTCTTTTTGATAAGTGAAACACAGAAGAAAAATTATGGCTAATTATAAAGGATTTGCCCACAAATAAAAAATCCAAGCACAAAAAAACCCATAAGTCTTTAGTCTTATGGGTTCAACAAATCAATGAATAGGCTTTACACGTTAACTGTAATGCACGGGTTCTTCATCATACACATTGGCATGCCACTGCGAAAGCTGCTTTTGCATTAAGGTTTGAATGGCAGCATGAATCATGCTTTGACCAATCAACTGGGTATCATCGCCCAACAGTTCTTTCACTTTGTCAGAAAATTCAATACTTACCAAGTCTTCTGACTCATCATTAGAAGTACGTAGTACCATCTTGCCGTCATCTTGCTCAACAAACTCTAGCATCATCGCTTCTGCTTTGGCATCCTTTGCCGCTTGCAGTAGGCTTTGGTAATCTGATTTTGTATCTTTTTGCATCGTCGCTCCTCAATCTTTTATCCGCCCCAGTGACTACTTTGGTTACTACCTTAGTAACTATCTTATGAACTAGGAGAATTAACCTGTTAGTCACCCTGTGATATCACTTTAATCAACGTAGCATGGTTTAACGCTTGCATCTTTTTAAAAGCTTGTTGACAGCTTATTAACAGGGTTTGGCATATTGCATGATTATTAAAATGGCGGCTTTAACGGTAAAAATCAAGCATAATTTGTGATATTAACACAGCGACTACAATGCATAATGCTTAAGGGTTGCTGTGATAAATTATTTAGCGAACCATGCAGCTTGAAACATTGAACTTACAACAACTGCGGGAATACGCTTTTTAAGCCGCCAACAAAAATCTCTACCGCAACGGCCGCCAGTAGCATCCCCATGATACGATTGAGCACGTTAAGCCCGGTATCACCTAAAAAACGACTTACCTGCCCCGCGGCCATGAAGCTTAGATAAGTAATAATACTGATAATCAAACCTGCGGTGATAATCGCTAGCATATTAAAATAACTATGCCCGCTCGCGGCATAAATAATCACGGTAGAAATCCCACCAGGACCAATCACCATCGGAATCGTCAATGGCACCACGGCAGATGCCGCCCCTTGAAACGCCACGCCATTTAAATCCCCGGATTTACCGACATGCGGTTTGGCAACATTGCCAGCGCCATTCATCATGCCAATAGCAATAATCAATACCAAGATACCGCCTGCGATACGAAATGACCCAAGCGAAATCCCCAGCACCTTTAAGATAGGCTCGCCTGCCAACGAAAATATCGCGATGGTCACAAACACGGTAATGGCTGAAATCAGTGCAACTTTGCGAGTTTGTTGTCGATTGGCGTCTTTGGTGATATCAATAAATAACGATAACGCGGCAAATGGATTGACCAGTACCACCAGTGCCAAAAATATTTTTAAGACTTGAGATTCCATGAGTATTGACTAACTTGTTGGGTGAAGTTGGGTGAATATGACAAAACAGTTATGGTAGCATAAATTTAAGTAAGCCAGGTTACGGCGTTAATCCGCTTAGCGCTACCAGTACGCATACCAAGCCTACATCATGAACCCGAAATTAATGGCTCTCTAACGTTTGGGTGATTTTATCAAGATTTAAACTATCGGACATGGCATTAAAAATCTCATAGTATTTGCCTTGCTTGCGGTATAGTTCATCATGCGTGCCTGTCTCCACCACGCGCCCTTGCTCGATGACCACCAAATCATCAGCGTCAATAATCTGCGCGATATTGTGCGACACGATAATCACCGTGCGATTTTGTTTGATTAAATCCAAACTGCGCTTGATTTGCTGGCTGGCAATGGCATCTAGGCTTGCGGTCGGCTCGTCCAAAAAGACAATCGGCGGATTTTTGAGAAACATACGTGCCAGTGCAATACGCTGCTGCTGTCCACCTGACAAGGATTTGGCTTCGCTTTGGTAGCCTTTGGGCAGCTGGGTGATTTGTTCATGAATAGAGGCTTGTATTGCTGCCTGCTCAATCTGAGCTTGACTGGCCGTTAAATCGCCATAACGAATATTTTCTTCAATAGTCCCGCCAAAAATATGGTTTTTTTGCAACACCAAACCGATTTGTTGGCGTAGCTCATGGGTATCATAATCTTGCAAATCCTTGCCATCGAGCAAAATTTGCCCGTGCGTGGGCTGATAAAATTTTACCAACAGATTGATAATGGTGCTTTTACCTGCGCCACTCAACCCGACCAACGCGGTAATTCGGTTGCGCCGAATGCGAAAGCTGACATCTTGCAAGGCTTGGTTGCCGTTGGGATAAACAAAATCCACGTGCTGAAGTTCGATATCGCCCTGCACCGTCGCAGGATTGACACCGCCTACCACTTCGATTTGGCTATCATCTTCTAAGATATCAAAAAACCCTTCGGCATAAGTCAGCGCATCATTCACCTCATCATAGATACGATGCAACTGGCGAATCGGCGATGCCACGTTTTGAAATAACAACACATGAAACATAATCATGCCAATGGTCATCTGCCCATCCAGCACAAAATACGCCGTTAAAATAATAATCGCCACGACACCAATCTGCTCGATAAAGCTTTTGAGTGCATCATAGCCAAAGCCAATACCGCGCGTTTTGAGTTGGTTATCGGTCATCTCCTTTTGAATGGCAAAATGTTTTTGCGCTTCAATCGGCTCGCGGACAAAGGATTTAATCACAGTGATAGCGTTAATGAGCGAAATGATTTGCTCGCTTTTGCTCTCCCGGTAGTGGCGCATCTGCCGACGAAAGCCTTGCAAGCGCGTGGCTTGTTTTTGACTGATATAAAAATAAATCGGCACAATCACCAGCCCTACCATCCCCACCCACACATTGGCGCTAAACATCACTACCAGCGCTACCATCGCATTGGCAAATAAGGGCAACATATCAATAAAAAAGTTTTGCACCAAACGCGTCAGACTACTGACACCCAAATCAATGCGCGTCTGCAGCTTACCACTGTCGTTATCAGGATGAGTATAAAACCCCATGCGGTAACTTAAAATACGCGTCACGACTTTTTGCGATAAATCCCGGGATAAATTAATGCGGATTTTTTCACCAAAATAGCGCTGTCCAAAGCTAATTGCCGCGTATAACAGTTCTTTGAGCAGTAGCACGATGCTGATAGTCATGAGCAGTTTTGCACCTTCCTGCCACGGCTCGCTGAGCTTGAGAATCTCGGTCAAATGATCGACGGTGTAACGCAGTACAAAAGCATTAACCTGCGCGGCAAATGAACCAATCACCGTAAGCAGCAACGTCGCTATGATTAATGAATGATAAGGTTTTGCAAAAACGGATAATTTTTTGATAATTGACCACAGCACGGCGCCGCGCTCGCGTTTGTTGAGTGATGGCGGTGCAGGTTTGGCTGGCAGTGTCAACGTGTTAGAGAGCGATGGATTAGGGGATGGATTGGGAAGATTTGGCAAGAGTGGCTCACAAATGATTTTTCAATACGTTTGGTTACTTAATATTTTTGGTAAAGTGTAAATAAAACAACTGCGTTTTAGGTAGTTGGTAATTGTTGCATTCTTGTCCATATGAAGCTTTTCACACAAAATCATAAAATAATTTTATGATAATTAGTATTATTTATGAATATTTATTATGATTTAAAGCTTTTAGGGGCAAATACCTTTATACTGAGCAGACTTATTTTTACCTTTCATTTTCTATCTTAGTTAATAGCCTATTAAAAGGATTTCAGCGTATGCCATTATCATATAAAGCCCCCCTGCGTGATATTCGCTTTTTAACCAATGAAGTATTTAATTACCCCGAACACTATAAAACCTTAAAATCTGGTGAAAATGCCGATCCTGAAACTGTGAATATGATGCTAGACAGCTTTGCAGATTATTGTAGCAATGTCTTGATGCCACTGTACCAATCAGGCGATGCTGAAGGCTGCCATTTTGACAAGGGTGTTGTCACCACGCCAAAAGGCTTTAAAGAAGCTTATGATATGTTCGTTGAAGCTGGGTATCAAGCCATACCGTTTCCTGAAGAATTTGGTGGCTTGAATATGCCAATGTCTGTCAACCTCATCAAAAGTGAAATGATGGGCACGGCAAACTGGGCATTTGCCATGTATCCAGGACTGTCGGTAGGCTGTATGAATACCATCATGCAATACGGCACCCCTGAGCAAAAAGCCACTTATATGCCAGCCTTGGTAGAAGGTCGTTGGTCGGGCACCATGTGTTTGACTGAGCCACAATGTGGTACTGACTTGGGTCAAGTTAAAACCAAAGCAATCCCACAAGAAGATGGTACTTATAAGATTAGTGGTACCAAAATCTTTATTTCAGCTGGTGAACATGACTTAACGGAAAATATCGTGCATATCGTTTTAGCACGCCTACCTGATGCGCCTGAAGGCACCAAGGGTATTTCGTTATTTATCGTGCCAAAATTCTTGGTCACAGAAAACGGTGAGATTGGTGAGCGCAATCCCGTTAACTGTGGCTCAATTGAGCACAAAATGGGTATCAAAGCTTCAGCCACTGCGGTACTCAACTTTGATAATGCCACAGGCTACTTAATCGGTGAGCCGAATAAAGGCTTAAAAGCCATGTTTACCTTTATGAACACTGCCCGCCTAGGGACAGGTATGGAAGGCTTAGCGCATATGGAATTGGCTTTCCAAAACTCATTGCCCTACGCCAAAGAACGCCGCTCAATGCGTACCCTATCAGGTACCAAAGAGCCAAACCAAGTGGCTGATGCGATTATCCATCATGCCGATGTTGCGCGTATGTTACTCACCCAAAAAGCCTTCTCAGAAGGCGCGCGCTCAATGATTTATCACGCATCACGCTATGCTGATAAAATGTTTGAAGGAGCGATGCTCGGTGACGATGCTGAATTCCACAAATGGGATGATAAATTGGGCTTTTATACCCCAATACTCAAAGGCTTCTTAACTGAACTAAGCATTGAATGTGCCAAACATGGTATGCAAATCTACGGCGGTCATGGCTACATCAAAGAATGGGGCATGGAACAAATCGCCCGTGATGCGCGCATCTCAACCTTGTATGAAGGTACCACAGGCGTACAAGCGCTTGACCTACTAGGTCGTAAAGTGTTAATCCAATCAAAAGGCAAAGTGCTACTGGATTACACCGCCAATATCATGAAATGGTGTAGTGAATATGCATTAGATAAAGGGATGCGTAAATTCGTTTGGGAATTGACCAAATACTGTGCAGAGTGGAATACCCTTACCACACGTATTATGCTCACGGCTCGTAAAGACCGTGAAATCGTCTCAGCGGCATCCGATGATTACTTAATGTACTCAGGCTATGTCATCATGGGCTATCACTGGGCACGTATGGCAGCAGTAGCGTACGACAAACTCAAAAATGGCGGCAGCGAAACCAAAGAATTCTATGAAGCCAAAATCAAAACCGCTGAGTTCTATTTTGAAAAACTATTGCCACGCGCCTCAGGTCACTCAGAGAGCATGTTGGCACCAAGCGAGTTAATGGCGATGGATTTAGATAGCTTTAATTTCCTAGACTAATGGGTTAAACTTGTTGCGCCATTTTACAAAAAGGCTGCTCAACCTTAATGGGGGCAGCTTTTTTATTGCTCAAAATTTTAACACATACAAAAGAATTGATTATGGAATTTACTGCTTTTTCGCGCCAAGTCATTGACCAACTAGAATCGGATATCACAGCCTACCTCCAAGTCTGCAAGTTACCCTCACCGCTGCATGAAGCAAGCCTATACGCGATGAGCAATGGCGGCAAACGGGTACGTCCTTTACTGGTTGCCGCAACTTTTGCCACGGTAAAAACCGACAACAGTCTTGCCAACCCATCCCATCCATTGTCTAATGACGTGCGCCGTGCCATGATGGCGGTGGAGTGTCTGCACGGCTATTCGCTAGTGCATGATGACTTGCCTTGTATGGATGATGATGCGCTGCGCCGAGGTCGCCCTACCACCCATATCGCCTATGGTGAAGCCGCTGCCATGCTTGCTGGTGACGTGCTACAGACCTTGGCATTTGAAGCCTTGACCCATGCGTATTTTGGTGAAAACAGCGAGTTTGCCACTCCGCTTTCTGCTACGTTTGCGCCACGGGCACGGCGGATGGTCATGGGGCAAATGCTGGATTTAAATGGCGAGCACCAACAGCTTAGCCAAACTGCGCTTGAAGCCATCCACCGTGACAAAACAGGCGCGCTCATTGAAGCTGCAGTATTGATGGGTGCCATCTGTGCCAACGCGACTGACAGCGAGCGGCAAGCCCTCAATAGCTTTGCCGAGCAGATTGGTTTGGCTTTCCAAGTACAAGATGATATTTTGGATGTGACTGCCGATACCGAGCAGCTTGGCAAACCCGCGGGTAGTGATGAGAAATTGGATAAATCCACTTATGTCAAACTACTGGGCGTGGAAGCTGCCAAAACCTACGCGCAAAGCTTATTTGATGCCGCTAAAAATGCGGTGATTGCTGAATTTGGCGCTAATAACTATTTGCTCGATTTGGCAGACTGGTTGTGGGCGAGAGACAAGTAATTATTTCTTTCTAAACCCAGCAAACAAGCCTTCGTGGTTAATTTTTGGCATTTTCATGGTCACGGTGTTTGACAGCAAATCATGCAGCGCCAAGCCTTGCTTATTGACCCATGCGAACCAATAATTAAACAATAGCCCAATAAACATACTAAAATACAGCGCACCCACCGACTGGTGGATAAGATAGCCTATCATCCCGCAGAGCACCGGCAATAAACACGCGGCTAATATCCGCATCATCGATTGCCGCCAACTTAGCAATGAGCCATCACGGTTCATGGTTTTGAGTCGCCAAGTCTGCATGCCAAGCGTCTGCCCTGCCTTACGCCAAAATACCCCATAAAACCCGACCAAGATAATCACAAAGGCGGGAATTTGCACAACATTACGATACCATAGCGGTAATGTCGCCGCTTGCTTCATATCCGTCCCTGCCAAACCTAGCAGTTTAGTCCCCAATACAATAAGCAGCATCTGCACAAAAAATAGCATCGCCAAAATCAACATACCATCATACAGCATAGCAATCAGCCGAGTAGCCGCTTTTGCCATCACCGGTTGTTGTTCTGGCAATGGCGCTGATTGCATGGATTGCGGCTGGTTGTTGGTTTTAGCTGTTTTTAACATTGGGGTTTCGGTTTTAGGCATAGGTATGGCAAGCGAATGATGGTAGCAATTAAGCGAAATTGTAGCCTAAATACAACCAAAAGGCTATGACTCAAACGCCCCTTCGAGACACATCAACGCATGGCTCAGATAAACATAACTGGGATAAAAATGCCTTAGGCAATAGTGAGGCAGTGGTGAAAAAAACGGAACGGCAAAATAACCCGCCGAGTAATATGAGGCATAAAAAAATAAGGCATAAAAAAAATCGCCTAAACTCAAAGAGTGGCGATTAATTTTAACAAAGTAATTAGTGGTGCGCTTGGAGGGAGTCGAACCCCCGACCCTCAAGTTCGTAGCCTGATGCTCTATCCAACTGAGCTACAAGCGCTTAACTAATGTCTTCGTTTGAAGTGGGCGCTATTATAAGTTAGATTATTTATTTTGTCAAACTTTATTTTAAATAATTTTAAAACTAATTTTGCTTCAATAAATGGCGGTGACGGAGGGATTCGAACCCTCGATACAGTTTCCCGTATGCAGCCTTAGCAGGGCTGTGGTTTCAGCCACTCACCCACGTCACCGAATTGTTCTTACTTATCTATCACACCGTACAATAATTTTAGTCAATGTTACCATTAACCTCAAGTATTGTGGGTGGGCATTATAACAAACCAATCCAAATTTGCAAGACTTTTTAAAAAAATTATGTGAGAATAATTGCAGCACCTTGGCAGTAGCACGATACCTACCCATGACCTAGTCGTTATGTGATAATCTGTTTGAAACTAATGATTAAAAAAACCACTTAACCAATCCTTTATAAGGATTGATAACCAGCCTGTGAGAATCTTATGTCAACCCCTGCTACCCTTGCCCCTATTTTAGTACCCAGCATGACACTGCGCCCCACTGTATTGTGTTTTTCGGGGTTAGATCCATCAGGTGGTGCAGGCTTGCAAGCGGATATTGAGTCGATTGGGCAAGCAGGGAGTCATGCAGCGATTGCCTGTACCGCAGTGACCGTTCAAAGTTCACAGCAAGTTTTTGGGTTTGAGGCATGCGCAAGTGAGCTGGTAAGGGCGCAAGCACTGGCGGTGCTCAATGATTTGCCTGTCAAAGCTATCAAGTCAGGGATGCTTGGCACCACTGACAATATTGCAATGCTTGCGCAGCTTTTCACCGATGGCAGTATTGCAACAGGTACGCCGTATGTGCTTGACCCGGTACTGGTGGCCAACAGTGGCGGTGCTTTAGGTGACAAAGACACCTTGGTGACTGCCTTTGCCCAGCTAACCCCTTTTGCGACCCTAATGACCCCCAACAGCATTGAACTGCGTGATTTGACAGGCATCGACAATCTCCACGCCGCCGCCAAAGATTTGTGTCAACAAGGTGCCAAAGCAGTGCTAGTCAAGACGTCTCACGATAACCAAGCCTCTGGTATCGAGCAGTATTTATACGTTAATGACAACCAAACCTGCCGACTGGCATACCAAGCGATTTTGCCAAGACTGGCGGGTGAATATCATGGCTCAGGCTGTAGTCTAGCAAGTTATATCGCAGGTCGCTTGGCACTGGGTGATGAGCTTGTGACAGCGGTACAATGCGCAGATATTTGGACACAACACGTGCTCAAAGTCGCTGACATTGTCCACCCTCATGGTCAAAGAATTCCCAAACGCTTTCATTATAGCTCAATGCTAGGTTAGGCAAGCTACTATGGGGTTATTATTGGAGTGGTCGATTGTCAAGACGTTGCTATTACAGCTAGGTGTGATCGCCCATTTTCTCATCACGCTTTGGCTAGTTGTGCGGGTTATTCAACAGCAGCGCCACCAAAGCGTAGCCATTGCTTGGATTGCGGTGTTATTTGCCCTGCCTGTTGTTGGCATCATCGGTTATATGTTATTTGGTGAAATCAATATTGGACACCAGTACCGTAAGCGCAGTTTGATGGCGCAAAAATTACTGCGTGACTTTGCCAACGCCCAGCAGATTGATTTTAATGAAATTTCCAAAAATTTAGATACCGAAGCACGACAACTGAGCAATATCGCCCTACTAAAAACCGGGCTTGGCGTGTACGACCATCATACGCTGACGCTGATGACAGACGCTGACCATATTTTTGCCAGTTTATTAGCCGATATCCGTGCGGCAAACACGATGATTTTGCTGGAATTTTATATTGTGTCGCCACAAGGCCGGGTGATTGAGTTATTAGAAGCCTTGATGGCGGCTAGCCAGCGCGGCGTATCCGTGCATTTGCTCGCTGATAGCGTTGGCAGTCATGCATTTTTTCGCAGTCAGTGGGTGAAAAAACTCAAAGATGCGGATGTCTTTGTGCATGAGTCGCTGCCCGTGGGTTTGTTCAAAACTATTGTCAAACGCATTGATATCCGCAACCATCGTAAGCTAGCTATTTTTGACAATTGCTATGGCTATACGGGAAGTTTTAATTTAATCGACCCCGATTTTTTCAAACAAAACGAGCATGTGGGCAAATGGATTGATGTCATGATACGGGTGGAAAGCCATGATACTGTCAATTCGGTGAAAGCCATGTCACTTGTCACGACCACGGATATCAGCGCAGAAACCAACGCCAATTTTTCAAGCCTTGAAAAAATCGTTAATCGCTTTACCAAGTCGCTCTATATTGGCACCGCAAAGCTGCATCATCATAAATTACAACATGTGACTAACGCTCGCGAGGTAGGTCAAAACGCTAACACTGGTGCCCCTAAGCCGCCCCTGCTTAACATTTTGCCACTGCAAAGCAACCTACAAGCCTACCCATCGGTGAGTCAAGTCAGTTTGCAGCTGATTCCATCGGCGCCAGAATTAACGGGGCATGTCATCTACGAAACCTTGGTGTGTGCGATTTTTGCCGCCAAAAAACAAGTGGTCATTACCACGCCTTATTTTGTGCCAGATGATGCACTGCTGCTTGCCCTCACTACCGCTGCCAAGCGTGGGGTCAAGGTGATTTTAAATGTACCCAAAAAAGTAGATTCGCTGTTGGTACGGTTTGCCTCACAGGCTTATTTTGAGCCGCTGTTGTCAGCAGGGGTGCAGATTTATTTGTTCAATGCAGGCTTGCTACATGCCAAGATTTTGTGCGTGGATGACGATTATTGCTTATTTGGTACCGTCAATATGGATATGCGCAGTTTTTATCTGAATATGGAGGTGAGTATGGCGATTTATAATCGTACCATGACCCAGCAAATGCTCACTTGCCAACATGAATACCTGCAACAAAGTGAGCCATTACAGCGCGATGGATGGCAGCAGCGTAGCTTTGGGGCAAAATTCTTGGACAACGCTATTCGCCTGTTTAGCCCACTGCTTTAAAGTTTACTCATTTAATCGTCGTTTGCCAAAGACTATAGGGTTACAAAGACTATAGGGTTAATAGATAAACGCCTACGGTTTGCACCAAGGTTTCTAGCAAAATAATCAAGAAAAAACCCAGCATAGGTGCCAAATCAAGCATTCCGGTGGCAGGTAATACTTTGCGAAATGGCTGAATAATTGGCTCACTAAGCAAGGTGAGCAGGCCAAAAATCGCTGGCATTTTTTGGGTAAAAAGCATCACCCAACCCCCGATAAAGGAGCCAATGATGATGTACTGGCACATTCTTAAAAAATCAATCAGCAAGGTCACGGCCGCCACAAAAAACATCATGACAGGTGAAAAATGCCGCGATAGATAATCAACCATGGCTAAGTTCACCTCTGGCATATAGAACAGGCCAATATTTTGACTATCAATACGCATCATGCCAAGCACGCCCCAAATAAAAATCATCCGCAGCAAAAACAGCAACACCAAACTTGCGGTATTGATTCTGCCATCGCCAAGGGTTGGGAAAATACGTCCAAACACATCGACAATGCGTGTCATACGATAAATGGGTTTGGCAAACGCATCCTTTGCAGTAATGCCAGCAAACTGCAGCATAAATCGAAAGAAAACCAGTATCATCGCCGCCGCGACGACGATATCAAACAACCCTGCCAAAAGATTAGTCATGCCCTGTTTTTATCCTTATTTGCTGCTTACACACTTGTTAACGATAAGCCGTTAAGATAGTCAATTAAAATTTACTGTTGGAGCCAATGTTATAGCCCATGTTGTAGCCAAGTCGAGTTATTTGCCAAACGCTAGGCTGAGCTCACGCGAGCGCTGCTCACATGCTAGCATGGCATCGGCAATAGTTTGATGCATTTGTTTAGCATCCATCACTTCAATTGCCGCTTGGGTAGTCCCATTGGGCGAGGTCACTTTGCGACGCAGCTCAGCTGGCGTATCATGACTGGTCAATGCCATTTGCGCTGAGCCCAGTGCCGTTTGCATTGCCAAAGCCGTGGCTTGGGTTTGGGTCAGCCCCAATTTTTCACCTGTGGCAATCATGTTCTCTAACATATAAAAGAAATACGCAGGCGCTGACCCTGAGATAGCAGTCACGGCGTGCAGTAGGTCTTCGTCATCTACCCATAACACCAGTCCTGCTGCGGACATCACTTGCTGCGCAAGTTGCTGCTCCGCCTCGCTCACCGCTGCTGTCGCGTACAGGCCTGTGGCGCCCATTTGAATCATCGCAGGGGTATTTGGCATCGCTCGCACTAGTTTGACTTGCGGTCCCAACCATTCGGCTAAACTATCGGTAGCAATCCCCGCGGCAATTGAAATAACCACTTGCTCGCCCCAGCTGTCTTTGACTGGCAGTAGCACATCTTTAATGACCTGCGGTTTGACAGCGAGCACGACCACATCAGCTTTTTCGATGGCGTGCTTGGTATCGTCGATATTGCTCGCATCGTAGGTATTCAACCCTTTGGCTTGAAAATCCGCTAACTTCTCAGCATCGGTTTCAACCACATGCAGTAGGCTAGGTGGCTGACCTTTTGCTAATAGCCCTGCGATGAGCGCCGATGCCATATTACCGCCACCAATAAAGGCGATATTAAGAGAAGTTGTGGTTGCCATAGATGTCCTTTGTAGTCATTTTTTGTAGGGTGACGAAAGCAGTTAAAGGGTTCGCCCTCGCTATTATTCGCAAATAAGTCTACCATACCTACTGCAAATTTTGATGACAAATTTACAGCGTAAATTGGTGTACATGGCGCAAATTCAAGCGATTCATGCCCGTTTGATAGTCTAAGTCCATGACAGTCTTAGCCCATGACAGGCTTAAATCAATGACATTCACTATCAAGACCGCATGTCCAAACCAATTGCCACGGACAAGCTGCTTGGGTAGCCAAATTCAGCTCACTGGCATCTGCCAGCCAAACACTGATATTGGGCAATAATAAAGCAAACCGTTTTGGTGTTTGAGACGCCGGGAGTGCCTTTTCTTTGTTGTCATCCAGTATGACCACTTTGGCAAATTGTCGCTCCCAGCTAGGAATATCAAATCGTTGGCACAGTTTTTTAAACGATTGGTGAAAAGATTGTGACAATAATTGAAAAGACTCATTGGGCAACACGGCTCTGATAGCAAGCGCCAATTCTAGAGATAGCCCCACAGATAATTCCTCAGATAGCCCCACATCGGCAGCCAAATTGGCTAATACCTTGTTATCTGATTTGCCATGAATCGCCTTCACATAATCGGCATCAAGGCGGTATAAGGTATCGCGGTATTTTCTAATTTCAATTCCCTGCCACTGTAAAATCGCTTGCTGGTCTGTTTGCGCTGATTGTAGTAACTGCTCAATTTGTAAAATCAATTGCCGAGTGGGGGCAAATTTTTGTGAGCCTTTGACCCAATGATGCAATAGGTTAAAGCGTCTTGCTTGGCTCAATGATTTTAGATCGGGGATATGCAAACATTGCTGATGATTTGTCCAGCCATTTGACCGCTGACATAGCGCCAAATCTTGTTGATATTGGTCATCGACTATGTGATGCGCTTCGGTCAGGTTTTGCTGGGTGCGGGTGATATTTTGCACTACTTTATGAAAGCGCTCACCCAGGAGTGGCAAAATCTGATTACGTAAAAAAGCGCGCTGATTAGCTACCCCAAAATTGGTAGGATCATCGACATGAGGGATATGTTGCGCTGCTACAAAGTCGCTAATCTCATCACGCGTTACCCCAAGCAACGGACGCCATAACCAAATGGGTTTGCCAAATTCATGTTGCACCCCAAACGCCGTCATGCCTGTCAGCCCCGCCAATCCTGTCCCTTGACATAGGTTTATCAACAAGGTTTCCACCTGATCGTTGGCGTGATGCGCCAAGGCAACAATGGCGTTTTCGCCTGCAATCTGTATGATGGCACGATAGCGAGCGGTTCTGGCTTGTTGTTCATTGGCTTGTTGTTCATTGGCTTGTTGTTCATTGGCTTGTTGTTCATTGGCTTGTTGTGTGCTGGCTTGTTGTTCTTGGCTGATTGTGCTATCGGCGGCATAAACTTGCTGCGATTGCCACTCGATACAAACGCTGTCATAGTCGATGTGGTGCTTGTGGCAATAGCCTTCTACCAGTTGTTGCCACTCATCACTGACTTTTTGCAATTTATGATTGATATGAATCACATGAATGGGTAGTTGTAGCTGCTGACAGGCGAACAGTAATACCATCGAGTCTCGCCCGCCACTGCACGCAATATAAATTTTAGTGGCAGCCTTGGGGTGCGGGTTGATATGGGTTTGATAACTTTGTTTAATCGCTTCAATGACAGGTGACATAGGGACAGATGACATAAGGATAGACGACATAGTACACATAGCGCTCAAGCTCATGCGGCAAGAGAAAAACAGTGAGATAAAACAAATGGGATAAAATAATGGGCGTCTAAATAAACGCCCATGGGTCATTAAAATAGGTTAAATCACTGACAATCAAGCAGAGGCTTTTGGTAAGGACACCGTAGAATTAAAGCTCATCAATTTTTCATAGCGTTGTTGCAGACGTGTTTGTTCATCCAGCTTTATAAGCCCCGCTAGCTGTTGCTCCAGCGTGGCTTTAAGGTTGGTCATAGCGACATCGCTGTTAATATGTGCGCCCTCGCCTTCTGCGATGACTTCATCAATCAAGCCAAGGGATTTTAAATTTGCTGCACTGAGTTTCAACGCCTCACTGGCTTGTGGCGCTTTTTCAGCCGTTTTCCACAAAATCGATGCGCAACCTTCAGGCGAAATCACGGAATAAATGCTGTTTTCTAGCATATTGATACGATCAGCGACGCCAATCGCCAATGCACCGCCTGACCCCCCTTCACCGATTACCGTGGCAATCACAGGCACATTCAAGGATGAAAATACCGCAATACTTTGGGCAATCGCTTGGGCTTGACCCCGCTCTTCTGCACCCACGCCAGGATATGCGCCTTGGGTATCGATAAAGGTCAGCACCGGCAATTTAAACCGTTCTGCCATTTGCACCAGTCTAACTACTTTGCGATAGCCTTCTGGGTTTGCCATACCAAAATTGTATTCTATACGCTCACGGGTGCTGCGACCGCGATGTTGACCAATCAGCATGACAGGCTGGTCGTTAAACATCGCCATACCCCCCAAAATCGCTTTGTCATCAGCATACGCGCGATCCCCTTGCAGCACATCAAATTCCGTGAACAGCTGGTTGGCATAATCCAAAAATAATGGTCGTTTTGCATGACGTGCAAGCTGTACTTTTTCCCAAACACTCATTGTCGTTATTCCCTTGTTTTATTACAACTGTTGTCATCTCAATATCGTATGACAGACCTAAACGCTTAACTTTATTTAAAAATTTTCT
Organism: Moraxella sp. CTOTU47616; assembly: GCF_032017465.1. Lineage (NCBI taxonomy): Bacteria > Pseudomonadati > Pseudomonadota > Gammaproteobacteria > Moraxellales > Moraxellaceae > Moraxella > Moraxella sp. CTOTU47616. The sequence continues at coordinate 274,929 of NZ_DALZPU010000003.1, forward strand.
TAGCCATTTGTTTAACTATTTACTTAGCCATTTGCTTACCCAATAGCTGGCTCGTAAGTGGTAATGGATAAGCTCATGCCCCACTTTTGCCAAATATCAATTTCATCTTGCAAATCTGATAGCACAAGACTTGCGTTATCATCCGCTAAATTTACCGAAACTTCCCAAGTATGGTTATCTTTAGCCGCTAGGTGAATCGGTAGCGTATCATGTTTGCTACGGCTGTGATGCACCAGTACCGCTAGGCGTAAAATCAAAGTTAAATACACCAGATTGTCACCACCCACCATTTTGACTTCATCAAAACTATCAGGTTTTAATTTACGGCGATGGTGCATCACGAGCTGCGACAAGCGTGTTTTATCGACTTGTGAAAACCCGTCAATATCCGAATTTTCTAGCAAATAGGCACTGTGCCTATGATAGCTACTATGGCTAATGGCAAGACCAATTTCGTATAGATAGGCACCACGGCGAAGTAAATCCGCGTCTTCTTCATCAAGCCCCAAGCGATTTCTCACTTGGTCAAACAGCTGCTGCGCGGTACGTACCACACGTTTTGCTTGTTTTCTATCGACCGAATAACGCGTCATCAAGGCTTGTACACTGCGATCACGCACATCTTCACTGGCAAAACGCCCGAGCATATCGTACATGACGCCTTCACGCAGTGCACCATCTGAATAAGAGATGGTATCAATGCCCAAAACATTCATCGCTGCGAGCAGCACCGCGACACCAGCCGGCAACACTACTTTACGGGTGTCTTTAATATCGGCAAAATCAATATTGTCGATATGTTTTGCTTTAATCAGTAATCTTTGGATTTCTTTGACACCGCTGTAGGTCACACGAGCATTTTCATCGGCAAGTCCAAGTTGCAGCAAAATTTGATTGACGGCTTTAATTGTGCCACTTGAGCCCGTGACACTGTCCCAACCCGTTTTTTGGTACAAGCGGCTAATACCAAGCACTTCTTTTCTCGCCGCAGCAATCGCTTTTTCAAACGCTTTTTCGGTGATAGCGCCGTCAGTAAAATAGGATTTGGTAAAAGCAACACAGCCCATCTGTAGGCTTTCGGTCAAAATCGGGTCAAAGCCTTTGCCAATAATAAACTCCGTCGAACCACCCCCAATATCAATCACCAAGCGTTTGTCGGTACTGGCATTGGTATGAGAAACACCCAAATAAATTAGACGCGCTTCTTCTCGCCCCGCAATAACTTCTAAGGGTTTGGGTAAAATTAAATTGGCTTGTCGAATAAATTCATCGGCATTCTTGGCTTGGCGTAGGGCATTGGTAGCCACAATCCGCAACCGCTGTGGTGAGACAGCGTCTAGTCGTCCAACAAAACGGGTCAAACAATCCAGCCCACGTTTTTGTGCCTCAAGCGACAAATAGTTGTTTTCATCAAGTCCAGCGGCAAGCTGCACTTTTTCTGACATTGATGCTAATTTGCGTACTTCCCCATGGTCTAACCGCGCGATGGCAAGATGAAAGCTATTTGAGCCAATATCAATGGCGGCCATAAGTTCGTTGTTAGCAAGTAAGTCAGGCATATTTCACTTAGTGTCGGTTAAAGTCAATAATTCGATTAAACACCATTTTACGCATTTTCACCCCTGAGTAAAAGCCATTTTATTGCAACTGCAACTTTTGCCTCCCCCCATGCCTGTCCATCAGTGAAAAAAATTGACTTTAACATTTTCTAAAAACTTCTATCGTTACAATCATTTAGATACCATTAGTTAGATACCATTAATGTTTCTTATCATAACTATCAAAACAATTAACCATAGCCATACCCTGTTTTGGGGTTGTGTTATGCTAAGATGACCCTATCATAATAATCACTATAAAGTAATTTGCCTTTGGGTGTCTGTTTAATAGATTTCACTATCCTATCATTGTTTCTATCACTTCAATGTTTCTATCACTGTTTGATTGTATCCAATATTAAGATTTTTTTATTAGGCAAAAACAAGCACTGGGCAAAAACAAGCATTTGGGTCATTACTTAACCGTAATCCAAAACCTAACAGTTAACAACATCAACACGTAGGAGTTACTATGTCTTCAGTTATTCATGCCGATGAAGGTACTTTTGAAAAAGCAGTATTACAATCAGATACCCCAGTATTGGTTGATTTTTGGGCAACTTGGTGTGGTCCATGTAAAGCCATTGCCCCTGTATTAGACGAGCTTTCTTCAGAATATGAGGGTAAAGCGCGAATTGTTAAAATCGACGTTGACCAAAATCCAAACCTAGCTGCACAATATGGTATCCGTAGTATCCCTACCTTATTTATGTTCAAAAACGGTGAAAAAGTGGATGCTACTATGGGTATGCAACCAAAAGCCCAATTGACTGCTCTTATCAACAAACACTTATAATCGCTAGGGTAAGAATCATTAGCGTAGGTTAATAGGTTAAATTGAATTTTTATATTGGTAACGGTATATTTTTTTGATAATTACCAGTGAGATTCGCCGCGATTTTGATACTTGTGAGTAAAAAAATCGCGGTTTTTTATGCCCATACATTGACAAATGAATATGTCAAGTCGTATAGTGTGTCTCACAAAATAACTATCTTATCGATATGCTTAACGTTACGTTAGCAGGCATTTACTATTATTTGGTTTAGTACTTGGTATTGTCTGTTTGCAACGCTCAGTTAATCATTTCAAACGTTTCTATTTTTTTCTCTTTATATTCTCTTCACACCCTACTGTCTTAAAACGATGCAGCGCCTTTGCTCGACTCACGTTTTGAGGTGGTTCAAAATTAGTTATTGATGATTTACCTATGAATTTGACTGAACTCAAGAAAAAATCGATTGCTGAATTGTTGTTGATTAGCGAGCAAATGGGTCTAGAAAACATGGCCCGTAGTCGCAAACAAGATATCATTTTTGCCATTTTAAAAACCCACGCCCGAAACGGTGAAGCTATCTATGGGGATGGCGTGCTTGAGATTTTGCCCGATGGCTTTGGTTTTTTACGATCGTCGGAAGGCTCTTACCTAGCGGGTCCCGATGATATCTATGTGAGTCCGAGCCAAATTCGCCGTTTCAATCTCAAGACGGGTGACTCAATCGCAGGGACGATTCGCCCACCCAAGGATTCTGAGCGTTATTTTGCCCTATTAAAAGTTAACGAAATCAACTTCGATACCCCAGACCGCTCTCGCCACAAACTGATTTTTGAAAATTTAACCCCACTTTTCCCCACCCAGCAGCTTCGCCTAGAACTGGGTAACGGTACCACAGAAGACTTAACCGGCCGTATCATTGACTTGATTGCCCCGATTGGTAAAGGACAACGCTCGATTATTGTCGCCCCACCAAAAGCGGGTAAAACTGTACTGCTACAATCTATCGCGCAATCCATCACCAAAAACAACCCAGAATGTTATCTCATCGTGCTGCTCATTGACGAGCGTCCTGAAGAAGTGACCGAAATGCAGCGTACGGTGCGTGGTGAAGTGGTCGCATCGACCTTTGATGAGCCGCCAACCCGTCACGTACAAGTCGCCGAAATGGTGATTGAAAAGGCCAAACGCTTGGTTGAGCACAAACAAGACGTGGTGATTTTACTCGATTCCATTACGCGTTTAGCCCGCGCCTATAATACGGTATTGCCTTCATCGGGTAAGGTATTGACTGGTGGGGTGGATGCCAATGCACTAGAACGCCCAAAACGCTTTTTTGGTGCCGCACGTAATGTCGAAGAAGGCGGTAGCTTGACCATTATTTCAACCGCTTTGATTGACACAGGCAGTACCATGGATAAGGTGATTTATGAAGAGTTTAAGGGGACAGGTAACCAAGAAATTACCCTTGAGCGAGACATTGCCGAAAAACGGGTATTCCCTGCCATCAATATCAAAAAATCGGGCACTCGCCGTGAAGAGCGTTTGATGGATGAAGCGATGCTACGCAAAGTATGGATTCTGCGCAAACTGCTACACCCCATGGATGAACTACAAGCTACCGAATTTTTGCTAGAAAAACTTAAAGACTCAAAAACCAATGATGAATTCTTTGAGCAAATGACGCGTAAAGATAAATCTTAATCATGTTACCGCTTAATCCTGTTAATTAGCTGACTCATAGAAATGAAAAAGCTCAACCTGGTGTTGAGCTTTTTGTTGGTGTCTTTTTTATTGGCGTCCTTTGGGCTTAAATCGCAACGCTACTTAAATTGCACCACTAAAAGTATCGCATTGGTTGATATCACCCGATTTTAAACCGCGTGAAAACCACGTCATACGTTGTTGACTGGTACCATGGGTAAAGCTATCAGGGACAGCGGCACGACCACTGGCTTGGGCCAAACGGTCATCACCGATTTGCTCCGCCGCATTAATCGCTTCTTCAATATCGCCTTGCTCTAAGAATTGAACACGTTGTTGGTTACGGTTTGCCCAAACACCCGCAAAACAGTCCGCTTGTAGTTCTTGACGCACTGATAAATTGTTGGCTTGCGCTTGCGTGGCACGGCGACTGGCTTCATCTACTTTTTGGCTAATACCTAACTGATTTTGTACATGGTGACCCACCTCGTGAGCAATGACATAAGCCTGTGCAAAGTCACCTGCTTTACCTTGGTTTTGTGCATCACCTGAGCCATTTTGGTCACCTGTGATACCCAATTTTTGGCGCATTTCTTGGAAAAAACTGGTATCAAGATAGATGCGTTGGTCAGCAGGACAGTAAAAAGGCCCTGTCGCTGAAGACGCATTACCACAACCCGAACGTACCATACCATTAAATAACACTAATTTAGGCTGTTGGTATTGCATATTGTTTTCACTAAAAATCTGACCCCACACTTCTTCCGTGTCTTTTAACACCACTGAGACAAATTTTTGGTCGCGGTCAGCCGTTTGCTGGTCAAGGGTTTGTTGACCGCTACTATTGCCACCTGTGATTGCAGAACCTGTTTGCATCGCAGTCATAGGATTCATACCAAACACCAGCCATAAAATCAAACCAATGATAATAGTACCAATACCGCCACCCACGGCTTTACCGCCGCTGACTAATACATTCGAGCTACCATCACGATCTTCCCACTTCATACCAATACCTCCTTAAATACTATCTTGCTTTTATAATATGCTTATTTTGGCATTGTAGCATTTTGCCTAAAAATTACTGTGTGAAATCGTAGTTTTATACAGATTTTTGACAATAAACCCTAACAATATACCACTAATGTAACTTATTATTACCTATCTAAAATCTGCCAAACCTGATTAAAATTAACCATTTATTGCCAAAAAAAAATTATTTTTTTGGTATTATTTAATACAGTACGGGAAATAGAAAAAATTTTGTAAATTTACAAAAATAAAGATATCTTTGCCATATTTTTATGCGTATAATACGTCATTTTCCGCGAAAAGCTAAAAAAGATATCTTTCTCGTGCGATATCAATAAATCTAAAAAGTTGTATTTGTGATTGCGGTGTTATTTTGTTACAACCTTTTATCAGATTTATTATATTTTTTTATGCGAAAGTTATTCTATCTTGACTAAGTTTCCGCTACAATATTGCCAGTTTCATGTCCCGTGTGTCTTTAATTCTAAATAAACCGTTTATTTAGAGTATCGTCGAGTGAATACGGGGTTATTTTCTTTAGGAGAACACGTAATGAACGTTAAATTAATCGCTGTATCGAGTTTAGTTGCTGCATCTTTAGCTATGACTGCATGTAGCAAAAAAGAAGAAGCTGCACCAGCTGCTGCCTCTACCACTGCTTCAACTACAGTTGCTTCATCAACTACTACTACCACTGTTGAAGCTTCTGCACCAGCAGTAACTGCATCTGCTGCAACTGTTAACGCTTCTACTGTTGTTGTAGACACTGCATCTGCTGCTGCACCAGCTTCAGCTGATGCTGCCGCTTCTGCTGCTGCAACTGTTGCTGACGCTTCTGCATCTGCTGCAAAATAATCAGTTTTTTAAACTGAACAAAAAGGAAACCCGAGCGGTTTCCTTTTTTTATGCTTAAAAATTTTATGGTTAAAGATTTTGTATGGCATAAAATTTTTAACATTATTTAGATATTAAAAAAGTGGGTCAATGCCCACTTTTTTAGCTACATGGCTTTCTTAGCCCGCTGATTTTTTAGCTAATTAATTTTTTACCTAAGTGGCTTTTTAGCTAAGTGAATTTATTGTTTAACAGGGGTAGCTGGCATAAACTGGGCTTGGTTAACATCCGTGCCGTTAGCTTGATGCTGGGTTTTTAGTGATTTTGCCACTTCTGGCGGCATATAATTCTCATCATGCTTTGCTAATACTTCGCTTGCTACAAAAGTATTGCCTTCAAGCGAACCTGTGGCTACCACGCCCGAACCTTCGGCAAATAAATCTGGTAAGATGCCTTTATAGGATACCGGCACGGTGGATTTAAAATCGGTGATTTTAAATTTGACATTGAGTGGGTCTGTGCTATCTCGCTCGACACTACCGCGCACGACCATGCCCCCTGCTCGGATACGGGTATCTTCAGGTGCCTTGCCTTGACTGATTGCTGTGGGGTCAAAATAATAGTCGGTTTGTTGTCCTACCGCATAAATCACAAGGACGACGGCAATGATTGCGCCAAATAAGGTTGCCATCACCCACATTAATTTTTTTTGTCGTACTTTATTCATCGCTTTTTTTCATCTCACTTTTGATGAACCACACCCTATGGGGCTACTTGTCTATTATAACACTGATTAGGGCGATAAATACTATTATCCGCTGCCCTTAGCCGTACGTTGATGACGCTGTTGTTGGCGCGCCTGCTGGGTAGTGATATCTCGGTAGGTCGCTTTACGCTGACTACGACTAAAAAAGACGAGCGCGATAATGCCTAGTAAAGTCAGTAGCCAAGTTGACCACACATAACTACCATGCCCACCCATGGCGATAAACTCGGCAAAATTACGAAAATACGGGCTCATTGGTCACCTCAGGTTTGAATGTAGGTTTAGAGAATAGATTGATGGCATAGGATTAAAGCTATCGCTAGTTAAATGGCGATACTTTATGTCAATAAGCAGGCTCTAACGATAACACTTTAACGATATAGTCGTTTGCACTCATCAATCACCCACTGTTTGCTACTTTCGCGTTGCAAAATCAAGGTGTTGGTACGATAGATGGTAAGCGCAGCCACCAAAAAATAACTGCCTAACATCATCAGCAACAGCGGAATATACATATCAGGCGGCATTTTTGGACGCTCAGTTACGGTAAATGTCGAGCCTTGGTGTAGGGTGTTCCACCAATTGACAGAATATTTGATAATCGGCAAATTAACCGCACCTACAATCGATAAAATCGCCGCCGCTTTACCACGACTAGCGGTATATTCAAATGCAGCAAATAGCGCCATCACGCCTGCGTATAAAAACGCCAAAATCAGCATAGAAGTGAGACGCGCATCCCATACCCAGTATGTGCCCCAAGTAGGCTTTGCCCAAATAGAGCCTGTAAGTAAACTTAACACACAAAGCATGAAGCCAATCGGCGCAATCGCTTGGGCAACCAAATTGGCGGTTTTAATTTTCCAGACCAAAAAAATCACCCCTAAAATTGCCATGCCCAAATAAATTGACATGGCTAGACTGGCAGTGGGGACATGGATAAAGATAATGCGATAGCTATTGCCTTGCAAATAGTCAGGAGGCGCAAACGCTAATCCCCAAACGGCACCCACCGCTAATAGCAGCGCAGCAATGACAGCTAAATATCTCACCCAAGGGGCAAAAATACGATAAAACTCTTTGGTGCCAACAGTTTTAAGAAATCCTTGCCAAAGGCGAGAAAAAAAGCCATTTTTGCCAACGTTTGGGGTAATTTCTGCCATGGAATGCGCCTTGCTTTTTTTTCTAAAATGAATGTAAGCCATCAACAATAAGATATTTGTTCGCTTATTTTACTGGTATTTGGGGATTTTTTCATCTAAAAATCATCAGCTTAACCAAGCCAGTTTTAATGAAAATGCAATCACAAAAGGCGTGACGATGACTGCCAAAATACTGCCCGCCAGTAATAGTGCTAAAATCGGATAACCGTTCAGCCCCATGGCAAATTGCCCCACTGCCCCCGTAGCAAAAATCAGCACAGGGAGCTGCATCGGTAACGAAATCAATGGCACCAACACCGCGCCGTTTTTTAGCGATAATGTCAAGCTACTGGCAATCGCTGATAAGCACAACAAAATCGGACTGCCCACCAAAATAGAAGCACTCAGGGCAATGGCTGCTTGGCTCGTCAAACCAAAAAGCGGCATCGCCAAAAATGCGAGCAGACACACCATACCCGCACTGGTTAGCCAATGCACGATGAGCCGTACTAGTACCCAAGTGGGAATCGAGGCACGAGCGACAACCAATTGCGCCAGTGTACCGTTATCGAGGGCTGGGCGAAATAAGTTTTCCATACCCATAATCAGCGACAATAACGCTGCAATCCATACCGCAGGCACGCCCAGTTGCTGCAGTAATTTTGGCTCGGTGCCCATCGCCAGTGGAAATAAGGTGATGATAATTAAAAACAACACCAGTGGATATAACCACTGCACTTTGTTTTGCTGTTTGATTTGCCATTCGCGTTGCCACAGGGCAGAAAAATCAATCATTGCAGTTGCCCCTAAACCATATACAAAGTTAAATCTAATTGCTTGTTGGCGACGGCGACAGTTTGGTGGCTGGTCATGAGCACTGCCCCGCCGCGCTGAACGAATGTCTGCATCAAGTGTTCAATTTTGGCAATCATATTGACATCAAGCGCGGTCAGCGGCTCATCAAGTAGCCAGCAAGGAAATTGCGCTACATACTCCAGCGCAAACAGCAAGCGTGCCAAACCCACGCGGCGCGTCTGCCCTGCCGAGAGTTGATAGCAGTTGATTTTCTCATAACCTGCTAACCCAACCCAATCGAGTGCTTGCTCAAGAGCATCTGCGCTTGGTTTGATACCATACAAGGCTAACAAAAATCGCAAATTTTGCTCAACGGTGAGTTGCAAATGAATACCCAATTGGTGCGCCACATAAAATGGCTGCACAGGTAGCCCTGCCTTGCCCTGCCAGCTAATATCACCGGTTAAAACAGGAATCAACCCTGCAAGCTGCATCAAAAATGTAGTTTTGCCAGTGCCATTTTCACCCACCAAATGACAAATATCGCCACGGTTTAGCACCAAATTCACCGCTTCACACAGCGGAAATTCGCCACGTTGTATAGTGACATTGTGACAGTTTAGCAGCGAACTGGTCGTTAAGGTAGGTATAGCAGTGGGTGTTGGATTTGGCATAGCATTGGTTAAAATTTGCAAGTCATTAAATAGATAACAGATTAAATTGATAAATCACAGCCCTATACCCATTGTATAGATAATTGGCTAAAGTTGTGTAGAACGCTTATTATATACTAACTTGCGACAGGTCTTTGCTATTATCAATATAAAGTATCCATATAAAGCTTGGTGATAGCGTCAAAGTTTTGCCAACCTGTTTGTTAACTTTTTCGTTTTTTAACTGTTCTGCTTTTCGTTTTTCTTTCTATTTTTAGCTATTTTTTCTTGGGTAAGTGAAATCAATGTCCAAAAATCCGAAGCGTTTATGGCAACGCCTAAAACTGTTCTTTACTGCTGAAAAATCAGCGCCACTCCCTGTAGCCGATAAAATAACTGACTCTGGCTATTATGCTGAGACAAGCGAGCATAGCGATGCTACTGACTATCAGCCTTTTACTAAAAATCGAATCAATCCAGCGTTTGATGAGGATAGCCATTCACAAGATGAACCGATTTTAGCCAGTGACGCGCTAAATGCAGATGACGAATTCGAGCTACAACCGATTACCCCCGATGACATAGAGCATATCTTAGCCAGTATGGGTTATCAATTTATGTATCACCCTGCCAGCGAACAAGATGAGCAAAGCATTCATCATTATACGATGCAAGTGTCAGATAAAGAGCGGCATTGGGGTTGTATGATTCGTTTTTTTAGTGAGCAGCAATTGATTGCGGTGTACAGTATTTATCCTACGGCGATTGCTGAAGCCAATCGTCCTGAGATGCTCGCCATGCTGGCTTATCTAAATTATGATTTGATGATTGGTAATTTGGAAATGGATGTGATGGACGGCGAGCTGCGCTTTAAGACGTCGCTTGATTTGGAAGTGACTGGGGTGAGCGAGTTAATTATGAGTTATTTGCTACAGAGTAATTTCTCGTTGTTTTCACGGCTGTATGACACCATTCGCGAGATGATTGAGCAGCCCCATACTACGCATGATTTGCAAGGTGCGGTAGACAAGCTGATTGACGCTCAGCAAGCCCGCAATTTTTTCTTGGCGTCTGATGCCATTCAATAATAAGCGGCCAACATAAAAAAGGCGATGACATTCATTCATCGCCTTTTTTATGACATAGTAAAAGCTGCTACAACATGGCAGCGACTTCCGCGCCTTCGCGAATGGCACGTTTAGCATCCAATTCGCCTGCCAATTTTGCCCCACCAATCAAGTGATATTGGGCTGTCAAGTCATCACCCACCGCAGGCATCAAGTCATTGACCGATTCTTGCCCCGCGCAGATAACGATACTATCAACGCGCAATAATTGGCTATGACCGTCTGGGTTAGTAATCCAAATGCCTTCATTGGTAATTTTCTCATAGCCAATGCCGCTCACCTGTTTGACGCCATGCTTATTGATATGAGCACGGTGCACCCAGCCTGAGGTTTTATTGAGACCTGCCCCCAAGCGACCTTTTTTACGCTGCATCAAATACACTTCACGGGTCGGGGTAATGGGCTCTGGTTTTACCAGTCCACCTTCGCTGTCATAGTGTGGGTTGGTGTCCACACCCCACTCACGTTTCCATGAGGCTACGCTTTGCGGATGGGGTTGATAAATCACCTTGCCTTGCGCATCTTTTTCAAACGGTTTCACATGGGTGGAGGTCAAATATTCGCTAACATCGAAACCAATTCCGCCTGCACCGATTACCGCGACTCGCTTACCTGCGACTTTTTGACCCGATAGCAATTCGGCATAGCTCATTACTTGCGGTAACTCCACCCCTTCAAAGTCAAGCGCCCGTGGAACAACGCCTGTCGCAATAATCACATCATCAAACTGACCTGACTCTAGTTCCTCTTTGCTTACTTTATGATTGAGTTTGAGCTCAATGTCTAAACTGTCCACCAAATTGGTAAAATAGCGGATGGTTTCAAAGAACTCTTCTTTACCTGGAATCACTTTGGCATAGTTAAACTGTCCGCCGATTTTATCCTGTGCTTCAAACAAAGTGACCTGATGACCGCGTTTGGCGGCGACCGTCGCCGCTGATAGCCCTGCCATGCCTGCGCCCACGACGGCAATTTTTTTGGCTTTTTTGGCAGGTTTATAGACCAGTTCGGTTTCATAACAGGCTTGGGGGTTGACCAGACAAGTTGAGCGTTTATTGTCAAATGTATGATCTAGACACGCTTGGTTACAGCCAATACAGGTATTAATTAAGTCAGTTTGTCCTAAACTGGCTTTTGCCACCCAGTCTGGGTCTGCCAAGAACGGACGCGCCATTTGTACCAAGTCAGCTTGGTTCTCTGCTAGCAGCTGCTCGGCAGTCTCTGGCATATTGACACGGTTGGCAGCAATCACAGGAATAGTCACGTGGCGTTTGACTTCAGCAATCACATCGGCAAACGCTGCGCGTGGTACCGACGTGACGATGGTCGGGATACGTGCTTCATGCCAGCCAATCCCGGTATTTATTATGGTCACCCCGGCTTTTTCGATGGCTTTGGCGATAGTAATGACTTCATCCATGGTGTTGCCATCGGGCACCAAGTCAATCATCGATAAACGGAAGGTGATGATAAACGCTTCTCCCACCGCCTCGCGTACCGCTTTGATGACTTCGAGCGCAAAACGCATACGGTTTTCTAGACTACCACCCCATTGGTCGGTACGCTGATTGACGTGATTGCTTAAGAACTGATTGAGTAAATAGCCTTCTGAACCCATGATTTCGACGCCATCATAGCCCGCCATTTGTGCAAGTTTGGCAGTTTTGGCATAGTCTTTGATAGTCGCCAAAATATTTTTTTCACTCATTTGACGAGGTTTGAAGGGTGAAATAGGCGATTTGATGGCACTGGCTGATACCGCCAATGGATGATAACCATAGCGACCGCTGTGAAGAATTTGCAAGATGATTTTGCAGTCATATTGGTGCACAGCTTTGGTGACTTTACGATGATTGACTACATCGCCTTTGTGATTGAGCGTTCCGCCTGCCGGCACTAACCAACCTTCATGATTGGGCGAGATACCGCCCGTGATCATCATGGCAACTCCCCCTTTGGCGCGCTCGGCAAAATAAGCGGCTAGCTTTGGATAGTTAAAGAACCGATCTTCAAGCCCTGTATGCATCGAGCCCATCACAATACGATTTTTTAACGTGGTAAATCCTAAATCCAGGGGTTCAAAAATATGCGGATAATGGGTGTTATGAGTAGATATCTGGCTGTTATTTGACATAAATAATCCTTGGCAGTAATTTCCTTTCACTATTTGGTCACATTAAGCAACTAATCTTGTCATTTTGTAAATGAGTTCGTTATCATAATCAATTCGTCAATGTGGTCACGCAATGTAGCTATATCAACATACCTTAAGCATACATCAAACCAAAATTAGGTCAACCTATTATAAATAGTCATCTTTGAAAGCATAAGGCAAATTTTGTCCCGATGAGTCTACAAAAAAATCATGCTTATTTTTGCGACAATGTTAATATCACGCTAGGATAAAAGTACAACAGGAGGGAAATTACTGTGAAGAAAATGATTGTTAGCACGTCCACGTCATGTCTAGACGACCTTGGCATTCCAGACAATGTCAAAATGTTGCCGATGAATATCCATATGGGCGGTGCCAATTATCTAGATGGACAAGACCTAAGCCTAGATAGGCTGTCGCGTGTTCTACTCGATAACCCCAATATCGAAATCAGTACCTCAGCGCCCACTGAAAATCAGCTCATTGAATTCTTTTATCAACTCATCAAAGAAGATGTGCAAGAAGTTTTAATCATCTGTTTATCCTCTTCTTTAAGCCAAACCTACAATAACTTGCTCAATATTAGCTCGATGTTTAGTCATCGCATGAAAATTTATCTCTATGATTCACGCACGATTTCACATGGCGAAGCGGTTCTTGTACAAGAAGCCTCACGCTTACTCAAACAAGGCATGGAAGTCCCACAAATCATCACCGAAATCAACCGCCTGCGCGATAAAATCCATATCTATTTGGCAGTTGATAACCTTAAAGGTATGATTCGTACCAAGCGTATTTCAGCGCCAGTCGGCTTTTTCGCCAATTTATTCGGTATTAAACCGATTGTAAAAATGGAAGACTCAGGTCAAATGGTCGCCTTTGAAAAGGTGCGCAGTTTTGAAAAATGTATTGAGCGACTCGCGGATGCTGCCATCACCGCCGCCAATGGTAAAAAAGGTACAATGTATGTGCTTAGCGGTAATTTAAACCCTCATACTAAATCACTACTTAACTATTTATCGTCACGCGGTTACGTTAACACCGAAGTTCTTCCTGCCGCCAGTGTCTCTATAGCAAATATCGGTGTGTTCACCCTTGGCTGCGTATTTGTCGAAGACTAAACCCTGACTGGGTTTGCTAGCTTATAAAATAACAGGCGGGCTGTCTGTTTTTGTCATTTTTTTATATTTGTGAAAAAGCAGATTGATATATAGGATTTGGTCAAAATCCTTGTTATGATAAAGGCGTTTATTTATTAACTACAGGGATGTCGTTATGCCAAACTTCCATACAGGGCTGGAAAAAAATCCTGCCAACTATACCCCGCTTACTCCCATTGATTTTATTGAGCGTACTGCTAGCATCTATCCCGATCAAACGGCGATAGTGTATAAAGATTATGAGCACAATGACCTACGTCAAAGTTGGGGCGAAACCTATAATCGCTGCCGCAAAATGTCGGATGCCCTAAAAAAACTGGGCATCGATAAAGACGATACTGTTGCAGTGCTACTGCCTAATACCCCAGCTATGGTTGAAGTCGCGTTTGGCGTACCGATGTCTGGTGGTGTGCTATGTACCTTAAATACCCGTTTGGATATCAATGCCTTGGTATTTTGCCTACAGCACAGTGAAGCTAAAGTATTGATTGTTGATACTGAATTTGAACAGCATATTGCGCTGGTTCAAGAGTCATTTCCTAACTTAATTATCATTCATGCCACCGACCCTGCCGTCACGCCAACTGAACAATTTGGCAACATGACCTATGAAGAATTCATTGCCTCAGGAACCGACTTAGACAACTGGGAAAAACCAACTGATGAATGGGATGCCATTGCGCTCAACTATACATCAGGTACCACAGGTATCCCAAAAGGCGTGGTTTATCATCATCGTGGTGCCACCTTAAATGCCGTCTCTAATATTTTAGATTGGGATATGCCAAAGCACCCTGTGTATTTATGGACGCTCCCCTTGTTTCACTGTAATGGCTGGAGCTTTCCTTGGAGCATTGGTGAGCGGGCGGGTACCAATGTCTGCTTGCGCAAAGTTGATGCTGATTTGATTTTACGTTTGATTGCCGATGAAAAAGTCACTCATTATAGCGCAGCGCCTATCGTGCATAACATGATTGCCAATGGTAATGAAGCGCTGAAAAAAGCCATCCAACATGAAGTACGTTGTAATGTCGCAGGTGCACCGCCGCCTGAGTCTTTGCTCGCCAAAATGGAAGAAATGGGTTTTAAAATCACGCATGTATACGGTTTGACAGAAGTATATGGTCCCGTCACCCTGTGTGTTGAGCGCCCAGAATGGGATGATTTGACTGTCAGTGAACGCGCGCAAAAAAAATCCCGCCAAGGTATGAACTCACATCTATTAGCGGGGTTCGATGTGTTCAAACAAGGCACCACTACCCCAGTTGCAGCCGATGGTAGTGAAATTGGTGAGCTTGCTATCCGCGGCAATATGGTGATGAAAGGCTATCTAAAAAACCGTAAGGCCACCGCAGAAGCCTTTAACGGTGGCTGGTTTAAGACCGGTGACTTGGGCGTCAAATACCCAGATGGTTACATCAAAATTATGGATCGGCTCAAAGACATCATCATCTCGGGCGGTGAGAATATCTCAAGTATCGAAGTGGAAAACGTACTGTATCGTATGCCAGAAGTGGAAAGCTGTGGGGTAGTTGCTGCTCCTCATGACAAATGGGGTGAAGTACCGGTAGCCTTTATCGAAATCCGCGAAGGCTCAACCCTAGATCGGGAAGATATCATTGCCCATTGCCGTAAATATTTGGCAGGTTTCCAAGTGCCCAAACATATTATTTTTGCGCAAATTCCAAAAACCTCGACAGGTAAAGTGCAAAAATTTGAGCTACGTCAAGCGGCGCGCTCACTGGCGCATGAAGAAGCAAAAATCACTCACCATCATCCGCAAAGCTATTTGGCAGCGACAACCGACTCCAATCCGAGCACTGCCATGCCTAGCTCCGCCATACCTAGCTCTGTCATACCTAGTAACACCCAACCCCTACCCAATGATTCACCAGAAGATGCGGCACACTAAGGCTCAATATTGGCGACTCGTATTGCATATCCTCACTTCGTTAGTGGGGATTTTTGTTGCAAAATATGCCTTGAAAACACCCAAAAAACACCCATTTATTTAGAGATTTCCTCATGTTATTTTTAATTAATTATTAACAATAATAAGCGACAATATATGTCGTATATCAGTGATTTAATCCTATAATTTTTCGTATATTTTGTTATTATAGCCTTATCAATTCACTTCTTTTTTAACTTATCCCTACTTTTATATTTTTCCCTTTTTTATTAACTTTTTTTATGACAAGGAGTCCTTATGGACGACAATAAAGCCAAAGCTTTAACTGCCGCTTTATCACAAATTGAAAAACAATTTGGTAAAAATACCATCATGCGCCTAGGTGATGAGTCAGCAAAAATCAATGTGGATGTAGTATCTACAGGCTCATTGGGTTTGGATATTGCACTGGGTATTGGCGGTTTGCCAAAGGGTCGTATCGTCGAAATTTATGGTCCTGAAAGTTCGGGTAAAACCACTTTAACCTTGCAAGCAATCGCCCAATGTCAAAAACAAGGCGGGACTTGTGCTTTTATCGATGCTGAGCATGCGCTAGACCCTATTTATGCCAAAAAATTGGGCGTTGATGTCGACGCTTTACTTGTCACGCAGCCTGACAACGGTGAACAAGCGCTTGAAATCACCGATATGCTAGTGCGCTCAGGTGCGGTGGATATGATTGTTGTTGACTCGGTCGCCGCCCTTACCCCACGTGCAGAGATTGAAGGCGAGATGGGCGATAGCCACATGGGTCTGCAAGCGCGCTTGATGAGCCAAGCGCTACGTAAAATCACCGGTAACGCCAAACGCTCTAACTGTATGGTGGTATTCATTAACCAAATTCGTATGAAAATCGGTGTCATGTTTGGCTCGCCAGAAACCACAACCGGTGGTAACGCCCTTAAATTTTATGCGTCGGTGCGTTTGGATATTCGTCGTATTGGTGCGGTTAAAGACGGTGAAAACATCGTCGGTTCTGAGACCCGCGTTAAGGTCATCAAAAATAAACTGGCGCCGCCGTTTCGCCAAGCAGAATTTGACATCATGTATGGGACAGGTACCAATCATCTAGGTGAAGTGGTTGACTTGGGTGTCGATATTGATGCGGTCAAAAAATCGGGCGCTTGGTACAGCTACAATGACAGTAAAATTGGTCAAGGTAAAGCCAACGCCATTAGATTCTTGGAAGAAAACCCACAAATCGCCCAAGAGATTGAAGCCAAAGTGCGCGCTGCTAAGCTTGGTAATGTCGAACCTGTGCCAGAAGAAGCGCATGACGTTGAACCCCCTGAGTTTGTCGAAGGTATGCAATAACTACCTAGCTAACCAAAACCCTAGTTTTTACTGGGGTTTTTGTTTTTATACTGTTCAACTTGTTCCCAAGCCTGTTAGCTTTTTTTAGTCACGGTTAAAACCGCTATGCCAGATCCTAAATCCTTGTTAGAAACTATCGAAAATCAGTTAATGACTGATGAACAACGCCAAGCTTACCATGACAAGCTTAAAGCTGAGAGCTATATGCGCTGGCTGGCGTTTTATTATCTTGGGCGGCGTGAGCAGTCTAAAAAAGAGCTGCGGGACAAACTACTGGCTAAAGGATGTGATGCGGCGGCTATCGAAGCGCTTTTGAGCGAATTTGAAGCAGAAGGCTATCAAAGCGATGAGCGTATGACGTCTGCATTGATCAAAGAAGGTATCGGCAAGCAGCATGGTACCCAGCGGATTTTTCAAACGTTAAAAAAACATGGATTAACCACCGTCCGTTCGGTCAGTGCGATTAATACATGGATTGAGACACACAATGATTTTTTTGAAGATTTATTACTCAATGATATTGAATCAGACACGGCGGATGACGACCCAGATGAGACCTATGAAGTGGATTGGCTTGCCCAAGCGGTGGCAGCACGGGTACGAAAATACGGTGATGCCATCCCGACGGAGCCTAAAGAAAAAGCCCGTCAACTGCGATTTTTGCAATATCGGGGCTTTGCTGCCGATGTGTGTTTTGATGCCTTAAAGTATGACCTAACCACCCTAGCCAATCGCTAGAGCCACGGCTATTTTTTTACCGCCAATTGGTCAAAAATTGCGCCATCTTTAAAAAACTTGCTCATAATCTCATCCCAGCTGCCAAAAAGTTGATTTGGCTCAAACGTGGCAATTGCAGGAAATTGGCTTTGGTATTTTGCCAAAGTCGCTGCATCCACAGGGCGCAAATAATTCTTGGCCATAATCTCTTGGGCAGGTGTATCCCACAAACCTTTTAAATAGGCTTTTGCCAATTCAGTGGTACCTTTTTGCTCGGTAACGGCATTCACCACAGCAACAGGGTTATTAATCTTGACCGAATAACTGGGATAAACAATCTGTAAGTTTTTATCAGCAAATTCTTTTTTGGTGATTTGTGCTTCATTCTCTGTGGTAATCAGCACATCGCCGATTTCTCGTTGTAAAAAGCTTGTTGTCGCTGCCCTTGCACCACTGTCATACACTGCCACATTGCTCAAAATTTGCTTCACCAGCGCTTTGGTTTTGGCTTCGTCATTATTGAAGTGGTGCAAGCCATATCCATACGCACCCAAGAAACCATATCGCGCTGTACCACTGGTTTTTGGATTGGCAATCACGACACTAACACCGGGTTTTGCCAAGTCATCCCAGTCTTTGATTTGCTTGGGGTTGTTGCTGCGAACTAATAGTACCATGGTGCTGGTATAAGGTACCGCGTTATTGGGAAACGCTTGTTGCCAGTTTTTATCCACCAAGCCTTTTTTCACCAGCAAGTCAACATCTGAGGTTTGGTTCATGGTCACCACATCCGCTTTAAGCCCATTGGCCACGCTTAAGGCTTGTTTACTTGAGCCGCCATGCGATTGCTGGATAGTGACGGCTTGTTTTTGCTGCCCCGTAAAAATCGGGTTGTATTCTTTATACAACTCGCGGGATACGTCATAAGACACGTTTAGCAAAGATACACCATTGCCGTTAGCGGCTGACGCACTGGCTGCACTCTCGTTTTTGGGCGGAGCTTTTTGGCAGGCAGTTAAGCTTGCCACTGCCATCACTGAAATACCGGCTAATGCCAAGACTTTGCCTTTAAATTGCGTACGGGTGGTGAATGGGTGATTTTGGGTCGCGTTTGTCATGTTTTCCTCATAAGTTTTCAAAGTGCCACGCTAAACATCCAATGGCTTAATGATTGAAAATATAGTAAGGATTTTTATTTATACTGTCTTGGAATATTTAATACTTTCATTATTCCTTAGATGAATAAAAAGCCCGTAATGCATACGGGCTTTGAAAGTACAATTCTGCGATTAAAATTTTAAAAACGGGTTTTAAATTTTGGCGCAACTGGATTGGCTTGACCGTTCACTGTCGTAGTATTTGCACCTGCTTGGTTGTTTTGTCCAAATAATGGACCACCGCCACCGCCCATGCCTTTGGTCAACCCTTGCACCGCTTTCATCATTTTGCTGATGCCCGATGGATCGGATAGCATTTTCATCATTTTTGCCATTTGCTTGTGCTGCTTTAACAGCTGATTGACGTGCTGTACGTCTTTACCTGCGCCTGCCGCGATACGGCGTTTACGGCTTGGGTTGATTTTATCAGGGTTTTTACGTTCAAATGGGGTCATTGAATGAATGAGCGCTTCCATTTCTTTAACCTTTTCTTCTGGCTTGGCATCTGATACCGCTTTTTGGATATCCGCACCGCTCATGCCTGGCATTTTATCCAAAAAACCCGCCATGCCGCCCAAATTCTTCATTTGTTGGAATTGGGTTAGCAAATCCTCAAGGTCAAACTCACCGCCTTTTTGGATTTTTTTCGCCATTTTTTCCGCTTTTTCGCGGTCAATTTTTTGCTCGACTTCTTCGACCAGTGACAACACGTCACCCATGCCCAAGATACGCTGTGCCACACGCTCAGGGTGGAAGGGCTCAAGCGCATCAAGTTTTTCACCACGACCCAAGAATTTGATCGGTTTGCCAGTGATGGCACGTACCGATAACGCCGCGCCACCGCGCGCATCGCCGTCAGTCTTGGTCAAAATCACGCCAGTCAAAGGTAGTGCATCATTAAAGGCTTTTGCAGTATTTGCCGCATCTTGACCGGTCATTGAGTCAACCACAAATAAGGTTTCTGACGGAGTGACGGCTGCGGTTAAGGCTTTGATTTCGTCCATCATGGCTTCGTCGATGTGCAGACGACCCGCGGTATCGATAATCAAAATATCTTGAAACTGTACTTTGGCTTGTTCGATGGCGCGTTTGGCGATATCAATCGGGTTTTGGTCAGTACTTGATGGCACAAAATTGGCTTTGACTTGCTCAGCGACTTGCTCAAGCTGCTTGATTGCCGCGGGGCGATAGACGTCCGCAGAGACTAGCATGACTTTTTTCTTATGGCGCTCTTGCAGATATTTGGCAAGTTTACCGGCTGTGGTGGTTTTGCCCGCCCCTTGCAAACCCGCTAGTAGATAGACAACGGGTGGTTTACCTGTCATTTCAAGTGATTGGTTAGCACTGCCCATCATCTCGGTCAGTTCGTCATAGACGATTTTAACAAAGGCTTGACCTGGGGCGAGTTCTTTAAGGACTTCTTGACCTAGGGCTTTGTCTTTTACCCGTGACACAAAATCACGCGTCACTGGCAAGGCGACATCAGCTTCTAGTAGTGCCATACGCACTTCACGCAAGGTGTCTTTGATGTTGTCTTCAGTTAGCTGCCCTGTACCAGAGATACTACGCAAACTCGTCGACAGGCGTTCGGTTAAGGTTTCAAACATATAATTTCTCTAATCTATTGCTATCAATTTTATAATCTTACTATTTTATGCTAAATTAGCTAAAACTGCTAATATAATACCGATAAAATCGCGATTTGTTGCATGGGTCATGTTAGTATAACCATCGCATTTTGCACGTATTTGATGATTTTTGATGAGGCTAGGGTGTTTGTAATCTTTGTACTTGCGTTAGTCTGTTATGGCTTAACTACCGTCTATTTGATGTGGGCAGTTACGCAACAAAAGCCCATCCGTAAAGGCATGGTGCTTGGGCAATTGCTGATTGGGTTATTGGGTCATGCGGTGGTGTTATATCCTGATATCATTACCCAAGGGGGGCTAAACTTTAATATTTTTAATGTCGTGTCGTTGACGACATTGTTTATGCTGTTATTTTATTGGGGATTTTGTCTTTATCGCCAAATTTTGCCGCTTGGGATTTTGGCAACGCCGTTGGCATTTTTGGGCATGATGATTGGTTTTTTTGGCGATGCCCCGTATCACCCGTTATCAACCATCAGTCCTATCTTACAAGCCCATATCATCATGTCTTTGGCTGCCTATTCGGTACTATTTATGGCAGCGATTGCCGCGATTATGCTACGGCTACAAATCAGCGAACTCAAACGCCAAACCTTTCACCGTGTCTGGGTCGATAAACTACCTTCACTACAAAGTATGGAAGCCTTGCTGTTTGATATGATTACTGTAGGTTTTCTGCTATTGTCGATTTCGCTGTTGTTGGGCTTTATCGATACTACCAATTTACTGGCGCAGCATTTGGTACACAAAACTGTGTTTAGTCTGTTGTCTTGGCTGGTATTTGGGGCGTTATTGGTTGGGCATTGGCGCTTTGGCTGGCGAGGTCAACGCGCGGCGAATATGACGCTATACGGTGTGATTTTGCTTGGCTTGGCGTTTATCGGGACGAAGTTTGTGTTGGAGCTGATTTTAAATAAATAAAAACCCCAATTTTATCGCTAAAACTGAGGTAAACTGCCGTTAAACTAAGTAGCCGCTAAACTAAATAATAAGTAAGCTACTAAATTAAGTAACTAGTAACTAGCAATTAGTTAGCCAATTTTGATTGTACGTAGCTGATAGCACTTTGCACCGTGGTTAATTGTGCGCTGTCTTCGTCAGGAATGGTAATACCAAATTCGTTTTCAAAAGACATCACCAACTCAACAAGGTCAAGTGAATCTGCACCGAGGTCATCCATAAATGAAGATTCATTTTTGATGTCTTCTGCATTCACGCCTAATTGTTCAGCTACTGCGGCTTTTACTTTTTGTTCGATTTCGTTACTCATGCTTCTCTCCTTGCATTGGGGTATATGATATATCGAGTAAACTACATATTAGAGCATATTATCATGATCATTGCCTATTTCAAAATAAAATAATGCAACCTGTTACTATTTCAAAAACGGTATTTTAAGTTCAACAACTGCATTTTAAAGCCCGTTAGGTTGGTGTTTGGCAGGCTAAACCATTTACATGTACATGCCGCCATTGACGTCAAGCACGGTACCGGTAATATAACCTGCTTCTTCACTTGCCAAGAAATTTACCGCAGCGGCGATGTCTTCAGGCTTGCCCAGTCTAGCTAGCGGAACGGCATTAAGCATGGATTGAATCAATGCTTCATCAAGCTCGCTGGTCATGTCGGTGTCGATAAAGCCCGGTGCCACGCAGTTGACCGTGATTTGGCGTGACCCAATCTCCCGAGCCAGTGAGCGGGTAAACCCTTCAATGCCTGCTTTGCTTGCCGTATAGTTGGTTTGTCCGGCATTGCCCATCGCTGCGACTACGGAAGTGATATTGATGATGCGACCTTGCCGCGCTTTCATCATGCCTTTTATGGCGCGTTTACTGGTACGAAACACCGAGGTCAAATTCACGTCGAGCACGCGCTCCCAGGCATTGTCGTCCATCCGCATGAGTAGACCATCTTGGGTAATGCCGGCATTGTTGACTAGCACCTGTACATTACCGAATTCTTTTTCAATGCTATCAAATAACTGGTTGATTTGCTCGGCATCTTGCACATTGAGCACGCGACCTGCACCACCCAATTCCTGTAGGTAATCATTGACTGCCGCTGCGCCTTTTTCACTGGTAGCAGTGCCGATGACAAGATAACCTTCATTTGCCAGACGTTTGGCGATTGCTTGACCAATCCCACGGCTGGCGCCTGTCACTAATGCAATACGTTGAGTCATATACTTCCTTGGTTTTTTTATTGGGCTGATAATTGTTGTTTTATGTTGTCTAGTTTGGTGACTGTATCGGTCGCTAGTGTGTTAATTTTCTGCGCTTGGCGTTTGGCTAGTCCTGTCAGCACGCTACCGCTGCCACATTCGATTTGTAAGCTGATTTGCGCGTCTGCTAACTTATTCTCAATAGTCGACCATAACACGGGCATATTGAGCTGCTCAATCAAGGCTTGTTTGATTGCGGTCACATCGTTTTCTACCCGCGCATGGCGATTTTGTATCACCGGAATGCTGGGTGGGTTAAATGTCACGTTTTCCAATTCTGCGGCAAGCTTATCGGTGGCAGGTGTCATCAGCTGGCAATGTGACGGTACACTGACTTTAAGCGGCATACTTTTTTTACCGAGCGCAACAATTTTCTCTGACGCTAGATCCACGCCTGCCACATTGCCTGCAATCACCACTTGCCCTGGCGCGTTAAAATTGGCTGGGCTGACCACTGCCTGCGTATGCGCCGCTACCACAGCCTCACATATTTGTTGTACATCTTCATCGGGTAGACCTAAAATCGCTGCCATTTTACCTGTTTGTGATTGCATGGCGGCGCTCATATACTGACCGCGTTGATGCACCAGCTTTACCGCATCTGCCAAACTCAATACCCCAGCGGCACACAGCGCACTGTATTCACCCAATGAATGCCCAGCAACATATGCCGGCTGTAAATCAAGCGCATCACGCAGCACCCGCCAAATCGCCATACTGGCGGTCAATAATGCAGGTTGGGTATACGCAGTATCATCCAAAGACGCGGCGCCTGACGCCCCTTGGCATATCGCCCACAAGTCAAACCCAAGCGCCTTTGAGGCTTCATCAAATGTTGCTTTGACAGTAGGATACTGGGCTGCCCAATCTTGTAGCATACCCACACTCTGCGAGCCTTGTCCTGGAAAAATCACCGCATATTTCATAGATGTAGCATTGTGTTGTGATGAAGTGGCTGGTTGATTTGCGCTGGTTTGGCTTTGCATTGGGTTATCCATAATGTCCTAACTTATTATATTTTACTGCCTATGTTGTAATGCTTATGTTGTATTGCGTCTACTAGACTGCTAAAAAATACGGTTAAAAAATTTGCTTAGGCGATTTTTTGGTCGATTACTTTACCAAATGTTATCGGCAAAATCAAAATGTGTCAGTAGCTTGGATTGACGTTATAGTCTTATCAAACTTGGCTGGCAATAATATAACCTACTATCCAGCAAGCAGGCAAAAGTAAGCTAGCAAATTTATGTGTACAATTGTACTCTGATTATTATGGCATATTGAAAAAAAAATTCTAGTTTTTTCTTTCGGGTATTTTAAAATCTAGGACGGTTATGTGCGATTCACTATTATAAGGTGATAGTAAATTTTTATTTTAAGACTGGACAGGCATGATGTGGTATGGTTATTTTAGCCATGCCTTTTTTTATTGTCTAAATGTAGTAAAAACACTACAATATAAAAATAATGAGGGGCTATAATGACAACTTACACGATTAGCCAAACAAATATATTTAGCGATTGGCTTAATGACCTAAAAGACCCTATAGGCAAAGCAGGCATAGCGATAAGAATTAAACGGGCTGAAAGTGGTAATTTTGGGGATTGTAAGCTACTACCTAGTACAGGCGGTATATATGAAATGCGAATATTTAAGGGCAATGGCTATCGAATATATTACGCCCAACAAGGCGAAACGATTTATTTATTATTGATGGGCGGCGCAAAAGATAGCCAGCAAACGGATATCAACAAAGCCGTGAAATTATGGCAAACCATACAACAGCAGGATACTACAGACAATGACCACAACTAACCAACCTATTAAAATCAGCCGTTTTGATGTGGCAAGTTATTTAACTGATGAAGCCACCATACAGGCGTATCTTAATGAACTGCTAGAGGACGGAACGCCAGCCCAATTTGTGCAAGCCCTTAACGATGTTGCTAGAGCAAGGGGCATGAATGACGTAGCCAAAGGGGCAAATATGGGTAGGACTACCCTATATAAAACCTTACAATCTGAAAAGCCACGTTTTGAAAGCCTAGCCAAAGTATTAGACAGTTTGGGCTATCAATTACAAGTCGTAAGTAAACACGCCTAACTACTTTTTAAATGATTGGGTGATGGTTAAACCTTTGCCCTTTTTTATTGCCCAAACATCGCCACATATATCAACGTTAAGGCATTAGAGAAGCAAATTTAGCACCGATACCACAGGCATGGGCATAACGCGAATGGTAAGTAATGAGCGGACTTTTTGCAGTGCCTAAAACGCATTCAGCGCCATCAGTACTGAACGCTGGCAAAACTATCTAATCAGTAATTGCTTGCCCATAACTTATCGTATATAGTAAAAATCCAACTTATGTAAGGGATTGAGTATGAAAAAGTTAGCGGTAGCGGTTTTTGGCTTCATGATGGCTGGTGTGGCAGTTGGTGCAGAAACTTATACTAAAAATGATATACGCTTAGCATTAAAACCATTAACTGATAAGAATAACAAGTATTCAGATGAATGGATTTATGCAACGCAAGCAAATGATACCAAAGTGTTTTTTTTAAGAAATAGTTGGAATATATCATATATGTTTGGTGAAGATTATGACCTCGATTCAAGAATTAAAACAGTCGAGGGTTGGTTAAAGACCGTTGCACTAGATGAAAAACAGATAGAAAATGTGTTCTTCAATAACACGGTTGAGCATTGGAATATTAATTGTGCTAATAATACATATTTTATAGATTCAGTCGAATACTATCTTGATGATGAACTTAAGAGCAATGAAGAATATATAAGACCAACAACTAAAAATGAATATATGGCTAAAGAGAATTTTAAATTTCGATATCCTGCACCAAAAGGTATAGCTATTAATACTATTGATATAGCTTGCTCATTTGAACAGCCAAAGGAAGAAATAAAAAAATATTTAAACGAAAAATACAAGTAAACCCACTCAAGCAGTGGGTTTTTTATACTCAAAATTTTTATGAGATAGAAATATCAAAGTTTTCAAATAAACTAAATTACTTGAATTAAAAACCCAGTATTATCAATGCTTACAAATAAAAAAAGGCTGATGATAATTCATCAGCCTTTTTGGTGCTTAGCCAATGCATACTAAGCTATGTCAAAGCCATACATTTTGCGCTAATTATTCAGCAATGGCTGCTACTTTGAATAATTGACGACCACGGTAAAAACCGTCTTTGGTCGCATGGTGACGGATGTGTTTTTCACCGGTAGTTGCATCTACAGCAACAGCATTGATTGTGATGCGGTCGTGTGAACGACGCATATCACGGCGTGAACGGCTTTTACGGTTTTGTTGAACAGCCATGAGGTTAGCTCCTGTGCTTCTCGCTATTAAAACATCGTTCCCTTAACCTCATTACATCATCATGCAAACAACTTGATATCGATATTTGGCATGGATATAAGGCAAACTATTGGAACAGACAATCAGATAAATTTATAAACGCCATATTATACGTAAAAAAACCCATTTAGCAAAGCCTTAACCGACATTTAGTGGCAAGTTTTTGTTACTACGTGTATGACAGCGTATATACTGGCGTTGTTCTTTTTAACTTTTTAAGCTTGCCAGTACAGCAAACGGATTTTCTTTTTCTGCCACTGCCTCTGGCAACTCGCCCACCTCAGTGACTGCCATTTCGCAGTCATCATGCTTGGGCGCTAATGGCAAATCGACCAATAATTCATCTTCAATCATCGGTAATAGCCACAGTTTATTGTCATCCGTTAGCTCATCAACCAGGATGATTTCTGTGCCTTCATCAAGCAATGCGACGTGATTTTCATCTTCAAGTAGCGCAAGCTCACTATCGACATCTAGACTCACTGCGACGGGGTCTAGGCAGCGCTGGCAGGTTTGCCAAAGCACGCCCGTGGTGTGTAGTTGCCAAAATACCACGTCCCCTTTTTTCTGAATATCTAGTATCACATCCAGTGGCTGATCGTTGTCATGATGTTCATCACCCAAGGCATAGATACGTGGTAAATCCTTGAGACTCACCTCGCCTTCCCAGTGATAATGGTTATCGTTGTTATACTCCCAACGTGCCAAATCAATAAACTTGACCAAGCTGGCACTAGAGCCAATCTCACTGGTGGTGTTATTGGCGGTTTTGGATGGGGCAGTTGTTGGTACATCTTGCGATGATTGTGCTGGCACGTTTGATGAAGAATGTAGCGTCATTTCACCGCTCCTTTCAGTTATATTGCGTTGTAGTATAAAGCATACTGACGTCCATTGCATGGTAGCATGTTGTTGGCGTGATTTCCTAGTCGATGCGGGCGGTTAAATTGTATAATAGCAATTTTTATCGACCCTACTTTTGCTATGTCCACACACCTATCGCCACTATCTGCACAAATATCATTACCAACCCTTGCTATTTTTCCCTTTATGACGCTGCCTTTTGTCAGTCAATTCGCGGTGGCGCCTGTGTTAGCCAATGATATGGACACCACTGTGATTGACCAACAAAGGGCGCAGTTAGCATTAAAGGTTAATTTTGTGCCCGTACTCGCCAGTATATCAAAGACAAAAAATCGCCCTTTGACTGACTATCAATGGGTATCGGTGGAAGCATTACAAGTGCAATGGCTAATGGGTTGGTTCAAACTGTGGTTTTGCCATCGTGATACGATTTTGGTCAAAGGCGGGCATGAGCCTGAGTATTTTGCCGCGACCGATACTGAGCCTGCCAAAATTGTGTTTGCACATGGATTTTTTGCCAGTGCCTTGCATGAAATTAGCCATTGGTGTATGGCAGGTCAAAAACGCCGATTGCTCAATGACTTTGGCTACTGGTACGCGCCCGACGGACGTAATGAGCAGCAGCAGCAACAATTTGAACAAGTGGAAATCCTGCCGCAAGCGATTGAATGTTTATTAACGCTGGCTTGCAACAAACCCTTTAGCGTGTCTAAAGATAATTTGTTTGCTGATTTTGATACCAGTCAAAGCACTTTTGAAGCTGATGTACAAGCCCAAGCGGTGAAGTTTTGGCAAACGGGGCAAAAACTGTCAACCGATGCCAAAGTGTTGCTAAGCCAGTTAACCAAACTGCGCCCGCTACCATTGACCTCGTTTGATATCTATCACAATTTTATCAAAGTTAATTAGGCCAATAAAAAAAGGCAGTCATTGAACGCTGCCTTCTTTATGGGGCATAAAAACTTAATCTTCTTTATATTTGTCATGACAGGATTTACAGCTAGCGCCCAAATCACCAAATTGGGTTTTGATGCCATCAACACTGGTTGCAGTCGCAGCGGCGGCATTGAGGGCACTGGCAGCGGTTTTAAATTTATCAATTTGTTGTTGGAACCCTGCAGCATCGCGCCAAATTTCATCTTTTGCTTCACCGCCTTTGGCTGTCTCTGGATAATGCACCCAAGGATTTTGGTTAAGTTTCTCGGCGGCGGCTTTGACTTGCGCGGCATCAAATTTGC
Organism: Moraxella sp. CTOTU47616; assembly: GCF_032017465.1. Taxonomy (NCBI): domain Bacteria; kingdom Pseudomonadati; phylum Pseudomonadota; class Gammaproteobacteria; order Moraxellales; family Moraxellaceae; genus Moraxella; species Moraxella sp. CTOTU47616. The sequence continues at coordinate 303,165 of NZ_DALZPU010000003.1, forward strand.
TTGGGTCTTTGACCATCGCACCAATCGTTTGGTTGGTTTTTTTCCAATCTTTCATGATTCTTTCACGCGCTTTTTTGTGGTCTTCTGGCGTCATGTTAGGGTCAACTGCCGTGGTCGACGTCGTTGTGGTACTTACCGTAGCGGTTGCCTTTGCACCATTGGCGCTAGCGGTAACTGTGGTAGAAGGCGCTGAAGCGGTCGTTGTGGTTGTGGTTTCTGTTTTTTTATTACAGCCTACCAGCGCCATCGCAACTATTAATGGGGTGGCAAATTTTAATGCAGTCGACATCGTCCTTTCCTTCCGTGTTTTTGGTTTATATGAATTAAATAATGAATGTTATTATCAGAGTGTGGATTAATCATCTCTAAGGATTTTAACAAGTATTGGTAAAAAAATTATTATGATTTGGTAACTAAGCCTAACCACTCTTTGAGATAGGATGTGGTTTTTTGATTAAGTGCTTTGTAATTTGATTGCTTTGCCTTGGGCTTTGATGGACTTACCTTGTAGGACGGCTTGGGCGATTTTGATATGTTTAGGGTCATGAAAACCTGTGATGTGATACAAGGTTTGACCGTCAGCATTGTAGATGGTCATGCCATCGGTGGTGGGCTCAATGCTATCGCTGGGCAATAATTGATAACTTGTGACGTTAGTATCTTGGTGATGGCTAAAACCTTGTTGGGTCAGTCGCAGTTCACCCCCTGTTAAAGTAGGCACCTGTTTTTTTCGGTTGAATGCTTGCCACACAACACTTGCGATGATGGCTAGTAAAATCATCAGCGAGCCGATGGCAACTGAGAGCAATTTAAATGACATCAATAGCCCTACCACAGCGATTGCGATACCCACCCACAGTATTTGGGTCAGCTTGTTTGGTGTCACCGCTTGACCTTGCAAACCAATGGTAACGCCTGTCTCGGTGACTTTTAACATAATAATCTCTATAACGATTTCAAGGGCGTATGCGCTACGCCCTTACTAGTCTAGCCCGTTTTTTTAGGCTATTTTACCAACCTAGCACCGCTTGTTGTTCGGCAATCAGCTGTTTGATGCCTTCTTCAGCAATCGCTAGCATTTCATCCACTTGCGCACGGGTAAAAGGTTTGTCTTCGGCAGTGCCTTGAATCTCGATAAACTCGCCTTTTTGGGTCATCACGACGTTAAGATCTGTGTCACAGCTTGAGTCTTCGCTATAGTTCAAATCCAACAGTACTTCACCATTTTTAATACCCACAGAGACGGCTGCTACCAAGCCTACCAAAGGATCGGCTTTGAGTTTTTTGGCGGCTTGCAATCTTTCTAACGCATCGACCAATGCCACAGCCGCACCGGTGATACTGGCAGTACGGGTGCCGCCATCGGCTTGCAGCACGTCACAGTCGATATGGATGGTATTTTCCCCAAGCTTTTCAAGATCTACCATCGCCCGTAAGCTGCGACCAATCAAACGCTGAATCTCTTGGGTACGACCTGATTGTTTCCCTTTGGCGGCTTCGCGTTGGGTACGCTCGTGGGTCGCGCGTGGCAACATACCATATTCAGCAGTAATCCAGCCTTTACCTGTGCCTTTAAGCCAGCGCGGTACTTGGGTTTCGATACTGGCGGTACATAGCACTTTGGTATCACCATAGCTGACCAGCACGGCACCTTCGGCATGTTTGGTAAAGTTACGCACAAAACTAATTGGGCGAAGTTGGTTGTTTTCACGATTATCGATACGCATAAGATTCCCTAAAAGACCGCTTTGACGGTTTGGTAGATAGTTTTTAAGCAATGGGCAAAAATTACAGTGGTTTTATGCTACCTTGCCCACCCAGTTTTAGCAAGACAATTCCGTCGGCAACATGGCAGGTTGCTATTCAAGCCCTTCGCGCTTACGCAGCTCTTTACGTAAAATCTTACCAACATTGGACTTGGGCAGACTCTCGACAAATTCGACATAGCGTGGGCGTTTATAGCCACTTAAGTGCTGTTTACCAAACGCCAGTAGCTGCTCAGCGGTGACGCGGTTGTGTTTTCTGACCACGAATATTTTGGGCTCTTCGCCGCGCGTCGCGCTTGGTACGCCAATCGCCACACACTCGAGCACATCGGCATGCTCGAGCATCACTGACTCAATCTCATTTGGGTAGACATTAAACCCTGACACCACAATCATGTCTTTTTTACGGTCAACGATTTTGATAAAACCGCGCTCATCAATGATGCCAATATCGCCTGTGCGCAAATAGCCTGTCGCGGTAAACGCATTAGCAGTCTCGACAGGTAGATTGCGATACCCCACCATCACTTGCGGGCCTTTGACGGCGATTTCCCCGCGTTCGCCAATGCGCACAGGTTGGTCGTTGTTGTCCAATAAGATGATGTCAGTATCAGGGGTTGGTAGCCCGACTTTGTTGGTAAATTCTGCGATAGTTAATGGATTAAAGGTAATCACAGGCGCGGTTTCTGAGAGCCCATACCCTTCGATAATCGGCAACCCTGTGATGGTGTGCCATTTTTTGGCAACACTGGGTAGGATTGCCATGCCGCCGCCAATGGTGGCTTTGAGTTGGGAAAAATCGAGCCTTCGAAATTCAGGATGCTGTATCAAGGCGCTAAATAGCGTATTGACCCCCAAAATAAAATGCGGCGGTGTACGCCTTAGCGTATTGACCAGTTCATTGATATCACGTGGATTGGGCACCAGCCTCGATGCAAACCCACGATATAAAATAAAAACACAGCAAATGGTGAATGAAAATACATGATACAGTGGCAACGACGCCAAAATAATATCTTCTTGTCCTTCTTCATCGTACGCGCTGCGAATCAACGCATCGATTTGCAGCAAATTGGCAATCACATTGCCATGACTGAGCATCGCGCCTTTTGCCGTCCCTGTGGTACCACCGGTATATTGAATTAATACGATATTCGATAACGTGAGATTTGGGCGTTGATAAGCCTTGCTAGCGCCGGCTAATAACTGACTAAAATAAATCCAATTACCTTTTGGCGGCAAATCGGTGGTCGCTGAGACCAGATTGATTAACGCGCCTTTGAGCTTACCTTTTAAATCGCCCAGCCGACAGATGATTAAATGATGTAAATCGCGGTTAAGGTTATCGGCAATGTCTTTATAGGTATAAATAAATTTATCTAATATAAACAACGCCTTGATATCGGCATCATCCATTTGGTGCTCAAGCTCGCGACTGGTGTAGGAAGGGTTCATACTCACCAGCACCATGCCAGCACGGATGACGCCAAGGGTAATCACAGGATATTGCAAAATATTGGGCAACATCACGCCAATAGCATCACCGACCTTGAGCCCTAACTGCTGTAAATAAATGGCAACTTTTAGACTCAGTTTATCTAGCTGCTCGTAAGTAATCTGCTGATCATCGCAGTAATACGCCACTTGTCGTGCATGTTTGGCAAACCCCGCTTCTAAGATGTCAATCAGCGACGTTTGTTCATCTGGCATATCGATGGTACTACAAATGTTATAGCGCTCGTAGCTAATCAGCCACGGTTGCTGATTTTCTTCCCATTCATACATCTCATGCATCGGGCGGTCATTGATTGGTGAAATAGCGTCATCCATAAACTCAGTATTGCTCGTAACAGCCTATTGGTATCCCCAATTTTATAAGGTTAGTTGGGCGCGATGCAATAAAAAACCCAACTAATCTGATATAGAAAAGCTGGGTTTTGGCAACGAGCGTTAGCTTACTTTTTTTCTTCAAGTTTACGCAGTTCTTTGCGCAGGATTTTGCCAACATTTGATTTTGGCAATTCATCCACGAACTCAACTTTACGGGGACGTTTATAACCGGTTAACTCGCTTCGTGCGTATTGCAGCAACTCTTCCTCGGTGAGGCTTGGGTCTTTACGTACCACAAACGCTTTTGGCACTTCACCGCTTTTTTCGCTCGGTACCCCAATCACCCCGACTTCCAACACTTTAGGATGCGCCGCTAGCACCTCTTCAACTTCGTTTGGATAGACGTTAAATCCTGATACCAAAATCATGTCTTTTTTACGGTCAACGATTTTGAAGTAGCCTTGCTCATCAATGACAGCGATGTCACCGGTTTTGAAATAACCGTCTGCTGTCATTACTTCTGTAGTGGCTTCAGGACGCTGCCAGTAGCCTTTCATCACTTGTGGACCTTTAACCGCAATCTCACCACGCTCACCTGCTGCGACTTCATTGCCGTTGTCATCGAGCAGTTTGATGTCGGTGTTGGGCATCGGGATACCGATTTTGGCGCTAAATTGCTCTTGTGCCAAGGGGTTTAGGGTGGCAACGGGTGAGGTTTCGGACAAGCCGTAGCCTTCTAGGATATTGGTACCTGTAATACGTTTCCACTCTTCAGCGGTTGAAGGCAATACCGACATACCACCCCCTAGCGACAAACGCAATTTGCTGTGGTCTAATGCGCGAAAACCGGCGTGGTGCGCCAAGCCATTAAATAATGTGTTCACCGCTGGGAAGAAGACTGGCTTATATTTTGCTAGTTCTTTGACAAAGCTGTCCATGTCACGGGGGTTTGGAATCAATACAACCGTAAAGCCCATGTTCATACCTAGTAGCGCACAGGCGGTAAATGAGAAAATATGGTAGAGCGGTAAGGCAACGACGACGTACTCACCCACCATTTGATTGGGGAATACTTGCCTGGCGAACTCTTGGCACTGTAGCATATTGGATACCAAGTTACTGTGGGTAAGCATCGCCCCTTTGGCAACCCCTGTGGTGCCGCCAGTATACTGTAGTACCGCAATATCACTGCCCTTGATACCTTCTGGTCGCTGATAGCGACTGGCAGAAGCTTGCTTGATCACACTCTTAAAGGTCACATGCCCGTCAATTTGCCAAGCTGGAATGGCTTTTTTGACATACTTGACCACAGTATTGACTAGCATACCTTTAAACGTACCCATCAAATCACCGATTGAACAGACAATAACGTGATCAACCATTTTTTTGCCGATATCTTGATAGGTTTTGGCAAAGTTTTCAACGATAAATAACGCTTTGGCTTGTGAGTCTTCTAACTGATGGGCTAATTCATGAGCGGTGTATAGTGGATTGACATTGACTAAGATAAAACCTGCGCGGATGATACCAATCATACACACTGGGTATTGCAAGATATTTGGCATCATCACTGCAACGGTATCGCCTTTTTTTAGACCCAAACCCTGCAAATACGCCGCGATTTGGCGGCTATAAGTGTCTAGCTGACGATAGGTCATGCTACTACCCATACACACAAAGGCATCACTACCATTGAATTGTTCGAAATTCTTCTCAAAAACATTCATTAGGCTGACTTCGTCACCGGGTATTTGTATGTTATAGTTCATGCCGTAATGCTCATAAGTCTTTAACCAAGGTTTCTCATGATGATCGGTAAGCTTTGGCGCATGTGGCTGCGCTTCCATATTATCGATGGGAGTATCGATGGGCGCAGTGTCTTGGGCATTGTTGTCAGGGATTTGAGCTGAGGTGGTTGATTCATTCATGAGAAATGTTTTCCTTAGGTATGCGGTCTATCAGCGAATAGCATATTGATAATTAAAAGAATTTTTATAAAAAGGTCCATCCCACTACTAAAAATTATATTAAAAATCGCGGCCAAATGTACTATTAACATACTAAATATTTACTCAATTCTCAAGCCTATTCTCTGTACTTATGGGATGATAAAAATGATTTCGCATCGAAATGGTTATCCATTATTTGACCGTTAAAGCGGCTACAGTATCCAGTTATCTTTAAAAGGCGTTTTTGCGACACATTTTGACGTGTAAAACTGGGCAAATTTGCCATGTCATGGATTAATACTTGTTTTTCTACTCTCAAGCTTTATGATATTTCCTCATACTTGTTATCTCTCTTTTGCACTTTCTTTTTTTTGCACTTTCTTTTATTTTTTGTCATTGATTAAGTAACCATTATGTCCGATACCTTTGTAGCAAAAATTACCAAACCAAACGATTTGAATAACCCCACTCGCTCAGTCGCTGAATTTACCGAAAACGCGTATCTGAACTATGCGATGTACGTCATCATGGACCGGGCATTGCCACACGTTGCCGACGGGTTAAAACCTGTGCAGCGCCGTATCGTGTATGCGATGAGCGAGCTTGGGCTCAAAAATACTGCCAAACCCAAAAAATCAGCGCGCACTATCGGCGACGTCATTGGTAAATACCATCCGCATGGCGACTCAGCCTGTTATGAAGCCATGGTGTTGATGAGTCAGCCGTTTAGCTACCGTTATCCACTCATTAGCGGTCAAGGCAATTTCGGCTCGCCTGATGACCCAAAATCCTTCGCTGCGATGCGCTACACCGAAGCCAAGCTATCGGCTTATGCCAATACCTTGCTAAACGAGCTGGGTCAAGGCACTGTCGATTGGCAAGACAACTTTGACGGCACCTTGCAAGAACCCGTCACCTTGCCTGCTCGCCTGCCGAACATCGTGCTCAACGGCACAACGGGCATTGCGGTCGGTATGGCAACCGATATCCCGCCACATAACTTATCTGAAGTGGTCAAAGGCTGCATTGCGCTACTTAAAAAACCCACAATGACAGAAAAAGAGCTGGCAAAGTACATCCCTGCACCCGATTTGCCGACCAAAGCAGAAATCATCACCTCGCCTGAGGATTTGCTACAGCTATATAAAACGGGTCGTGGTAGCTACAAAATGCGTGCTACTTATCATGTCGATGACAAAGAAAAAAACTTAGTCATCATCGATGCGCTACCCTATCAAATCTCCGGTAATAAAATCATTGAGCAAATTGCCAATTTAATCAATGCCAAAAAACTGCCTTGGGTAACTGACATCCATGACGAATCCGACCACCAAAACGCTTGCCGTATCGTGCTTGAGCTGCGCTCTAACCGTGTTGATATCGAGCCGATGATGAGCCATTTGTTTGCCAGTACCGACCTTGAGAGTAATTACCGCGTTAATCTCAACATGATTGGCACCAATGGCAAACCCCAAGTCAAATCACTGCTTACCATTCTCACCGAATGGCTCTCTGTGCGCCGAGATACCGTCACGCGCCGTTTGCAATACCGCTTGGATAAAATCGAGCAGCGCCTACATATCTTGGCAGGTTTGCTGATTGCCTATCTGCATATTGATGAGGTCATCCGTATCATCCGTGAGGAAGACGACCCAAAAGCAGAATTGATGACGCGCTATGATTTGACCGAAATCCAAGCCAACGCGATTTTGGACATTCGTCTGCGTCAATTGGCACGCCTTGAAGAAATTGAGCTAAAACGTGAACAAAGTGACCTAGAAGCAGAAAAAGCCCAAATCGAAGCCTACTTGAACAACCCAGACAAATTGACTGGTTTAATGATTGAAGAGCTCACTGCCGATATGAAAGAGCATGGCGACAAACGCCAATCGCCGATTGTAGAACGCACGGAAGCCACCGCGCTTAAAGAAACTGACCTAGCCCCAAGCGAGCCTGTAACGGTCATCGTGTCAAAATCAGGCTGGATTCGCTCCGCCAAAGGGCACGATGTCGATGCCGCCAATATGAATTACCGTTCGGGCGATGCCTATCTTGCCCATGCGCAAGGCAAATCCAATGAAAAAGTCTATCTCATGGATAACACCGGTCGCAGCTATCGCCTCGATGCCCATACCTTACCCTCTGCTCGGGGGCAAGGCGAGCCGCTCACAAGCCTGCTAAAACCCACGGGTGGGGCAAGTTTTGTCAATGTGCTGATGGGACAAGATGACAGTAAACTCATCATGGCAAGCTCGCAAGGCTATGGCTTTATCAACACCTTTGCTGATCTTGATACCAACCAAAAAGCGGGCAAAAATGTGATTAATTTTGATGACGCTTTTAGTTTAATAACCCACCAAATTGGTGAGCAAGATACGCTAGTTGGCGTGGTCAGCTCGGCAGGGCATTTGCTGGTATACCCATTGACTGAGTTACCGATGATGAAAAAAGGTAAAGGCAACAAGCTGATTGATTTAAAAGACGGTGACAGCGTAGTCGCCATCACGACGTTTAGCGAAGGGGATAGTTTGTCATTGGACAGTGGTAAACGTACCTTGACGCTCAAACCGATGGATATTGCCAATTTTATCGGTACACGCGGTCGACGCGGGACACTTCTGCCGAAAGGGTTTCAAAAGGTGAGTGCTATCAGCAAAGCTAGTTAATTAAGCTCTAGCTGATTTAGTTCTAATTAATTTAGTTTTAGCTCATTCGCTGTTGAATCAATGCCTTTTGTTAAAGGCATTTTTTATGCTTACTTTTTATGCTTAAAGTCTCGTAATAATTCAACACAAAAACCGTATTTAACCGTTGGCAGAAAATCGCTATTCTCTGCCAACTTTTCAATCAAAATCAAACTTTCTATGTACGACTTCGTATTCCAAGACATCAAAACTCATATCGTTAGCTTCACAGGCTTAGAGCGAGATGCCCTACATATTTATGTCGGTATTGGGGTATTTCTTATCACAAGTCTACTTTTTAAAAATAACCGCTATCGTTGGCTTATTGCCTTATTCACGGTGATTGCTGCTGCCAGCATGGGTGAAGTGCTAGACAGACATGACCAGCTTATAATCGACAAGCACTGGTACTGGCAAGGCAGTGTGCATGATATAGTAAACACCTGCTTTTTCCCCACCCTTTTTACCTTGATACTCACCTTTACCCATTTTTTTGAGCGGAACATCACCCAAGCTCATGGTTCAAAACGTTAATTGGGTATCAACTTTTAGCAAACTTTTGGTTCAATCTTGGCAAACTCAGCGATTCGGGGTAAAGTAACCTCATTTTTCACAGTATTTTTAACACCCCAATATTTTTAAAATCAGAGTGTTTTTAAAATTAGCTCTCTCGCATATATGGACAGCCAACCCCTTATGAATCCGCAATTACAGCTTTTGCATCCTTATCCGTTTGCCAAGATGGCAACCTTGCTACAAGGCATCACCCCAAACCCAGACTATGCCCCGATTAAACTAGGTATCGGTGAACCGCAGCACACGCCGCCACAGTTTGTGCTAGACGTCATCAAAGACAATCTGGCTAAAATTCAAAATTACCCCACCACCAACGGTTTGCCCGAGCTGCGCCAAGCGATTGCCGATTGGGTACAGCGCCGTTTCCAGGTCAAACAATTAAATGCCGACACCCAAGTATTACCTGTGATGGGTACACGGGAGGCGCTATTTAGTTTTGTACAAGCGGCATTTGACCGTGAGGATAGCAAACGACCTTACGTAGTGATGCCCAATCCGTTTTATCAGATTTATGAAGGCGCGACGCTGCTCGCTGGCGGACAGCCATATTTTGTCAATTGTACCGCCGACAATAACTTTGTCGGTGATTATGACAGCGTGCCAAGCGAGGTTTGGGAGAAGACCCAACTGGTCTTTGTGTGTAGTCCAAACAACCCAACTGGCTCAGTGATGGATATGGCGCAGTGGCAGCGTCTGGTTGAGCTATCGGATAAATACGGCTTTATCCTAGCCAGTGACGAGTGCTACAGTGAGCTATATTTTGAGGTGCCACCAATTGGACTACTTGAAGTCTGCGCCAAACTCGGACGCGATGATTTTGCCAATTGCGTGGTGTTTCATTCGCTGTCAAAACGCTCCAATCTACCTGGCATGCGCTCAGGATTTGTGGCAGGTGATGCCAAGCTACTAGCGCCGTATGCCCAGTACCGCACTTATCAAGGCTGTGCGATGCCGATTCATCATCAGCTGGCTTCGATTACCGCGTGGCAAGATGAAGCCCATGTGGAAGAAAACCGCAAACTATATCGCCAAAAGTTTGATTTGTGGATAGACAAGCTGTCAGACAAATTACCGTTACGCCGTCCTGATGCCGGTTTTTATTTTTGGTTGCCGGTACAAAATGATGAGCAGTTTGTCAAAGTGATTTATGAACAGCTAAATATCCATGCGCTTGCAGGGCGTTACCTGTCTCGTGATACGCCCCCATACCAAAAGAACAGCGGTAACGCTGGTAAAAACCATGTGCGGATGGCATTGGTTGCAGATATCGCACAAAGCAGCGAGGCGATTGACCGATTGCTGAGCTTAGACTTATCAAATTTGGTGTGATTTTTCATAAAAAAAGTGATGGCTAGCTACCATCACTTTTTTTGACTTTTTATAAGCATTCAGCTTGTAAAGATTCAACGTACAACGACTGCTAGTCTTCAAGATTTTTTAGCAGGGTACTGACCTGTGCCAGTCGTTTGCGTTTTTGGTGGATGTCATGGCTGACAAAGATGTCATCGGTTTCAGGTAACATAAACCAATCTGGGTGGCGAAACGTGTTCTCAATATCTTGTAAGCCACTTTCCCAGTGCTCTCGCATGGTCGAGGCGCTAAACTCATAGTCTTTATAGCCACGCTCATAAGTCTTTTTGTGATAAATCAGATGAATCACGTTTTTGACACCGACTTCCGTCATTTCGCGGGCTTTGTTGACGCACAGTTCTTCAACTTTATCAACTTTAGCATCGTCATCGATGATTTTGAGTAACTCTTTGATAAGGCGCGTATAACGCAGCTTTTGCGCCATAAAGTCAGTAACCATGCGGGTTTTGCTAGAGTATTGAATGTCTTTGATGCGCTCGTCAATCTCCATCATATTCTCTGGCACCGTGCCCTTGGCATTCCACAAATCCACTTGGAAAATCAATTGCTTGAGGTGCTCTTCATGGCTTAAGATTTCATTGAGCGGCGTGTTGGACACCAATCCGCCATCCCAATAATACTCCCCATCAATCTCAACCGCTGGAAAACCTGGCGGTAGTGCACCCGATGCAATAAAGTGATCGTAGTGCAGTTCTTCATTTTCATTGCTAAAAATGGCAAAGTTACCGTTACGCACATTGACCGCAGACACCGATACTTTCATCCGATTGACGTCATTGACCAGTTTTAAATCACAATAACGCTCCAGGGTTTCGCGCAGCTTGTCGGTGGTATAATAGCTTAAGTGATTGGGGGTGGTGTCATACGGCACAAAATAACGCGGTTTAAAAAAGCCACGCTGTCCTTCAATCATGGTTTGCCAAGCCTCAGCGGTAGATTCCATCACCCGCAACTGCTGCTTTAAAAAGCCATTTTCAAATATCCAAGGCATAAAATGGCTTACCATGTCAATCTTGCTGAGTTTATCTAGCTCATTGGCCGTTTGACGGTAGATGTTCAGCCCTGCAGGGGTGTAGTTACGATGGGTGATGGTGTTCCAAAACCCTTGTAGCGCTGCCAAGCGGTTCTCTGGACGGTTACCTGCGATAATGGCGGTATTGAGCGCGCCGATTGAAATACCTGAGATACGGTCGATTTTGATGCCTTGTTTATGCAGCCCTTCATAAATCCCTGCTTGGTAGGCACCAAGCGCACCGCCACCTTGGAGCAGCAACGATACGCTATCGTATTGTTTGACTAATTCTTTGAGTGGTGGCGTGCCTTGTGGTGTGGGCTGATTGGGGTTTGGGTTTGGCGGTTCTATCGCCGTGATTGGTGATGAAGTATCAGTTACCGGCTGGGGTGGTTGCGCAGGTGTGGAAATGGTTTTTCTAGTCGACATAGTAATCTCATCATCCATAAATATATTGTTTTTTTATCTAGTATAGAAGATATATCACTCAAGTATTGTAGCAAGATTTTATAGCGACAAAATGATATATGCGTGACTTTTTTTAGGATTTTGTCATTCATGAACCTTTGATTACACATAAATTGCATATTGCATAAAGGTGAATACACGCAATTTTAAAAAACTGACTTATAGTAAAAAAAGCGGCTCAATCATTGTTGTATTTAGAACGTAGGTATTTAGAGCGGAGATATTTGAAGCCTAAATATCTGGAGCCTAAATTCTGGAGCCTAGATATTTAGAGCCTATGCGCTACGCCCGTATCTTTTTAGCTAACAATTTGCCGTTTAAAATTTACCGTTCAAATGGACAGTTAATCGCCCAAATGCACGTCTTTGACAATCACTTGCTGATGGATGGGGAAATTACCGAGCGTCGCCCCTGCTTTGCGGTCAGCAAAATAATGTTGCAGTGTTTCAATGACATTTTGGAACGCCAAGTCTTCCCAAGGAATGTCTTCTTCGGCAAACAGCGCGCATTCTAGACTCTCGATGCCCACCCCAAATTTGCCATCTTTGAGCGAGCCGATAAACATCACATGAATCTGTCCGATATCGGGTATGTCGTATAGACAATATAACTCTAATGCACTACCGATAGCTTCGGCTTCTTCAAAACACTCACGATTGCCGCCATCTTTCATGGTCTCGCCAAGCTCCATAAAGCCTGCGGGCAACGTCCAATAACCATGACGCGGTTCAATCGCGCGGCGACAGAGCAAAACCTTACCTTCATGAATGAGTAAACAGCCATTGATGACCTTGGGATTTTCGTAATGGATGTAGCCACAAGACGGACACACGATGCGCGGACGACTGTCCATCGGCGGGATTTTGGTTTCGGCTAGATGACCGCATTGCAGGCAGTAAGGCATGGTATTTTCCTATTATTTTTATGTTTTGTAAGGTGAAAGTCGTTTTAAGTATGGTAGCATTGATTGCAGGTTTTTACATGATAAAAATGATTTGAGCAGCTGATTATGAGAAAGTTTAGCTTAGTATTTAACTTGGTATCTAGCTTGATGTTTAGCTAGGTATTAAGTTTGGGATTATTAGCAGGTTGTAGCGCGCCGCATACCCAGCCTAATATGCAAAAACCTGTCTCAGCTATGCCAGCTTTACCGCTTGGTAGTGATATCGACAATAGACAATTAGTTTTAGATAAATTCGGTCAACTTAAAGCGCCCTATAAACATTGCGAAATTGCCCATTAAATTTTGATGAATTAAAAAATATGTCCACAACTAAATTTCAAAGTCCTTTACTGACCCAACTGGCAGAGCGAATCGCAAAACTGCCATTCGATCCCACGCCGCAGCCGTATTCGGTACTCATCGCCATTACCAATGAAGCTGAGCCAAAAATTTTGTACTCGTTGCGCGCTTCGGATATGCGAGAACATGCCGGCGAAGTATCGTTTGCAGGGGGTAGACGCGAAGACACGGACGATAGCAACCAAGCTACCGCGTTACGAGAAACGCATGAGGAAACGGGTATTCATCCCAGTCAAGTGACTGTGCTCGGCGAATTGCCCCTACAATTTGCCAAAAGCGGCAGACCTGTCAAGCCGATTGTGGGGGTGATACCACCCAGCGTTAACCTTGTGCCAGAGATGTGCGAAATTGCAAGGCTATTTTGGGCGGATTTAGCCACGCTTATTCGCCAGCCGACTATCGATTATGCGTATGATTTGGGTCGCCAAGTGATGGTATCACCCAGCTTTATCATTGATGGCGAGACCGTGTGGGGCTTGACTGGACGCATCACCGCAAGCCTACTAGAAATGGGATTCGACCGCCAGATTGATTGGTATTTTAATGTTCACGATAAATAGCCAATCAACCACAAACCAATCACTGCAGCGCTGTCCACGCTAGCATTTCATCCAGCACAGCTTTGGCATTGCTATTATTTTTGACATTGTCGGCATTAATCATCCCAACCACTGCATACCATTTTCCTGATTTGCCTTGAACATAGCCTGCCATGCTGGTGACATTATCGAGCGTGCCTGTTTTGATCCAAGCATGCCCAATGGCAGGGTTATTTGGCTGGCGCAATTTCAGCGCTTTGATGGTACCCGACTCGCCTGCCACGCCCAACGAATCACGATATACGGTAAAATTGGGTGAATGATAAGCGAGAGTTAGCAGCGCTAACATACTATTGGGCGCCACGCGGCAATCACGGCATAAACCTGAGGCTCTAGTCATCACAGGGGGCTGTGCTTGGGGCAGCTTTTGTTGCCACCACTGGTGGATGTAGGCAAAGGTTTTTGGATAAGTACTGATACGCTGCTTGTCGGCATACAGCGGTAGCGACAAGGCGATTTGTTCTGTCATCACATTGTTGGAGTGCTGATTGATGTCTTTGATTTGCTCATGCAATGGATTGGAGGCGACATAGCCAACCAATTTTGGGGTCAAGGGTTTGCCAAAGTATTTTAGGTATAAGCGAATATACCAAGGTAGCGCTTGCGGTATCGCCTTGGCTTGCTGCATATAGGGCACTGCAGGGTTGGCAAATTCAATATTCCCTGTAAAATTTGGCAAGATTTTTTGCCAGTCGGCGATGATTTGTTGTTTAACCAGTACATCTCCATCAGGAAACGTCAGATAGCGCTTTTGCTCACCACAGAAGGCGGACGCGGTTTGGTGAAAGCTCAATCCTGTGGACGTCAATGTCCCAATCCAATCGTCTTGGTTGTTATTGCAAGGCGCTTGACTGGCTTTAAGTGTTGTAGGCATAGTAAAGTTTGCCAGCGCAGGCTTTAGACTGACTTGATACGCCGCTACGTCTTTGGGATTAATCGAGGGTTTGCTTTGGATTTGCTCAAGATTTGCCGCGGGATTGTCGATATCTGTCGAAGCTGATGTTGTGGGTTGCGTGACACTGCTGGTATTAGGTTTTACGACCGGTGCGGCATTGGGTTTTGGCAGTGGCACTAAATCCACTTCCACCGTACCAAAATTGGTCAACAAAGCATTGGGCTGGGCATTATAAGGACGTAAGCCTTTACCATCAAACGCATTAACATCAAAATCCACCCCTTGAAACTGCTGATTGTCGATGATTAAATTGCCTTGTACTTGCTTAATACCCTGTGCTTTGATCATGGCAAGCAGCTGGTACAAGCGCTCGTTTTCCAGTTTTGGGTCGCCACTGCCCTGCACAATCACATCACCATAAAGCGTGCCTTTCCACACAAAACCATGCTGATACAATTTGGTTTGCCAAACAAAGTCTTTGCCCAAACTATCAAGCGCCACATAAGTGGGAATCAGTTTTTGCGTAGATGCAGGGGTACGTGGCACATCAGCGTTATAACTAAACAAAGGCGTTTGGGGTGTAGTCGACGCTGCATTTTGCGGATTGTCCGTTAACGGTTGTACCACCATGCTCATACTATCGGTCGGAATATGGGCTTGGGCAAGTTTGGCCTGAATCGCTTCAGGTAGCTTGTTGACTGGATCGCGCTGCCCCATGACTGCATGGCTTTGCTTGGTCACTGGGTCAGTCGTCATTGGCGGCTGGACTTGTGTGGTATCTGACGTATGACCCACCAAGGATAAACAAGCCATCCCTAGCAATAAACCCGTTTTTAAAGACAATAATTGAGTAACGCGGGTTTGCAGACCCACGGATTGGCGTGAATTTTTCATAACAACAGCAACAATGTGACGAATCTATACTAGACAAAAATAAGCTGCCACCTTAGCGCTTTTTGCCATAAAAATCCACCTGATTTCATAGCAAATCGGCTAAAATTAAGGCATTTAGACAAACTGCCGTAGCCTTCTGTTGCAATTCTCTACATTTCAATTTTCAGATATTTGCTAAACTGTCGCCTAATTACTACATTGCAGTCACTGCTATTGCCGTTTTGGGTTTCAATCGAGAACGCTGACCCCTTGCTTTGGGGTGTTGGGTCAAAATTATTTAGGTTAAAAAAATTTATGTTAAACAAATCTATCGCCACCTCTGCCATGACTATAGGTGCTATGAGTGTCGTGCTAGCGTTATCTGCATGCTCAAAAAAAGATGACAAAGCCGCAACCACCACTGCTTCTGCAACGACGACTACCACCACGTCAGCTTCTACGACTACTGCACCTTTGGCAGCATCCCAAGCCATCTCTAGCGCGCCTGCTAGTGCTGCTGCTGTTACCACCACCGCTTCGTCAACCACAACTACTGTCACCACGCCAGCGACTGCAGAAAAAACCGCCAACGTTAGCAGCGCCCCTACAGTTGCCGCCAATAATGCCGCGGCTGCAACACCCAATCTTGCCCTAAAAGCGGATTTGACTCAGTTATTTAAAACCTTAAATGAGCTTGACCGCACTACCCAAGCCAAACAAGCAGACATGGCAAAAAAAATGCAAAACGCCAAAACGCCTGCTGACCAACAAGCTTTCTTTAAAGAAGTGGTGGCACAGTTAGACTTGCAAAAAGCCACGCTCAACAAACTAAAATTTAATGACCCGCGTGTCGCACAAACCCGCGATAAAATGGTTGAAAGTATCACCAATAGCCGTGCCGGTACGGCGGCTTTAATCAAAAAACCAACGGCAACCCCAGAGACCAATCCAGAAATTGCTAAGTCGATGGAAAAAGCGCAAAAATCTGCCGAAGAAGCCCGTACCATGTTGATGCAATTAACTGAGGAAGCAGGCATCAAACCAAAAGGCGCAGACGCCGCGGCTAGCAAAAAATAAAGTCATTTTTAGATAAAAAACTTTCATGATGAGAGTTTTTTTATGTCGGTTAGCTTTTATGACTTCATAAGCCCGCTATGACTGCATCAAGTGGGTGAATAACATGGCAGTCATAATGGCATCATTGAGGGCATTATGTGCAGGTAATCGCGGGATTTGGTATTCTTCTAGCAGTTGATTGAGGTGTGGTAACTGCCCAACTTGGCTGGGGTCATGTCGATGCTGATTTTGTTGATACAAGCGACTGACATCGACAAGTTTATTAGCCAGTTCCACCCCTAAAAACGGTTTGGCAATGGCATTTAAAAACGCCATATCCATGTCCACACAAAACCCAATTATCGGACGGTTTTTAAGCATGGGCAATAATTGGGTGAGCATCTCGTCATACGATAAGCCATTGTCGACATCTATCGGTCTTAATCCGTGAATCACAATGGTGTCATCGGTGGGCATCACAGGCGGACGGCATACCAATGACAGCGCGCTATCGGTATCAATCACAAACCCGTCACTTTCTTTGCGTACCCGTACTGCACCGACACTTAAAATATAATCTTGTTTGGCATTAAGCCCGGTCATTTCTAGATCTAGGCTCACCCACTCATTGGGGACTTTAGATAGCGGGTTATCAAACAGATAAGCGTACTCCGGCTTGCTGAGCCGCTGTTTTTGTCGCTCAAGTTTTTGACCGTCGAACAGATTTTTGATGCGATTAAACATGGTTTTTCTCTAGGCAATTAACACTATCTATTTCGTTAAAAAATATCTTTAATTAAAAAATATCTAGGCGATAATGATGGGTAATAAAGGTTTTAAAATCTTTGACCATCGCCAAACATTCTTTTAACAAGTCTTTTTCTAGGGCTGATAAGTGATTGGGATTTACCACTCGCGCTTTTCTATCTTGTGTGGTCAATGCCACATCCAGTCGTTTTGCCATAAAAAAATCCAGTGCTTCTGCCAGATTTTGCGCCATGGTATCATCTAGCACGTGTTGCTGTGCCAGCTGCTGCAGCCGGTTTCTGGTGTTGGTATCAGTGATATGATATTCCAGTGACAAGGCTCGCACGCCATGGACAATCGGGAATATCCCTGCTTTTTTTAGGTCAATATCAGTCTCACTGCCACCGACAAATTTTTGCCACCAACCACTGCTATCGCCAAATTGCAAAATTGGTTTGGCAAAACGGTTGATAAAGTTGCTAGTCGCCACATTTTTCGCGCTGACTTGCCAATGTTTTTGCAGCTGCTCAAAGAGCTTAATATCGCCGCAAACAAAATGCGCATCGACTAAGGTCGCAATCCACATCATATCTTCACTACTGCCACTCACGTACCATGCGGTGATTTGTTTTTCAAAGGCGGTTGAAGTTTTTCGCCAACGCTCGTTGCTAAGCATAATCTTGCCATCACAATAGGGATAACCCATATTCGCCAATGCCTCATTGAACTGCGCCGCATAGCTGGGCAGATTGTCATCTTTAAAACCATTGCGGATAATTAGCGCGTTGTCTTGGTCAGTACGCAAGATTTGTTCACCACGCCCTTCTGAGCCCATCACAAACAGACAGGTATTGTAGAAGGTGATAGCAGGCACAATCAGCTGCCATACCTTGGCGAACACTTGTAAATTCAAGCTTTGCACCATACGGCTGATAACATGGATTTTGATGCCGCTGGCGTGCTGCTCACGGATAAATTTACCAATCAATTCCACCGCCACCGCAACATCCTCTAAGCTCTGCGCTTGCTCAATACGAGCGACGATAAGATTGGAATGGTTGGTTAAAAAGCTCAGTAATTCGGTTTGCCCCAAAATCCCAATGATTTGACCTTGACTGTCAATAATGGGTAAACGGTGGGTACGAGTTTGTAGCATGGTTAGCAAGGCTTCACTGACATCTTGCGATTGATGCACGGTATGGATTTTAAAATTGGTAAAGTCCAGCACAGGCGTAGTGGCAAAATCAACTTTTTGTCCAATCGCTCGGCACACATCGGTTTGGGTAAAAATACCGATGCGCTCGACATACGCTGCGATGGTGGATTTTTCGACGCCTTGTGCGATGAGTTTGTCACGCTCCGCTTCGGTCATTCGCGCTTGTGACTTAACCAAAATATGCTTGATGTCAAATTGGTTCATCGCCATGGTGGCATCGTATAGGGTTGCCGTATCATCGACAAAATGCGGTGGTTTGATATGCTGTCCCAAATTGGCAATCGGTTGATATAGCAGTTTTTGACTTTCACTTTGGGCAAGGCGGGCTTGGTGATGGTTAAGACGGGCAGCGACATCGGCAAACAAGGCGTTTTTTAAGCTGGGATTTTGCTCAGTGATTGCGCTTAGCACTTGGCCATCGATACGGTACATCAGACTTTGCTGCTGGGTGATAAAGTTGAACACACCGTTTTGCCTGACCTTGGTATCAAACCAATCGCCTGCATTTAAGGTAGCAATCAACGCATCACCTTGTAATTGATGAACAAAGCCTTTAAGGAGAATAAAAAAATCCCCTTGCCATCCAGTGGGTATGGGCTGCAAGTTGTCCAAATAGACGATTTTACTGTGCTGCTGCAGATAGGTTCGCTGCTGAGCGCTTAGTGTATCAAACGGGGACTGGTATAGATGTTGTATGTCTAAAGTCTGTATCGTCGAGCCACTCATATCACCATCCTTGTATTGCGGCTAAAAATAAATCTCATGTCCTATGAGTCTTGTTAGATTATAATCAAAGTTGTCTAAGGCAACAATCGTGTTTCAACAAATATCGATGGGTCGTATTGTGTAATTTACACCCGTCAAACATATCAGTATAGGTAATGGGTAAACAGATGAATTATTTAGGTTTTCTTTGTTTAGGTCTAGGGATTTTGACATTGGTCGCGGGTATGCTATGTTTTTTATTATCTAAAGTTAGTAAGGAGCCGCCTGTTAGGTATAAAACCCAACGCATTGCGATGGTGCTGTTGCCACTGGCGATTGTACTGCTTAGTATCGGACTTAAATTTAGTATGAGTGTGGTGAATCCTGAGGTGTAAATAACTAGCTTTGCTAACTAAGCCTGATAAATAGACCTGGCAACTAGACCTGGTAACTGGTCTTAACCACAAAATGGAAAATGCAAACATATAACAAAGGTCAGCCTAATATAAGCTGACCTTTAACCTAAATTAACCTAAATTCAAAACAACAATTAAGCGGGCTTGACAGCGACTAGCACACGGATACTATCAGGAATTAAGGATAAATGACCTAGTGCATGTAAGCCTTGTTCTTGCAAACGTTTTAATTGATTGATTTCTGCGTCTCGTACATTCGGATTGATGGATTGCAAATATTGCAGGCGCTCCACTTCACGCTCATAGCGCTGATTAAATACCTCTTTGGCTTGCTCACTTATCGCAGGTAATTGCTGGTTTGCCAATGTTACTGCTTGCTCATAGCGCACTTCGATGATGTCTTTACGCGCTTTGATGACTTGACGCGCTCGGGTTTTATCCAAACGATGAATATGCGACACAATCATATCAGGCGCAATTTTATCGCTAAAATCAGTCCCTTGCTGGCTTAAAAACACCCGAATGAGCGGCTTTGGCAAAAATGCGGGTAAATTAAGTAGCTTTGGCGCAATCGCTTCAACACGAAAATTGACTTCGACCAATACCAGTCCTTCAGGCATAGCATTACTTTGCAAAGTTGCAACCGTGGTATTACCAAACGTGCCTGCGTTGACCGTTTCAAAGATACTTTGCATCAAAGGATGCTCATAAGTCATAAATTCCATGTCTTCGCGTAGTAACGCTTGGTCACGCTCAAAGGTCAAGGTCATACCATCTTCAGGTACGGCCAGTCCTTGCACTTGCACTTCATCGCTCGGATGCAGCATCAATGAGCCATCACGCTGTCCACTATATTCCATATTGATGGACGACATAAAGCGTTCAAACAAACGTGGCAACATGTGGGTATCATCAAAATCACGCATGGTGTAAGCGATTTTACTGGCCACACGCGGGCGACAAGAATTGTATTCAAGCAGTCTGTCACGCCCTGCTTGCATGGCTGCTTCTAGTGCGATGCGCTGGGCGTTGCCTTCTTCAATCAACTGATCTAAAGTAATTTCTTGACCCTCATCTTCGACTTTTTGCCCTTCAAGTAGCGGTTTTAAATCCACAATAAACTGCTCTTGAACGGTTTGCGCCGTGGGTGAGATTTGGTTAAAAATGTTTAGCGCTTCGTTATACCAGCGGTACATACGTTCAGTTGCCGTGCCTTCGACAAAAGGCACATGAATGGTAATCTCGTTTTGCTGACCGATACGGTCAAGGCGGCCAATCCGCTGCTCTAATGTATCAGGATTGGCGGGCAAATCAAACAACACCAAATCACTGGCAAACTGAAAATTACGCCCCTCAGAGCCAATTTCAGACGCCAACAATACTTGCGCGCCTTCAATATCGGCAAAATACGCAGCCGCTTGGTCGCGCTCCAGTAGGGTCATCTGCTCAGTAAAAATCGCGGTTTTAATGCCCGCATGCAATCGTAATACTGCCTCTAAACTCTCAACCGTTGCCCCACTGCGCGCAATCAGTAGCACCTTTTGATGTTTTAAGGTGTTTTTAAGCAAATCAACCAACCAAGGCACTCGCGGGTCTTGTTCCAGCCAACTGCCATCGGGCTGTAACTCTTCTGGCCATAATTGTTCGCGCAATTTACCTTGGGTGTGATAACTGTCTTGCCAACTTATCGGTAGCGGCAGCGGATACGCCATTGAGCGCCGACCTTTGAAGCCAGAAATAAGCTCAGACACGCTCTCACGGGTGTTGCGAAATAGCACACGACCAGTACCATGACGATCTAACAATTCATTGATGGCGCGCGCACGACCTTGCTCGTCATCACTGATGTCGTGACCTAACAACTGAGCTAACGCTGATTTTTGGTTATCTGACAGCGATTGGTCACTCAATAACACCTCAGCAATTGCTGCGGTTTGCGCAAAATTTTCTTCTGCATCGATAAAGTCGTCTAAATCATTAAAACGATTGGGATCTAACAATCGTAACCGCGCAAAATGGCTTTCTAAACCTAACTGCTCAGGGGTTGCTGTGAGTAACAACACACCTGCGGTTTGTTCAGCCAAATCTTCAACCAAATCGTATTTGTCATTGCCCCCTTGCTCACTGTCCCAATGCAGATGGTGCGCTTCATCCACAACCAGCAAATCAAACCCCGCTTCCAAGGCTTTTTCATGCAAATCTTCATGGTCGAGTAGCAAATCGATACTGGCAATAATCAACTGCTCAGTCGTAAAAGGATTTTGCTCAGGGTCATGCTCTGCAATCGCTGCGGTTCTGACCAAATCAAAAATAGCAAATTCAAGATTAAAACGACGACGCATTTCAATCATCCATTGGTACTGCAAACTATCAGGTACCAAAATCAAAATACGCTCAGATTTGCCGGTGATGAGTTGCTGGTGAATAATGAGACCCGCTTCAATCGTCTTGCCAAGCCCTACCTCATCGGCAAGCAGCACGCGCGGCGCGATACGTTTACCTACTTCATGGGCGATATACAGCTGATGCTCAATAATATCGACACGTGCACCCATCAAGCCTCTTAGTGGATGAGACGCCAAATAGGCTTGGGTACGCAGTAGCTCTTGGCGCAGTTCGTACCAATCATTTTGGTGGATACGACTGGCGAGCAAGCGCTCAAGTGGTTTTGCCAAATTAATATTAGCCGCAAGGCGCGTTTCCATAATCGCACGGTCATGACCTTCAACCGAGTATTTATAGACGCCATTGGCTTCTTCAAAATCGCTGACCACATACGATGCGCCATCTTGGTCATATATGGTATCCCCTGCTTTAAAGGTCACACGCGACAAAGGCGCCGATGTCTTGGCATACACACGCGTTTCTTCACTTTGCGGGAACAAAATATGCACACAGCGTTCATCAACGAGCACGACGACGCCCAGCCCCAATTCATTCTCTGTATCCGACAGATAACGTTGTCCAATCGCAAAATCAGTCATACCGCTTAACCATGCTTCCAAATTAGAAATTTAAATGATGAAAAGTAAAACTGTTTATGATAGCAAAAATTACATTTTCAAGTGAATGATTTTGTTGATAGCTGCTGTTTAGTTATTCATCATTCGCTATCAACGGACTGACGACTGTGATACCTTCGGTTATGAGCGCTTGTGTGAGCATCTCAATATTATACACCGCGTGACCTTTTACCGTATTTTCAAAGTAAATATACAAGGTATCAAAATTGGCTTGTTGATTGGCAATGGTCTTTGCCCAAGCTTGCATTTCTACATTACTGTAGCGATAATCATGCCGCTCGGCCGCCGAATGGGCATCCCACCAGTCTAAGTTTTGCCCATGCATGCGTAAATAACCGATGCGGCTAGTAAACAACAGCCGACTGGGCGGTAAACCATGAATATTTGGGTAGTCCACACTACACCAAATCAAATTTTGCTGCTGAAAACTGGCGTAAACTTGCGGGATATGCCAGCTTTGGTGGCGAAACTCTATCGCCAATGGTAACCCATCAAACCAACTGGTCAAGGTTGCCAAATACTGACGATGTGCCACCGTTCTATCAAAACCATGCGGAAATTGAATCAATAACGCAGCCAAGCAATCTGCCGTCAAGATAGGTTCAATCGCCTGCAAAAAAGCTTGCGCGGTCTCTGCAGTGGCGGTTAATCGGTGGGTAAAATCTTGGTGAATCTTAATCGAAAATTTTAGCTGCCCGTTGGATTTTTTGAGCATACCTTCATACGCTTTTCGACCTAAAGGCGCATAGAAGCTACTATTGATTTCAACAGTGGCATAATGACGACTATACTCGGTTAAAAATTCGGTTTTTTTGGTGTCAGCGGGATATAGGATTCCCAAAAAATCCGTATCACTGTATCCCCCTGTTCCGATATAGATGCTCATAGAAAATTGGTTCTACTCAATTGCAAAATTAGCCCAGCATTGATTAATAGAAATTAATAAAAGTCGTATATAGCGCCATCATCCATAACAAAAACAGCATCGTCAAGGCTAATAGCTGCGCGGCAGAACCTACATCTTTACCAATCTTTGCCAACGGATGACGTTCTGTCGATGTATGGTCAATTGACGCTTCAATACCGGTATTAAACAACTCGACGATAAGAGAAAAAAACGATGAAAACACCAGTATCATTTTAATCGGCATCATAAAAGGTAAAAAAATCAGCACAACTAATAAAATGCTATTGAGCCATGCAACCTGTCGAAAAGCCGCTTCATTTTGATATGCCGCAACTAAACCATCTTTCGAGTAACCTGCGGCATTGATGATACGTTTGAGACCCGTTTTTCCCTTGGTCTGCGCGGCATACCCATCTAAATGGTTGGCTAAATGGCTAGCAAACTTATCAGGACGCTGATTTGAACTAGGTGATGTCATGATGGTAATGGGTTATAAAAATTTTCTCATTCTACCATAGATTAATCCTATAATTTTCACAATATATACTGCCGCGAGCATTGATAGCCAAGCTTTGAATCATGCGAATTTAAATGCAAATAAAATCTATAAATATTGATTGCCATTTTACTGATAATGGCATAAATTCTAAGCTTTCTGCTAGTTTTTTTGCAGCAATCACTCCACCTTGCAATTTTCAGTTAGTGTTGTCACCTTATTTGATGAAAAATCTATGATGAAATTACGCGCCACTTGCCAACTCGATTATCACTTTTCTCAGCCAACCCCTGCGGTGTTTCTACTAAGACCGCAATCAGGGTTAGCACAGCAGATCACTCAAGAAGAATGGCAAGTAACGCCACCCCTAGCAGTTACAAGCTATAACGACAATTTTGGTAACTTATGTGACAGGGTTTTATTTCCGATGGGGGATTACCAAGTTCGCCTAACAGTTGAACTATACACCAGTGAATGGATAGATGTCGCACCCGGTATGCCAAAAACACCGATTGAGCAGCTGCCTTCAGATACAATGGTATATTTGTTACCCAGTCGCTATTGTCTACCAGAATTTCTACTTCAAGAAGCCCAAATGATAACCCAAAACTTTGCCGAAGGTTATGACAAAGCGGCGGCAATTTGCGCCTATATTCACCAAAACTTTACTTACCAATATGGGAGTAGTACAGCAGAGACCACAGCACTAGATACGTGGCAACATAAAAAGGGCGTTTGTCGTGACTTTGCCCATTTGGGTATTAGTCTGTCACGGGCATTAGATATGCCCGCTCGCATGGTAGTTGGCTACTTATATCAACTTGACCCAATGGACTTACATGCGTGGTATGAGGTTTTTATTGGCGACCGTTGGTACACATTTGACGCAACGCAATCATCGCCCAAAGGCGGTCGTGTGATCTTAGGTTATGGAAGGGATGCTGCGGATGTTGCTTTTGCGACTTTTTTCGCGCCATTTGAATTAAAAGATATGAAAGTTAACGTTGAAAAAATCGATTAATTTTGGCATAAACATCTGAGATTGAAGCCTTGGTTAGAAGGCTTTTATGCCAATTTTTCAACGTCAATATGCAAAACTTCCTTGAGAATTCCAAAGACCAACCCCCCCCTTACTGATGTAAGGGGGGGTGATTTGGAATAGGGAGCTGACGATGACCTACTCTCACATGGGCGAAC